>NZ_JBITJS010000021.1:0-160381 GCF_044460245.1 Streptomyces sp. NPDC050145 | reverse complement strand
TCCCCTTGGCGTGCTGCGCCTCGGTCGCCTTCTCGCTGGGGCCGGCCAGAGCCTGCTCACGGATCGCGTGCAGCTCCGCCACACGCCCACGCGCGTCGGTGGGCTCGTCGCCGGGGTTCGAGGCGGTGTCGTCCAAAACGGTCATGTAGTGACCTTACGAAGCCCACCAAGGAAAACCGCCCGTCGACTCCGTACAGTCTCCGACGCCGTTTCCTGGTGGGCCCTGACAGTTGTGGACGAAAACCGGCGGTCATCGACTGCGCGAGGCCCCCTGGCGTTGTACGGAACCTATAAACCACCGCTGCACACCACGAGCTCCCTGTTCACCGATTCGCCGTCGCCTGTTGGTGTGTCCGCGCTCTGCACACTCTCCAGGCCCTTCAGGATCCCGTCGAGTTCCGCCTCGGAGAGGGCCCCGTCCGTGGCGACCGCGGCGACGGTCTTCAGGGCCGCCTCGTGGAAGGCGTCGCGCAGCATCGGCCGCATCACGCCCGACGCGTCCAGGCAGCGCGGTACGTCGTTCTGCCGGAAGCGGCGGTAGACGGCGCGGGCCGTGCCGTCCTCGCCCTCGCGCCCGCCGATCTTCTTCATGACCGGGGTCATGGCCGAGTACATGGTGCCCTCGTCGGCCCAGTCCTCCTGGACCTCCTGGGAGAACAGGACGCGCAGGGCCCGCTGGGCCGGTTCGCGGTCGTCGAAGAGGGCCGCGAAGTCGCCGGACACCTCGTACCCGCGCCGGGGGTAGGGGCCGCCGGGGAGCAGTCGGGCGGAGTCCTCGATCGTGGCGCCGTCGTCGCCGCGGGCGAAGGAGCCCTGGTGCTCGTAGGCGCACCGGGGCTCCTCCTCGCGGAAGGCCTTGCCGTCCTTCTTCAGGGCGCCGGGGCCGCGCCAGTCGGTGGTGAGGGCCTTCTCGGCGCGCTTCTGGTCGGTGGCCAGGAAGGCGGCCCATTGCCGCCAGGCGGCGCGGACCGGTCCGTGCTCGTCGGTCCAGCTGCCGGCGCCGCGGGCCCACCGCGTGTACGGGCCGGGGCCCGCGCGCTGGAGCACGAGGTCCTCGATCCAGTCGGTGCCGGGCCAGCCGGTGGCGCCGTCCTCGCCGAGGCCCAGGCACCAGGAGCTGAGGGCGGTGGCGGGGCCCTGCTGCTTCGGGGTGTGCCAGACGATGCTCTTCAGGTTGGCGTTGACCGGCCACCAGTACGTGGCGCCCTTGTCCGCGCCCCTGCCCGCGGCCGGGTTCCAGGGGCCCGCGTAGTCCTGCTGCGGGTCGATGCCTTCGAGGGCTTCGTCGAGCGGCTTCAGGACCTTGTCGTCGCCGTAGCCGGCGAGCTCGCCGATGCCGGGCATGATCGCGATGTCCGGCGGGTCGCCCGCCTGCACCCGGGCGAGCAGGACCTCGCGCTGGGCGGGGGTGCCCTCGTAGTCGACGTTGATGCCGTGGTCCGCCATGAGCGTGCGGAAGCGCTGGGCCTCCTGGCCGGTCCAGGTGCCGAGGACGGTGACCACCGGGTCGGAGGGCAGGGCCAGGGGAACGGCGACGGGCGCCACCACGGTCAGTACGGCGGCCAGCGCCAGGCCGCGGCGGCGGCCCCGGGTGCGGGTGGCGGCCCGGCCGAGCCGGCGGGCCCGGGTCCAGTCGACGGGGCGGCGGCGCGGGTAGTCCTGGACGAGCCGGACGAGGAGGCCGGCGACGGTGGCGCAGACGACGGCGACGCCGAGGACGATGTACGCGACGTTCCACCAGCCGGAGCCGGAGAGGGCGGGCGGTCCGGCGCCCGCGACGGTCTTCTGGGCGCTGCCGAGGACGCCGGTGTCGTCGTGGAGGCCCGCGGCGAGGGCGACGCGCAGGGTGGCGGCGAGATCGTCGCGGGTGGCGGCCAGGGCGAGGGCGGTGTGCACGGCGAGGCTCGCGGAGAGCCCGGCGAGGAGGGCGGCTCCCGCGCCGCCGGCGAGCATCGCGGGGGCGAGCACCCGGCCGCAGCGGCGCCGTACGACGCGGGCGGCGCTGAAGGCGAGGGCGGCCGCGGCGACGAGTGCGAGGACGGCTCCGGCCCAGGCGGTGACGAGCGGGAAGGAGGGCTCGGCGAGCCGGCGGGACCGGTGCTGTTCGTCGCGGGCGATCTGTTCCAGCCGGGCGAGGATGCCGGTGTCGGGGCGTGCCAGCAGGGCGCGGGCCGCCGCCAGCTTCTCCGTCCGCATCTGCGCGTCGTCGCGGTAGGTGACGGTGGCGGCGGTGATGGTGTTGCCGTAGTTGACGAGCATGCCGTTCACGGCGGTGACGTTCTGGGCGACTCCCCCGCCCGCGTGGTCGGCGAACCGGGTCAGGCCCTGGTCGGCGGCGGCGAGCTGGCTCTCGGCGCTCTCCCCCATGCCGACCGTCCCGGCGATGTGCTGTTCGACGGAGCGGCGGGCGTCCTGATCGGCGCGGAGCACGGCGAGGCGGACGGCTGCGGCGCCCTGCGCGGAGGGAGCGGTCTCTTCGCTCATCTGGCGGGCCCGCGCGTCGAGGACGGGCACGGCGACGGCGGTGAGCAGGGTGACCCCCGTGATCGCGCAGGCGAGGAACAGCCACAGGTGCCGCTGGAGCAGCCGGCGGGTGCTCAGGGCACGCAGGGCGCGGACCGCGGCGCCGATCCGGATGCCGATCGCGCTCATGTCAGTCTCCTTCCGCAGCGCACGCAGTGGCGGGCTCCGGGTACGGCGGGCTCGGCGCAGGCCGGGTCGGGGCAGGGGCCCGTGGGGGTGGTGCGGTCGTGGCGGGGGCGCCGGGGGCCCCGGCCCGCGGAGCGGGTGCTCAGGTGCAGGAGGGTGACGCCGATGCGGTGCGGGTCGGCGGGGAGCCGGGCCTCGGTGCGGCCGGCGGCGGCGTCGACGATCCGGGCGTGTTCCCCGATCTCGTCGAGCACCCAGTCCTCGCCGCGCCGGTGCGCGGCCGCGGCGGCCCGGCCGAAGTGCTCCTCGGCGTCGGCGCGGCGTCCGGCGTCCAGTGCTTCCAGGCCCTTCTGGAGGTCGACGAGCATGCGGTGCCGCGAGTCGAGGAGGCGGCTGTCGGCCGCGGTGTCCTCGGGGGTGTGGGCGGCGGTACGGGCGGGTGGCGGGCCCGGGGCGAGCCAGCGGGCGGTGACGGCTGCGTGCAGGTCGCCGAGCGAGACGGTCGCGAACTGGAGTTCCTCGCCGAGCACGTCGCCGGTGTCGTCGGCGCGCAGGGTCAGCAGGAACTCGCTGGGGGCGCCGGACGGGTCCCAGGGCAGGGCGGCGAAGAGGTGGTGGTGCGGGCGGGCCGGGTGCGGGTAGAGGCGGCGGTGTTCGGGGGTGAACTGCACGAGGGAGTCGAGCTCCACGCCGGGCCGGGTGCGGATCTCCAGGGGCAGTTCGGGGACGGCCCGGCGGCAGGCGCGGCGTACGGCGGCGGCCAGGGTCCGAGCGAAGTCCGGGCCGGCCGCCTCGGCGGTGCCGCGCAGCCGGGCGGCGATCCGGTCCAGCGGCCGGTAGTCCCAGCGGTCGCCGACGGCGATCACCTCGCAGCCGAACTCGGCGCCGCACGCGTCGAGTTCGCGGTCGAGGGCGGCGGCGTCGGTGGCGGATCCGTCGGTGACGAGGAGCAGCCGCCGCAGGGGCCGCTCGCAGTCGGCGAACAGCTCGCGGGCGGCGGCGAGCCAGCGGTCGTAGCCGGTGGTGCGGGGCCCTGCGGCCGGGGCGAGCGGGGCCGCGCCCAGGGCGAAGACGGCGGCGCGGCGGTGCTCGCGGTCGGCCGGGGCCCAGGGGCCGTCGGTCCCGGCGGCGTCGGGGTAGTAGCGCCCGGGGCCCGCGGCCAGGACGGCGAAGTGCGCCCCGGCCGGCAGCACGGGCAGCGCCTCCCGCACCGCCCGCACCAGCTCGGGCCGGTGTTCCGGGCCGAGGTCGAGGGCCAGGACCACCGCGAGGGCACGGGGGTCCGCCGCATCCCCGTCGGTGCCGTCGGAGGCGGTGACCTGGAGGGTGGCGCGCAGGGTGGCCGGTTCGCCGGGGACGCGGCGGTCGGGCACGAGGTCGGGTTCGTCGACGCGGACGACGAGCGTCGTGTCGTACGGGGCCGCGGGCGCGGGTGCGTCGGCAGGGGTCCGGGCCGGTCCTGGCGTGGCCGGGGGTGTCATCGGATCCTCGGGGCATCGGGGGTCATCGGGGGTCGTCCGGAGTCATCGGAGGGTCGACGGGCGGATGGCGTGGGCGTGTTCGACCAGGGATTCGCTGAGGTCCTCGTCCGGGGTGTCGGCCGCGAGTTCGAGGTAGTCGTCGGCGAGACGGGCGCGGACCGCTCGGGCGGGGGTGGGTGGGGCGGGCCGGCGCCAGGAGCGCAGGAGGGTGCGGGCCGTGGGGTCGCCGGTGGCGCCGTGGGTGAGGTGGAGGGCGGCCAGTTGCCATTCGGCGACCTCGATGCGCAGGCGCAGTTCGTCGCCGGCGGAGAGGTGGAGCTCGCGTTCCTGGGGCGGGAGGGCGCGGTCGGCGTCCTGCGCGGCGAGGACGGCCGCGGCGGCTTCGGGGGCGGGCAGGTCGCCGGGTTCGGGACCCAGGCACGCGGCGCCGATGCGGGTGGCGGCGCGCCGGGCGAGGGCGCGGCCCCGGGTGCCGGGCGGGACGCGGCCCAGGGCGGTGAGGGCGCCGTCGCGGTCGCGAGCGTCCAGGGCGAGCCGGGCCAGGCCGAGGGCGGCGCCGCAGTGCGCGGGGTTGCGCAGGTGGACGCTGTGGAAGAGGTCGCGGGCGGTGGCTCTGGAGGCGGCCGCGCCGGGGCCGTCGGTGTGGGCGGCGCATTCGTGGACGTAGGCGAGGGCGAGTTCGGGCGCGTAGTCGCCGGGGAGGTCGGCGCGGACCCGTGCGAAGGAGGCGCGGGCCCGTTCGAGGTCGGCGGGCCGGCCGTCGGTGCCGAAGCGGGCGAGGGCGATGAGGCCGCGGTGCCATTCGAGGCGCCAGCGCCGTACGTCCTCGGGGCCCGGGATCGCCTCGGCCTCGGCCAGGTCGGCCTCGGCGCCCGTGAGGTCGGGGGCGGGGCCGGTGCCGAGGGCCACGCGGATGTTGTGCAGGCAGATCTCGGCGGAGCGTTCCTTGTCGGGGTCCTGGCCGAGCCGGGTGGTGGGGGCGTAGCCGCCGCTGACGCCGAAGTTCGGGGTGCGTTTGTCGTCGACGAACCGTTTGGGCACGGGGAGGCGGCGCGCGATCTCGACGGGGGTGGGCCGGCCGGGGTCGAGCGGGTGGAGCCGGGGCGGCGTTCCGCGCCGGGGGCGGCCGGGGCCGCGGCGGGCGAGGGTCTCGGTGGTGGGCACGTCGCCGAGCCGTTCGCCGAGCCACTCGGGCGAGGGGTCGAAGGCGACGGACGGCTCGGGGGTGGCGGGTTTGCCGCGCAGGGCTCTGATCTCCCGCAGCGCGCCGCGCAGTTGGTCGGCCATCTCGCCGGCGTCACGGAACCGGGTGCCCTCGGCGGGGGTCCGGGTGGCGCGGGCGACGACGGCGTCGAAGGAGGCGGCGCCGAGTCCGGGGACGTCGTCGCGGACGGCGTACGCGGCGAGGACGCGCAGGGTCACGCCGACGGTGTGGAGGTCGTTGGCGAGGGTGAGTTCGCCGCCGAGCTCGGGGGCGTGGAAGCCGGGGGTGACGTGCAGGGCCGGTTCGGTGCGGCCGGCCTCGCGGACGCCGCCGAGGTCGATGACCTTGACGCGGTCGCCGACGTGGACGACGTTCGACGGCTTCATGTCGCCGTAGAAGCTGTCCCGGTCGTGCAGGTGGGCGAGGGCGCCGAGGAGCTGGATGCCGTAGGCGGCGACGTGTTCGATGTCGAGGCTCTCGCGGCCCCGGCGGACGGCGTCGACGACGGACTGCAGGGTGTGGTCGCCGACGTCCTCCATGACGATGTGGCCGCCGGTGAGTTCCTCGGACGGCAGGAAGTCGCGGATCTGCACGATGTTCGGGTGCCGGGTGGCGATGAGGGTGCGGCGTTCGAGGTCGGCGAGGGCGGCGCTGTCCTGGCCGTAGCGGTCGCGGAGGGTCTTGACGGCGACGAGGTCGTCGAGGTGGGTGTCCTCGGCGAGGTACACCCAGCCCTGGCCGCCGCGTGCGACGGGCCCTTTGATCAGGTACTGCCCGCCGACGGTGTCGCCCGCGCCGAACTCGGGCCGCATGGCCTGCGGGGTGCCGCACTCCGGGCAGTACTGCCGGTCGGGCCGTCCCTCGAGTACGGGGATGGTGGCGCCGCAGTCGGGGGCGCGGCAGCGCTGGGCCTGTTCGGCGATGTGGGCGCCGTCGGCGAGCCGCTCCTCGGGCGTGCGCGGGCTCCGCTCGGGCAGCCGGAGCAGGACGTCGGGTCCGTACGGCGCCTCGCCCAGGGAGGGCAGCGCGGGCGCGTCGGGGCGGCGCCCGCAGTGACCGCAGAACCCGGTGCTCCCCACGACCCCGGGACACCCGGCCCCGGTGAGCCGCCGGTGCGGACACGGACGCGGACTCATGCGGGGCCTCCCGGGTAGGCGGTGTGGAGGTCGTCGAGCAGGGTGCGCAGGGCGGCCAGGCGGGTGCCGGGGTCGGTGAGCGTGGTGAGGGAGCGGCGGCGCAGGGCGAGGGCGTCGACGGGGCCGGGTTGGTGTTCGAGCGAGCCCGCTTCCACGACGCCGGTCTCCCGGGTGAGCCGGGCCTCTTTCTCCTCGGCCCGGGCCAGGAGGCGGTCGGCGTGGGTGAGGAGGGCGGGTTCGAGGACGTGGTCGCGGGTCTCGGGCCAGCCCGGGGCCTCGCTGCCGCGGAAGACGAGGAGGAGCCGCAGTCCGGACTCGGCGAGCCGGCCGAGCAGCAGGGCGAGCCGGGCGGGGTCGTGGGCCTCGTCGACGGCGTCCACGAGCAGGACCCGGGCGTGCCCTTCGGGCGGGGCGGCGGGGCGGGGGCCGTCGCCGAGCAGCCAGGCGCGGGTGGCGGGCCACTGTCCCGGGGCGAAGGTGAGGGCGCGGCCGAGCAGCCGCTCGACGAGCCGCTCGCGGGAGGCCTCGGCGGGCCGGTGCACGAGGTCGGCGAGGTGTTCGAGGTGGTGCAGGGTGCGGGCGCGGCCGCCGCCCCGGGCGACGACGCTGATCTTGACGGGGGCGGCGCCGGGGTCGCCCAGCCAGGCGCGGGTGCGCCGGTCGAAGGCGGGGTCCCAGGCGTCGGGCGCGGCCAGTTCCCGTACGGGGGCGGCGAGTTCGGCGATGCGGGTGACCGGGATGAGGTAGGAGAACGCGAGGATGTTGTCCTCGGGGAGTGGCTCGTCGAGGTCGCCGCGCCAGCTGACGATCAGGCCGACGACGACGGGTTCGCCGTCCGGGGACGGCGTCCAGGCGCCGGCGCCGCTGAATCCCCTGCGGACGACCTCCCGGCGGTGCCGGGCGTCGATCTGGACGAGGGCGCCGCGCAGTCCGGCGACGCTGCCGGTGAGGGTCATGCCGTCGTCGAAGCGCTCGGCGTAGCCGGTGGCCCGGACCGGGAGCCCGGCGGGGATCGTGGTGGACAGCCGGGCGGGCCGGGCCTCGGGGCGCGGGCTGTCCAGGCGCAGTACGGCGAGGTCGCGGCTGGGGTCGGCGTGCCGGTCGTCCACCCAGCCGTCGTCCAGGACGCGGGCGGCGACGGGGGGCACGGCGGGGTTCTCGGGGAACTCAGCCCAGATCGCCACGCCCGGGTGGGTGACGACGTGGGCGCAGGTGAGCACGGTGCGCGCGTCGACGAGGACCCCGGCGCCCAGTACGGCGCCCGCCGCGTCCCCCGACCGCAGGCGCACCCGCCAGTCCGCAGCCAACTCAGCCATCGTCTTCACGCTACGCACCAGAGGGCGCCCGCACTAGACTCGCGACACGCCTTCATCAGCCAAGTGCCGTACAGAAAAGGGAACTTGATGAGTGATCAGCCGGAGCCGATCGGTCTCGCGCAGGCGATCGCGGCGCTGCGCAAGGAGCTCGCGCAGGCGCAGCGGGAGGGTGCGGGCAGCGACTGGAAGTTCACGGTGGGGCAGGTGAGCGTGGAGTTCTCCGTGCAGTTCCACCGGGCCGGGGACGCGGGCGCGGCCCTGAAGCTCGGGGTGGTGGAGGCGCGGCTCGGCGGCGGCGTGAGCCATGACGCGGTGCACCGGGTGCAGGTGGATCTCAAGCCGGCTCCGGGTCCGAACGGCGAGGAGCGGACGGTGGGCCGCTAGAGGCCCACCGTCCGCTCCCCATCCCTCTCGCCTGGCGCCGGGAGGACTCAGCTTCCGCAGTGGAAGCGGGCCTCGCCCCAGTCGGCGTGGTCGTTGCCGTTGCCGTCGCCGCCGTCCCCGACGACGAGGTCGACGTACTTGGCGCCGCTGACGTCGGCGGTGAGCGACCAGGCGGTGTCGCTCGCCTTGAGGACGGGCGACTTCACCTTCTCCGCACCGTCGGCCAGGACGGAGAACTGCACGGTGCCGCGGGTGGTCTGCACGTCGTCGACGCCGACCTGCGCGGTGAGGGAGGTGCACTGCCCGCCGAGGTAGTAGCGGACCTTGGCGGGGGCGTGCGTGCCGAGCCCCTTCGCGTAGGTGACCCCGCCGATCTTGAGCGGGGTGCCGTCGCCCTGGCCCTGCTCACCGTTGGACAGGTCCTTCTCGACCGGGCCCCAGCCGTTCTCGGCACTGGTCCAGTCGAGGTCGCTGGCGTACGTGTCCGTGGTGGGCGGCGGCGGCAGGGTCCGCACGGAGGCGACCGCGTCGAGCGTGCGGCCGGTGCCGGCGACCTGGTAGGCGGCCTGCGCGGTGAGCCGGTGGGGCTCGTACGGGGCGTCCGCGGGCGGGGTGACCTGCCAGGTGGCGGTGGTCTTCGCGCCGGGGGCCACCGGGTCGAGGGCGACGGGCCCGGTGGGCTCGGCCTTCCAGCCCTCGGGCAGGCCGAGGGTGACGGTGGCGTCCTTGATCTGCTCGGCCTCGTAGTTGGTGAACGTGGCGGTGACCTTGTTGGGCTGTCCGGGCTCCAGGGTCTCGCCCGCCGTGAGGTCGAGCGTGGCGCAGGCGGCCTTCTCCTTCGCCGGGCCGAGGTCGGTCACGGTGAAGTCGTCGAGGACGAAGTCGGCGCCGTCGGGGGCCGAGGAGAGCTTGCGCAGGCCGGTCCAGGTGTCGCCGCAGCCCGCGGTGACGGTGGTGCTGAAGCGTCCGGTGGTGCGCTGCTGTCCGATCGGGACGGCGGCGGTCTCGACGGCGTCCTCGCCGCGGTCGTAGCCGCTGACCCACCGGTAGGCGTCGGCGTGGCTGGACTGGTAGGCGAAGTCGACCTTGTAGGTGTGGCCGTCCTTCAGGGGGACGGACGCCGGGGAGGTGCGGTAGACGACGCCGTCGTTCTCCTCGTGGGACTTGAGGGACTCGCCGCCCTCGATGACGTCGTCGACGAGCTTCCCGTTCCAGCCGGCCTGGGTGTACGGGGCGTGCTTCTGGGCGATGTGGGTGCGCGGGTCGGTGGTGCCGCCCGCGTCGCCCTTGTCGAAGGGGCCCCAGCCCTGGTCGACGTCCTCGAAGTCCTCGTGGACGACGGTGCCGGCCTGCGCGGCGGGCGCGTTGCGGACGACGCGGACGTCGTCGGCGCGGACCGTGGTGCCCTGCGCGTCGGCCGCGGCCGTGATCTTCAGAACGGCCGAACCGCTCGCGGGCGCCGTGAAGTCGACCTTCACCCGCTGCATGTTCGTGCCGCTCCAGTCGCTGGCCGCCATGGTGTTCGGCAGCGTGGAGCGGTCCACGGACGCGGACTCGCCCGCGACGGCGAGCGTGGTGTGCCGGGTCGCGCCGGGGGCGACCTCGACCCAGGCGGAGGCGGTGTAGCGCTTGCCTCCCTCGAGTCCGGTCAGGCGCTGGGCGACGGCGGCCTCGGCCTTGCCGCCGAGCCGGGCGCTGTTGCGGCCGTGGTCGTCGGTGTCGCGGGCGACGGTGCCGTCCTTGTCCCAGCCGGTGAGCTTCGCGTCGTTGAAGCCGGGGTCCTTCAGTCCGGTGCCCTCGCCCCAGGCGGGGTCGCCGGCCGCGGGGGTGTCGTCGGCCGGGTAGAGGACGTACGGCTGTCCGGCCTCGGCCTTGAGCGTGATCTTGCCGTCGGCGTCGGTGCGGACGGTGCCGGTCTTCACGCGGCCGTTGTCGGTGAGCTTGTGGACGGTGTAGCTGCCGCGGGGCACGGTCCAGGTGCTGGTGCCGCCCTGCTTGCTGTAGTGGTACAGCTTCGTGCCGCCGTCCTTGGCAGCCCAGGGCAGCAGGTAGCGGTCCCCGTCGAGGACCTTGCGGCCGTGGTCGTAGAAGGTGCGCCGGCCGTCCTCGACGGTGCCGCGCAGACCGCCGGTGAAGGTGATGTCGTTCCCGTCCCAGCGGGTGATCTTCTGGTGCTGGAGGAACTTGGCGGGCAGGTCGCGCTGCCAGACGTTGGCGTAGAAGTCGTTCCAGTCGTTCTCGCCGGTCCAGCCCTCGAAGTCGACCAGGGCGCTCTGGCCGAGCACCGGGTCGTTGTTCCAGACGTCCTTCTCGCCGTTGCGGATGAACCGGATGATCTTCGAGTTGAGGCCCTTGTTGGTGGCGCCGCCGTAGTCGAGGTCGTTGGCCCAGTGGGACCAGACGGACTGCCGCTCGAACTTGTCGGCCCACTCGGTGGCGAGGTTCCAGCCCTGCCCGTTGATGGCGTCGGCGGTCTTCTCCGCGATCCAGCCGTGCGTGTAGTACACGTCGACGTAGATCGTGGTGAGGTTCCTGTCCGTCTCGTCGCGCAGTTGCTTGAAGCGGGCAGCGAGGTCGCCGCTGTTGATGTCGCGGCGCTGGTCGATGTAGTAGCTCTGGTCGAGCCAGTTCCAGCCGGGCTTCTTGGGGTCGATCAGCTGGTCGCCGAAGTGCTTGGCGACCGGGTACGCCTCGGTGGCGTTGACGTGGACGCCGAACTCGGCGCCGTACTTCTTGCCGGCCTTGAGCAGCGTGTTGAGGTCCTTGAGGCCGCCCGCGCGCTTGTTGGTGTTGCCGCCGTAGTCGGGGTGCGCGGAGTCGTGGCCCTCGGACTGGTAGCCCTTGAGCATCGCGAACTGGCCGAGGTCGTCGGTCGCGAGCCCGATCCGCTTGACGTCGTCGAGCGTGCGCAGGAACGGGTGCTGGGCCTGGCTCGCGAAGTTGAACGGGATGTGGGTGATGACGCGGTCGGCGGTCTGCTCGCCGCCCTTGGGCGCGATGCCGATGGCGCGGAAGGCGACGGCGCCGTCCTGCCAGTCGACCGTGCCGTCGCCGTTGGCGTCGGGGGTGACGACGACCTTCGCCCAGGGCAGGTCCGCGCCGGTGGCGGGGGCCGGGGCGCCGGCCCCGCGGTAGGTCCACTGCCCGGACCAGACGCCGACGCGGGTCGAGCCGTCGCTCTCCTTGCGGGCCTGGTGCCAGAAGCGGGCGTCGTCGCCGCCCGTGGCGCCGCTCGGCTTGTCGTACGTCGAGTTCGACTCGACGGCGGCGGCCAGCTTGCCCGTGTTGACGAGGGCGTACGAGGCGCCGGAGGCGGCGGTCTCGGCCGGGGTGTCGGCGCCGACCTTGCCGAAGACGTCGGCGGTGCGGGTCGAGTCGGGGTCCAGCTTGGTGAAGGCGGTCGCGGCCCCGCCGTCGGTGCTGCCGACGGAGACGAGGTCGTGGCCGGGGATGTCGATGGTGCCGACGCGGAAGGCGTCCGTGTCACGCACGGCGGTGACCTTGAAGGTCGTGGCCCGGCCGGTGACGGCGAGGGTGGCGTCGAGCTGTACGCCCGGCAGGTCGGGGAAGTCCAGGGTGTACGCGGCGCTCGCGCCCTGCACCTTCGGGGCGCCTGCGAGGCGGACCGGGTAGGCCTTGCCGTTGAGGGTGACCTCGGTGACGGCACGGGTGCTGCCGAGCAGCCGGGAGCCGTCGGCCACGTTCTCGTAGGACAGGACGCGGGGAAAGTCCTCGGCCACGGTGACCCGCAGCTGCGAGGAGGCGAGGACGAGGCCGGAGGGGGCGGGGTCCGGCGGCTCGGCGGCCAGGGCCGGCGAACCGAGCGCGATGCTCAGGGCCGCCGCCAGGACCAGGGCGTGGGTGGCGCGAGATCTTCGGGACATGACGCCCTGGGTATCCGCGCACCGGGAGGCGGGTCAACGGCGCGGGCCGCCGGGCGGGCCCGCAGTCCAACAACTGGCTCCCGTAAGTCCAAGCCGGGCGGCCGATGCCGGGTTCTACGCGCGTCCGGGCGCGCGCGCCGGAGCCTCACGCGGTGTAATCGGAGGGATGCGTTTCACCCACTGTTGAAAGTTGAACTTAATCGCGCTACAGTCGAGGCAGGTTGAAAGTTAAATCTTCAACAACCACTCCGGCACCACCGTGCCACCCCGTCCCCAAGGAGCACGTCATGGGCATCTTCGGCCGCAAGAACGAGACCACCCCCGCCGCCGTCGCCACCTCGGCCGGCCCGGACCTCGCCGCGCTGACCGGCGACTACACGGTCGACCCGTCCCACACCACGCTGGGCTTCGTCGCGCGCCACGCCATGGTGACGAACGTGAAGGGCAGCTTCACCGACTTCACGGGCTCGCTCCACCTGGACGGTTCGGACCCGTCCAAGTCCACGGCCTCCTTCGACGTGCAGATGGAGAGCATCGAGACCGGCAACGCCGACCGTGACGGTCACCTGAAGAGCTCCGACTTCTTCAAGACGGACGAGTTCCCGACGATGACGTTCCGCTCGACCTCCGCCGAGTCCCTGGGCGGCGACGACTACCGCATCACCGGTGACCTCTCCCTCCTCGGCACCACCAAGTCGCTCACGATCGACCTCGAGTACAACGGTTCGGCGAAGGACCCGTTCGGCAACGAGCGCATCGGTTTCGAGGGCAAGGCCACGATCCTGCGCTCCGAGTGGGGCCTCACCTGGAACGCGGCGCTGGAGACCGGTGGCGTCCTCGTCTCCGACAAGATCAAGTTGAACTTCGACATCTCCGCGATCAAGAACGCCTGAGCCCTGCGGCTTCAGTGAGTTGAGGCGGCCACGAGTTGCGTGGCCGCCAACTCGCCGTACAGCGCGTCTTTTTCGACCAGTTCGGCATGGGTCCCCTGGGCCCGCACCCGGCCGCCGTCCAGCACGACGATGCGGTCCGCGTCCACGACCGTGGACAGCCGGTGCGCGATCACCAGGACCGTCGTGTCCGGGGCGAGGTCGCGCACGACCTCCCGCAGATACTGCTCGTTGACCGCGTCCAGGTTCGCGGTCGCCTCGTCGAGCAGCAGCAGCCGGGGACGGCGCAGCAGGGCCCGCGCGATCGCCACGCGCTGACGTTCGCCGCCGGAGAGCAGCACGCCCCGGTGGCCCACCGGTGTGTCCAGGCCGTCCGGGAGCCGGGCCACGAGATCGCCGAGGCGGGTGCGCCGTACGGCGTCCGCCAGTTCTTCCTCCGTCGCGTCCTGGGCCGCGTAGCGGAGATTGTCGCGCAGGGTGCCGGCGAGGACGGGAGCGTCCTGCTCCACGTAGCCGAGCGCGCCGCGCAGAGTGCCGAGCGGCCAGTCCCGGATGTCGCGGCCGCCGACCGTGAGGGTCCCCTCCTCGTGGTCGTAGAACCGTTCCAGGAGCGCGAACACCGTGGACTTGCCCGCGCCCGACGGGCCGACCAGGGCCGTGAGGCCGCCGGCCGGGGCGTGGAAGGTGATGCCGTCGTGGGCGGGGGCGCGGTCCTCCTCGTAGGCGAACGTCACGTTCTTGAAGGTGACGTCCAGCGGGACGCGGGCCTTCCGCTTCGCCTTGCGCCGGGTGCGCGCCTTGACGGCCGCGTGCGTCGCGCGGTGGGTGCCGGTCGTCGTCTCGCCCGGCAGGTCCTCGATCTCCGCGATGCGGCCGAGCGCCGCCAGGCCGCTGTTCAGGCCGACCCAGCCCTCCGTCAACCGACCGAGCGGGCCCACGAGATAGAACAGGTACAGCAGGAACGCGATCAGGGCCGGCAGGTCGAGCGCGCCGGACGCGACGCGGGCGCCGCCGACGCCGATCACGCACAGGAACGCGAGCTGCACCGACATCAGCGTCGACACGTCCGACACCGAGGTCCAGCGCGCCACGGTCAGCCCCTTGGCGTACGCGCGTCCCGCCGCCCCGGCGACCGCCGCCTCCTCGCGCTCCTCCGCGCCGTTCGCCTTCACCGTGCGGAACGACTGCAGGGCCCGGTCGAGCGCCGAGCCCATCTCCCCCACCGCCTCCTGCGCCTGGGTCTGGGCCCGGCGGATGCGCGGCATCAGCAGCGCGAGCGCGGCCGCGATCAGGCTGAGCACGAGCAGGGTCACGCCGAGCAGCACCAGGTCCATGACGCCCATGAAGATCACGGTGCCGACGAGGGTGAGGGCGCCGGTCGCGGACTCGACGAGGCTGCGGGACAGAACGGTGCGCAGCAGGGTCGTGTCACTGGTGGCCCGGGTGAGGAGGTCGCCGGGGGTCAGGCGGTCGACGGCCGCGACCTTGAGCCTGAGCATCCGGCCGACCAGGCGCTCTCTCGCTCCGAGTACGACGCTCTCGCCGGTCCGGGCCATCAGGTACGTGCCGGTCGCGGTCAGCACGGCGCCGACCGCGACGATCAGGGTGAGCAGGAGCAGGGCGGGGGCGGCCGATCTGTTCTCCGCGAAGGCCTGTACGGCGTATTTGGCCGTCAGGGGGATGGCCAGTCCCGCGGCGTCGCCGGTCAGGGCGAGGAGACCTCCGGTCAGGAGCGGGCGGAGGTGGGGGCGGGCGTAGGCGAGGAGGCGGCTGGGTTGTGCGGGCACGTTCTTCGATCTCCTCGCGCCGTGGGTCGTCCGGTTTGTGGGTGAGTGACGCGTGCGTCGTGGCTGGTCGCGCAGTTCCCCGCGCCCCTGAAGGCGCACTTCGTGCGCCCCAGGGCGACGGCGGCGGGACGGGAAAATCAAGCCCCTCCGGCGCTTGAGGAGCGGGGGCCGGGGCGGAGCCCCTGGGGTCAGCGAGGGCTCCGGCCCACCGTCATCAGGGGGCGGTACTCGTCCAAGGTCGCGGCCTCGCCGACGAGTTGGGCCTCGGCCTCGATCCAGGCGTGCGGAGCGAAGGGCGGGGCCGCGCGGACGCCCGCGTGCCAGACGGGCCACGTCCCCGACAGGCGGCACAGGAGGGCGACGGCGACGGAGCGTGGCAGGCACCCGTACCATCCCGCGCATCGTCGGCTCGTCGCGACGACGGACGCGTACGCGGCCAGCGCCGTGGCGTGGGGCGCGGGACGTGCGCCCCGGCTCAGGAACGTGAGGACGCGGCGCAGCCGGTCGGGCCGCAGCCGGGCCACGAGCAGGGCCACGCCGACGACGGCCCGGGTCCGCAGCCCCCGCGCGGCGCCCCCGGGCATCGTCATCTCGGTGCTCACGGTGTCGCCATCCGCGCGTCGACGAGCTGCCAGGCCAGCGCGGCGACGTCCGCCTCGGCCCGCTCCCGCTCGACGTCGAACTCCGCGATCAGCCGGTCGACGACCTCCGGCGCCCCGAGCCCTTCGGCGAGCGCGCTGACGACGAGTGTCCCGGACTCGTTCAACTGCCAGTACGTGCCGGAGCGTTGGTCGAGGACCACGCCCCCGAAGTCGGTCGTGGTGACCGAGATGCCGTCTCTGAGCTTCACGGGGTGAGCGCCTCTCTGTGTGCGGCGGGGGTGCCGGTCGCGCGCAGCCACATCTCGCAGGCGACCGTCGAGTCGATCGAGTACCGGGTGTGCAGCGGCGAGTACGGGTCGGCGGCGAGCGCATCGAGCCGGGCCGGGTCGACGAGGCCGAGCGCGGCGAGCCGCGAGGTGCCGGGCTCCCACAGCCGGCGGAGCTCGGCGGCGTGCCGGACCAGGCCCTGGACCGTGTCGCTGCCCATGTGGTCCTTGGTGGTGCGCTCGAGCAGCGGCGCGGGCACGATCCCGCGCACGGCCTCGGCGAGCAGCGGCTTGTAGCGCGCGGGGTCGATCCGGTCGGTGAGACGTACGGCGAGGGTGGCCTCGATGACGTGGTCGGCGTACATCGGCGCGGCGACGGGCAGCCCGAGGCCGAGCCCGTACTCCTCCATGGCCTGGAAGTGCCGTGCCCCCATGCGGAGGGTGTCGAGGTCGAGGTGGCGGCCGGGGCGCGGGGCGAGGGGTTCGGCGTCGGCGGCGGCCGCGCGGAAGGCCTCGCGGACGAGGTCCCGGGCGTCGGCGGTCAGCCAGGGCGGCAGCGACTGGCGCACGCTCCAGGAGAGCTGGGGCGTGCGGGAGGTGGGCAGGGCCTCGTCGGTGACGGCGTCGGCGAGCCAGGCGCGGAAGGAGCCGCGGCCGACAAGGGCGCGGGCGGTCGCGGCGAGCGGCCAGCCCAGCTGGTGGCGCACGGCGCCGATCCGGTTCCAGGCGGCCAGCGGGTGCCGGGGCAGCAGGTCCCCGGCGACGCTGGGCAGCGCCATGAACAGTTCGTCGCCGCCGTACCCCGTGATGTGGCACTCGGAGCCGCGGGCCGCGGCGAGCCCGAGCAGCATCCGGACCCGGGCCCGCCCGGAGGCGCCGGGCTGCGGTTCGTCCCCGGGGAGGTCGGCGGGGGCGGCCAGGATCTCGCTCACCCCCGCGTAGAAGAGGGGTACCTCGTCGCCGGGCACGATCTCGTGGGAGAGGCCGGCGGGGCGCTCGGCGCGGGCGAGTTCGGCGGCGCGCAGGGCCCAGGTCTCGTCCTCGGCGTGGCTCTCGCGGGAGGCGACGGTCAGCAGGGACAGGTCGGCCGGTCCCGCGCGCCGGGTGAGGAAGGCGAGGGAGGTGGAGTCGAAGCCGCCGGAGAGTTCGCAGCTGACCCGGGCGCGGCCGGACACATGGGCGCGTACGGAGCGGTCGAGCGCGTCGCCGAGGCGCGCGGCCCCTTCGGCCATGGGCAGTTCGGCTTCCGGCGCGTGCCACCAGCGCCGGGTGGCGCGGGTCCCGTCGGCGCGCAGTACGAGGGCGTGCGCGGGGTCGGTCTCGGTGAGGCCGCGCCAGAGGGGCCGGCCGCTGAGCGGGTGGGGCAGGAAGTCGAGGAGGCGCAGGGCGAGCGCGGTGTCGTCGAGCGCGGCGCCGGTGAGGTGGGCGAGCACGGCGGGCCGGTCGGAGGCGAGCGGGAACGGCCCGTCGGTGGCGTACACCCGGCGCAGCCCCGACGCGGTGCCGCGCACCCATGTCTCGCCCCCCATGCGGGAGATGACGTGGTGCACGCCGGGCAGGCGTCGGGCGAGGCGGTGGTGGAGCCCCGCGTTGTCCCGGGCGGCGGCCAGGTCCCGCGCCAGGTCCGGGACGGGAGCGGGGCCGATGACGACGACGGCGTCCGCTCCTCGCTGTGCGTCGCTGACGCGGCGCAGGCGGGAGCGGACGATCACCCAGGGGCGTCCCGACGGATGGCGGAACACCTGCCCGGGTGTGCCGTCCTCGTCGACCGGCAGGGAGTGCTGTTCGCCGGAAGCGGTGACGAAAGCGGTGTCGAAGGCCGCGCCGGACGCGGCCGGCCGCCCGGCCGTCGCCTGTCCCTCGGGAGTGTCCGGGAGAACGGCGAAGCAGTCGCGCAGGTGGGGCGGCTGTTCGGGGCGGGCGGGCTGCATCGTCACCTTTCCTCGGCGGTCCTGGTCGGTCGTGAGCGTGCTGTCACACGGCGCGTCGGACGGATCGTCAGACGAGGCGGCGGGACCAGAACTCCTTGAGCGGGCCTACGAAGTAGCCGGCGGTCACCTTGGTGAAGTCGCCCTGCTTGACCATCGCCGGAGCGACGTAGCCCTTCTTCGCGATCTCTGTCTTCTTCTCCATCGACCGTTCCTCCATCTCGTTCGTGTGTGTAACGGATGTGATTGGTGTGCAGCGTGTGAACGCCACGACCATCATTGCCAGTCCGTGAGCGTTCATGCACCCAACGCGATCGTTCCGGAGAGATGACCTGATCGTTTCGCGACGGAGCCCGACTTGTCGCGAAGAGGGGCGGGAAGTCGGGGCGGAGGGACAGATACCGGGGTGGTGTTCGCGCCAGTGCGGGGTGCGGCGGGGCGCGGCATGGGATGCTGCGGCCCGTGTCTGAACCGATCGTCACCGCCGCCGAGGTGCGCCGGGCCGTCCTCGATCCGGAGGCGGGATCCGAGCCCTACATACTCAGCGGCGCCCGCGTCGAGGGCGCCCTGGCGCTGGACGGCGCGGAGATCAGGCGGCTCGTCCGCTTCGAGGGGTGCCGCTTCGACGGCCCGGTGACACTGGAGGGCGCCGCCACCCTCGCGTTCACGGTCACGGAGTGCACGCTTCCGCGCTTTCACGCTCCGACGGCCCAGATAGCCGGCCGGCTCGACCTGCGCGGCTCCACGATCAGCGGCGGCGACCGGCGCGGGGCCGTGAACCTCGTGCACGCGCACATCGCGGGCGGACTGCGGCTCGACCGCGCGCACCTCGTGTCGCCGGAGGGGCTCGCCCTGAACGGGGGCGGACTGGTGATGCAGGGCGGGGTGTTCTGCGAGGACGGCTTCCTCGCGCACGGGCGGATCGCGCTGCCGGGCGCCGAGATCCCCGGCGGCCTGTGGATGCACGGGGCGCGGATCGTGATGCCGGAGCCGGACGGGATCGCGTTCCTCGGGGACTCGCTGCGGGCCTCGACGGTCCGCATGAACCAGGGGTTCCGGGCCGACGGGCGGATCCGGCTGCGCGGGGCGCGGATCGACGACCTGCTCTCGTTCCACGAGGCCGAACTCCTCGGCGTGGGCGCGTCGTTGATGTGCGTCGGCGCCCAGATGGAAGCGCTCGACCTGCGCATGGCCCGCCCGGCGGCCGGCGCCGTGAACCTGCGCAACGCACGGGCGACCCGGCTCCAGGACCGCCCCCGCACCTGGCTCGGCCCGCTGTACCTGGACGGACTCACGTACGACTGGCTGGAGTCGACGGCGTCCACCCAGCGCGAGGACTGCGCCAACCGCCTGACCTGGCTGCACCTCCAGCCGGAGTACGTCCCGCAGCCGTACGAGCAACTCGCCGCCCACTACCGGAGGTTGGGCCACGAGGACGAGGCTCGCCGGGTGCTGCTCGTGCGGGAGCGGCGGCGGCGCGCGACGCTGGGGCCCGCGGGCCGGATCTGGGGCGGGCTGCTCGACGCCACGGTCGGCTACGGCTACCGCCCCTGGCTGGCCGGAATCTGGCTGGTCCTGCTCACGCTGCTCGGCTCGCTCGTGTTCCGCGCGCACACGCCCGTGCCGAACAAGCAGGGCGAGGGGCCGCCGTTCCACCCCGTCGCGTACGCCCTCGACCTGCTGGTCCCGGTCGGCGGGCTCGGCCAGCGGGACATGTGGCACTGGGACCTGCCCTGGGTGCAGAACCTGGCGTACGCGATGATCGCGATCGGCTGGATCCTGACCACGGCCGTCGTCGCGGGCGTGACCCGCACCCTGAACCGCAGCTGAACCCGCACGTCCACCTGGAGGACCCGCTTGCACCCCGAGACCACGACCCTGCGCCGCGCCGAACCGGCCGACGCGCTCCCCGCGGCCGAGGTGTGGCTGCGCTCCTTCGCGGCCGCGCTGCCGACCGTGCGCCGTGCGCACGACGACGACGGGGTGCGCGGCTGGTTCACGCACGTCGTCGTACCGCGCCACGAGACGTGGGTGGCGGTCGAGGAGGGCGGCGCGGTGGCGGGCCTGATGGTGCTCGACGGCGGCGAGCTCGACCAGCTGTACGTGGACCCGGACCGGCAGGGGCGCGGACTCGGCGGGCGGCTGCTCGCCCTGGCCAAGGAGCGGCGCCCGGGCGGGCTCGACCTGTGGACGTTCCAGGTGAACGCGCGGGCCCGGGGCTTCTACGAGTCCCACGGCTTCGTCGCCGCCGAGTGGACGGACGGCGAGCGCAACGAGGAGCGGGAGCCCGACGTCCGCTACACCTGGCGGCCCGCCATGTGAACTGGGTCACACAGCGCGCCGTGATGTCACGAATCGGGGGCCGCCGCCGGTCCCCGTAGTGAGCACTCACGGGAGGCGCGCTTCATGACGGAGAGCACTACGGGGAGCACGACAGGCAGCACCGCGGGGGGCACGGCGAGGAGCACCGCTCGGGACGCGCGGGCGGGCGAGCGGATCGCCGACTGGGCGGACGGCAGGCTCGGGGTGTACGGCCTCGGGCGGAAGTACCTGCGCAAGGTGTTTCCCGACCACTGGTCCTTCATCCTGGGCGAGATCTGTCTCTACACCTTCGTCGTCCTGATCCTCACCGGCGTCTATCTGACCCTCTTCTTCCATCCGTCGATGAACGAGGTGGAGTACCACGGCAGTTACGTGCCGCTGAACGGCATCCGGATGTCGGAGGCGTACTCCTCCACCCTGGACATCAGTTTCGACGTGCGCGGCGGACTGCTGATCCGGCAGATCCACCACTGGGCGGCGCTGATCTTCGTCGCGGCGATGTTCGTGCACATGATGCGGCACTTCTTCACGGGCTCGTTCCGCAAGCCGCGCGAGGTCAACTGGGTGTTCGGCTGGCTGCTGCTGTTCCTCGCGCTGTTCGAGGGGCTGCTCGGCTACTCGCTGCCGGACGACCTGCTGTCCGGGGCGGGGATGCGGCTCGTCGAGGGGATGACGCTGTCCGTGCCGGTCGTCGGCACGTACCTGTCGTTCTTCCTCTTCGGCGGCGAGTTCCCCGGGCACGACATCGTGGCCCGCTTCTACTCGATCCACGTCCTGCTGCTGCCCGGCGTCATGGCGGCGCTCGTCGTCCTCCATCTGATCCTGGTCTTCTACCACAAGCACACCCAGTTCGCGGGCCCCGGAAAGACCGAACAGAACGTCGTGGGCCAGCCGTTCTTCCCCGTGTACGTCGCGAAGGCGGGCGGCTTCTTCTTCCTCGTGTTCGGCGTCGTGGCGCTGATCGCGGCGGTCGCGTCGGTCAACCCGGTCTGGGTGTACGGCCCGTACCGCCCCGACCAGGTGTCCACGGGCGCGCAGCCCGACTGGTACCTGGGGTTCGCGGAGGGTCTGGTCCGGGTGATGCCCGGCTGGGAGATCACGGTCGGCGGCCACACGCTGGTCCTGGGCGTCCTGATCCCGTTGGTCGCCTTCCCTCTGTGGCTGATCCTGATCGGCGTCTATCCGTTCCTCGAGTCGTGGATCACCGGGGACCGGCGCGAGCACCACCTCCTGGACCGGCCCCGCAACCGCCCGGTCCGCACGGGGCTGGGCGTGGCCTGGCTGACCGGCTTCCTGGTGGCGCTCGCGGCCGGCGGCAACGACCTGTGGGCCACGCACTTCCATCTCTCGGTGAACGCCATCACCTGGACCGCGCGCGTTCTCCTGCTCGCCGGCCCGGTGCTCGCGTTCGTCGTCACCAAGCGGATCTGCCTGGGGCTCCAGCTCCGCGACCGCGAGAAGGTCGAGCACGGCCGCGAGACCGGCCGCGTCCGGCGCCTCCCGCACGGCGAGTACGTCGAACTCCACGAGCCGCTCCCCCGGGCCGAGCGCTTCCGCCTGACCCACCACGAACAGCCCGCCCCGCTGGAGCCGCCCCCGGCCGAGGACGAGCACGGGGTGCGCCGCCGGGTGCCGCGGACCGTGCGGGCGCGGGTGGCGCTGTCGCGGTGGATGTACGGGCCGGGGTCACAGATCCCGAAGGCGGGCGCGCGGTCCGTCGGTTCAGAAACCGCCGCCGAAGTCGCCGCCCCCGCCGAAGTCGCCACCGCCCCCGAAGTCGCCGCCGCCTCCGAAGTCCCCGAAGTCGCCGGAGGAGAAGTCGGATCCTGAGTAGTCGCCGCCCGCGGCCGGGTCGAAGTCGCCGTAACCGGAGCCGTAGTCGGCCGCGTAGGCGGGACTCGCCATCATCGAGCCGAGCATCGTGCCGACGAGGAGGCCGGGGAGCATGCCGCCGCCGAAGTACCCGCCGGCCCAGGGGCCGTAGGCCGGGCCCGCGTCGTAGTAGGGGCGGCGCTCGCCGGTGCCCGCGTCGACGGTGCGGACCAGAGGTTCGGCACCGTCGGCGAGACGGGCCGCGTCGGCCGCGCAGACCGGGACCTCGCGGGGCGAGCCGCCGGGCGGGGTCCACTCGGCGTCGGTCGTCGAGGGGCCGTGGCGCGGGTCGAAGAAGCACGGGACGCGGCGCTCGGGCAGCGGGCGGCCCTCGCGGCGGGCGGCGAGCTGGGCGAGCGAGAAGCGGCCGTCCTCCAGGGTCTGGGTCACCGCGCGCACGTCCTCGGGGCGCTGGGCGGCGGCCATGAACTGCTTGGCCTTCTCGTACGCGTCCAGGGCGCGCTCGTAGTCGGCGCGCATGGCGTCGTCGGCGCCCGCCTCGGCCGGATGGAAGTCGAGCCGGTCCAGTTCCTCGCCGAAGGCCGTGATGTCCTCGTCGACGACGACCCGCAGCTTCTCCAGGGCCTCGCGCTGCTCCCGCTCGCGGCGCTTGCGGTTGCGCCGGGTGACCGCGTAGACGCCCGCGCCGCCGGCCACGACGACCGCGCCGACGCCGATCAGGGCCCCGGCCGACACCCCGTCGTCACCGCCCGCGGCCCAGGAGTCGGGCGCGGAGCCGGTGGCGGTGCGCACGGCGCCGTCGACGAAGTCGTCCAGCTGCCGGGCGACCGGCTCGTCCTGCACGCTCCCGGTCAGGTTCTGTACGGCCTGCCGGGACATGACCTGGTGGTCGGCGCGGGCGTCGAAGGCGTCGCCGAGCCGGACGCCGTACACACCGACGATCCCGGTCTTCGTACGCAGGTCCGTGAAGAGGTCCTGCTTGGGGAAGTCGGCGGGCAGCACGGCCACCATCACCGGCTTGTCGGCGTCCTTGATACGGGTGGTGAGGCGGTCGACGTCGCTCTTGCTCAGGGTGCCGGAGGCGGCCGGGTCGACGTAGACGGGGCTCTTCTCCAGGGCGTCGGCCACCGTGGAGACGTCGCTCGCTGCGGTCGCCGTGGGCGCCACGGCGAGCGTCGCCCCGAGGGCGAGGAAGGTGGCGGCGAGGGCCGCTGCGAAGGGCCTCATACCTCGACGCTAACCCAATCGGGCCACGTGCGAGGGATGAGGCCCCGACGCCTGTGGGACTACCTGTGCGACAGCCGGTGCGGCTACTCGACGGGCTCGACTCCGGCGCGCAGCAGACCGTACGTGTACGCGTCCTCCAGGGAGCCCCAGGAGGCGGCGATCACGTTCTCGGCGACGCCGACCGTGGACCACTCGCCGGCGCCGTCCGTCGTGGTGATCAGGACGCGGGTCGTGGACTCGGTGCCGTGCTTGCCCTCCAGGATGCGGACCTTGTAGTCCACGAGCTCCAGCTTGGCGAGCTGCGGGTAGATGCGCTCCAGGCCGACGCGCAGGGCGCGGTCCAGGGCGTTGACCGGGCCGTTGCCCTCGGCCGTGGCGACGATGCGCTCGCCCTTGGCCCACAGCTTCACCGTCGCCTCGTTGGCGTGGCTGCCGTCGGGGCGGTCCTCGACGATGGCGCGCCACGACTCGACGCGGAAGTAGCGGCGGGCCCGGCCCTCGGCCTCCTCGCGCAGCAGCAGTTCGAAGGAGGCGTCGGCGGCCTCGTACGTGTAGCCCTGGAGCTCGCGCTCCTTGACCCGCTCGACGACGCGGCCGACGAGCTCGCGGTCGTCGGAGATGTCGACGCCGAGCTCCTTGCCCTTGAGCTCGATGGAGGCGCGCCCGGCCATGTCGGAGACGAGCATGCGGATGCGGTTGCCGACCAGCTCGGGGTCGATGTGCTGGTAGAGGTCCGGGTCGACCTTGATCGCGGAGGCGTGCAGTCCGGCCTTGTGGGCGAACGCGGAGACGCCGACGTAGGGCTGGTGCGTGGACGGGGTCAGGTTCACGACCTCGGCGATGGCGTGCGAGATGCGGGTCATCTCGCGCAGCGCGCCCTCGGGCAGGACCTTCTTGCCGTACTTGAGCTCCAGGGCGGCGACAACCGGGAAGAGGTTGGAGTTGCCGACCCGCTCGCCGTAGCCGTTGGCGGTGCACTGCACGTGGGTGGCGCCGGCGTCGACGGCGGCCAGCGTGTTGGCGACGGCGCAGCCGGTGTCGTCCTGGGCGTGGATGCCGAGGCGGGCGCCGGTGTCGTCGAGGACGGTGTGGGTGATCGCCTGGACCTGGGCGGGGAGCATGCCGCCGTTGGTGTCGCACAGGACGACGACGGCGGCGCCGGCCTCGTGCGCGACCCGTACGACGGACTTGGCGTACTCGGCGTTGGCGCGGTAGCCGTCGAAGAAGTGCTCGCAGTCGACGAAGACGCGGCGGCCCTGTCCGACGAGGTAGGAGACGGTGTCGCGGACCATCTCCAGGTTCTCTTCCAGCGTGGTGCGCAGGGCCAGCTCGACGTGCCGGTCGTGCGACTTGGCGACGAGCGTGATCACCGGGGCGCCGGACTCGAGGAGGGCCCGCACCTGGGGGTCCTCGCTCGCCTTGGCGTTCGCGCGGCGGGTGGAGCCGAAGGCGACGAGCTGGGCGTGCTTGAACGTGATCTCTTTCTGGGCGCGGGAGAAGAACTCCGTGTCCCGCGGGTTGGCACCGGGCCAGCCGCCCTCGATGAAGCCCACACCGAAGTCGTCCAGGTGTCGCGCGATGGTCAGCTTGTCCGCGACGGTGAGGTTGATGCCCTCGCGCTGCGCGCCGTCGCGCAGCGTCGTGTCGAAGACGTGGAAGGAATCGTCGAGTTCACCGGCGGACTCGCCGGCGTGTTCGCTCGGGCTGCTGCTCATGCTGATCTGGCTCCTGTATGGGATCTCGGTCTACCGGAATGACCGGCTCCACCGTCCATCTATGATCCCTCGCGCTCTCCGTCCGGCTGGGTGTGGGCCGGAAACAGAAAAACCTCTCGCGGGTGCGAGAGGTCTGCGCGCGGGTCGAGGACGACGGTGTCCGCCTGTACCGGGTCGTACGAGGCGGTCACTGCGGACCGGCGCGCCTGCTGCCAATAATCATGGCGAACGAGAGCACGGCGGCAGTCTGCCACAGCCCCGGCGGGCCCGGGACGTGGTCTCACGATGCGGTCAGATGTCCCGGTTTTCAGTCGTCTCGGTGGTTCGTGCGGGCCGCTTGGTGCGTGCGGGCCCCGTTGTGCGTGCGGTCGACGGCCAGCTCGGCGAACGTGGCGAGCCAGTGGTCCGTCGCGAAGTCGCCGCGTTCGACGGCGGGCAGGCCCGCGGCGAGGTGCGCGTCGGCGGCCGCGGCGAGCCGGGTGCGGGCGGCGCCCTCGGGCAGGGCCGCGGCGATGCCGCGCAGGGCGGCGGCGCGGGACAGGGCGAGACCGAGCAGATGGCCGATGTGCGGGTCGGTGGGGTCGGAGACCACGGGCACGTCGAGCAGCGGGCAGGGCGCGCCCGCGCCGAGCGCCGGCAGGAACCGGTCGAACCACGCGGCGAACTCGGCGGGCCCGAGGACCCGGCGCATCGCGTCCGCCTCGCTCAGCGCCGGCGACAGGAAGTCCTGACCCGAGGGCTCCCAGTGGGCCGGCGCGTCGTGGTCCCCGGCGAACCAGTCGCGCAGCCGGTCCCGTACGGCGTCCAGCGTGGCCTCGGCGAGGCCCGCGGCCGCGCCCGTGTCGAGGAGCAGGCCGAGCGAGAACGCGCTGTTGGTGTGGATGCCGTGCCGCACCGGATACGTGGCCTTGCCGAGCCAGTCCGTGAGGAGCCGCTCCACGGCGGTGACGGCCGGGGCGAACGCGTCGGCCCAGCGGGTGCCGCGGCACTCGGCGGCCAGCGCGGTCAGCCAGGCCCAGCCGTAGGGGCGCTCGAACCCGGGGTGCGCGAGGAGGTAGTCGGCCTCGGTCCGGAGGTTCCGCGGGGTGAGGTGGGCGTCGAGGGCGCTCAGGTCGGTGCCGGTGGGGAGTTCGCCCCTGTTGTGGAGGCGGACGAGGAGCCAGTGCATGTGCACCGCGGAGTGCCAGTCGTACGCGCCGTAGAACGCGGGGTGGAGGGTGCGGGGGGTGGTGTCCTCTGTGGGGGCGGTGACCAGGTGGGCCGGGAAGTTGGGGTACTCGCGCGTGATGTTGGCGGTGGCCAGCCGGGCGGTTGCCTCCGGCGTGAGCATGGGGTGTCCTCTCGGGGTGACGGATCCTCGTCTGCGGTGTGTTGTCTCGTTGCCGGGTGCAGGTGCGTCGTGGCTGGTCGCGCCCCGCGGCGGAGCCGCAGATCGACACAGCCCCGCGCCCCTGAAATGCAGGCGCTGCGCGCCGCATTTCCCCGATAGAGGCTGAACGGCGAAGCCGTTCGCCTCTAGGGGCGCGGGGAACTGCGCGACCAGCCCCCACCGGGCGGCACCCGGCGAACCGTCAATGCGTGGCACCCTCGGTGGCCACCAAGTCGACCCGGGTAGACGCGGCAGCCAGAAGCAGAGCGCGTACCCCGGAAGCGACAACCTCCGCGGGCAGCGCAGGCGCGCCCCCGTCTACCACCTGCTCCGGCGCCCAGGGCACATGGACGAAGCCGCCCCGCACTCCGGGGAACTCGGTGGCCAGGAGGTGACCGAGCCCGTAGGCGACGTGATTGCAGACGAACGTGCCGGCCGTGTTGGACAGCGCGGCCGGCACCCCGGCCTCCCGCATCGCCGCGACACACGCCTTCACCGGCAGCGTGGAGAAGTAGGCCGCGGGCCCGCCCGGCACGACGGGCACGTCGATGGGCTGGGCCCCCGCGTTGTCGGGGATGCGCGCGTCGTCGACGTTGATCGCGACGCGCTCGACGGTGACGCCGGCCCGCCCGCCCGCCTGCCCGAGGCACACGACGAGCTCGGGCCGGGTCCGCGCGACAGCGTCCCGCAGCGCGTCGAGCGCGTCCCCGAAGGCACAGGGCAGGCGCACCGCGGTGACGTCCAGGCCGTCCGGCGGCGCGGCGGCGACGAGGGAGGCCGCCTGCCAGGACGGGTTCACGGCCTCCCCGCCGAAGGGCTCGAAGCCGGTGAGCAGTACTCGGGTCATGGGTCCTGGCCTCCTTCTAGACGGCGAAGATCGCCATGATCACGGTGGAGCAGCCGAGCAGCGCGAGCCCGGTGGGCAGCTGCGCCTTGATCGGCCCGTACTGGTCCTTCAGTTCGAGCAGGGACGCCGGGACGATGTTGAAGTTGGCGGCCATGGGCGTGCAGAGCGTGCCGCTGAAGCCGGCGAGCATGCCGATGGCGAGCACGGCCGGTTCGTTGCCGTGCATCTGCTGGATGAGCACGGGCCAGCCGATCGCGGCGGTCATGACGGGGAACGCGGCGAACGCGTTGCCCATGATCACGGTGAACAGGAACATGCCGACGCAGTAGGCGATCACGGCGAAGTACTTGGAGTTGTCCGGCATCACGTCGTTGACGATCTCGCCGACCTGCGTGCCGACGCCGGCGACCGCGAAGATCGAGCCGAGGACGGCGAGCAGCTGGGGCAGCAGCAGCGCCGAGCCCATCGCCTCCAGCATCGAGCGCCCGGAGTGGATCGGCGTCGACAGCTTGCGCTCGCCGGTGACCAGCATGCCGACGACCAGCGCCACGATGCAGCCGAGGCCGAGTCCGATGAGCGTGGCCTTGCCGGTCTCGAACAGGCCCGACTCGTCGAGGAAGGAGGCGCAGACGATGGCGACGAGCGGGATCGTCAGGGCGGGTATGAAGAGCTTGTTGCCCAGGCGCGCGGCGGAGGCCTCACGCTGTTCGTCGGTGGTCGTGGCGGGCACGCCCTTGCCGATGAAGTTGAAGCCGGCGAGCACGATCAGCGCGAGGACGGCGACGCCGAGCGGTTCGGCGGGCAGCCGGTACGCGGTGGCGCCGGTCGCGACGCCGGTCCCGTAGGGGAAGGAAAGTCCGAGCAGTCCCCAGAAGGCGGCGGAGGTCCAGCGCTTGGGGTTGGTGCGGTCCATGGCCATCTGCGCGGCCATGACGACGAAGACGAGCCCGATGAGCCAGTAGAGCCACTCGACCTTGATCACTTGGCGGTCTCCTTCGGCATGGGCAGGTCGTTCTCGGCGGCGGCGAGGGCCATCTCGCGTTCCAGCTTCTTGTCGAGGAGCAGCAGGCGGGAGCCGTGGATGAAGAAGGCGCAGACGGCCAGCGGGACGGCCCACAGGGCGAGCTGGGTGGGCTCGAGTTCCTGGTGGTAGGTGGAGTTCACGAAGCCGGTGATCAGCAGGATCGAGCCGATCGCGATGAAGCAGTCCTCACCGAAGAAGAGGCCGACGGTGTCGGCGGAGGAGGAGTAGGAGCGGACCTTCTCGCGCAGCTTGTCGGGGAGCTTGGCGCCGAGCCGGCGTTCGGCGGCGGCCTCGGCCATGGGGGCGACGAGCGGGCGCACGGTCTGGGCCGGGCCGCCGAGGTTGTTGAGGCCGAAGGCGGCCGTGACCTGGCGGACCAGCAGGTAGACGGTGAGGAAGCGGCCGACGCTGAGCCTGCCGAGCTTGCCGATGAGGGTGCGGGCCTGCTCGCGCAGCCCGTACCGCTCCAGGAGGCCGATCACCGGGAGCACGATGGCGAAGACGGTGACCGAGCGGCTGTCGGCGAACGACCGGCCGAACGCGGCGAGGATCTCCTGCGGGTTCATCTTGCCGAGCAGTCCGGTGGCGATACCGGCGACACCGACCACGAGGACGGGATTGCGGCGCGTGACGAATCCGAGGATCACCACGAGCACGCCGAGAAGAACGATCATGCGGCGGCCTTCTTCAGTGCGCGGAGGGCACGGGAGGGGCACGGAATCAGGCAGTCCGATTCCGTGGGGGATGCACGGACCATAGGGGATCGTTGAACGATCGAACAAGGGGCTGAACGGGATGGATATGCATCTTGTCGAATCGTTCAACAATCCCCTAGGTTGAGCGCGTGACCCAGGACCTGCCCCCCGTGCCCGAAGCGCCGATCACCCCCGTGATCGACCTGAACGCGGACCTCGGCGAGGGCTTCGGCCGGTGGACCCTCACCGACGACGAAGCCCTGCTGTCGGTCGTGACCAGCGCGAACGTCGCCTGCGGCTTCCACGCCGGCGACCCGTCCATGATGCGCCGCGTGTGCGACCTCGCCGCCGAGCGCGGCGTCCGCATCGGCGCCCAGGTCTCCTACCGCGACCTGGCCGGCTTCGGGCGTCGCGCGATGGACGTGCCGCCGGACGAGCTGGCCGCCGAAGTGGCGTACCAGATCGGGGCGTTGCGCGTGTTCGCCGAGGCCGCCGGCTCCGCCGTCACCTACGTGAAGCCGCACGGCGCGCTCTACAACCGCACCGTGCACGACGAGGAGCAGGCACAGGCCGTGGTCGCGGGCGTCACCCTCGCCGGCGGTTCGCTGCCGGTGCTCGGCCTGCCCGGATCGCGACTGCTCGCCGCCGCCGCGGACGCGGGCCTGGCCCCCACGCGGGAGGCCTTCGCCGACCGCGCGTACACGGCACACGGCACGCTGGTGTCACGCCGTGAGCCGCACGCCGTCGTGGAGGACCCGGACACGGTCGTACGCCGGGCCGTGCGCTTCGCCGTCGACGGCGGGGTCGACGCGATCGACGGCACCCACGTCCCGGTCACCGCGCAGTCGTTGTGCGTGCACGGTGACACCCCGGGCGCGGCCCGCATCGCCGCGCGGGTCCGGGCCGCCCTGGAGGCGGCCGGCGTCACGGTGGGGGCCTTCGCGTGAGGACCGACACGGGTGCGGCCCCGCTGATCCGCCCCGCCGGACGCCACGCGCTGCTGGTCGAGCTCCCCGACGCCGAGCGCACCGCCGCCTTCCACGCCGAGCTGCTGCGGCGCCGCGCCGCGGGCACGCTGGCGCCGGTCGCGGAGATCGTGCCCGGCGCGACGACCGTGCTCCTCGACGGCGTTGCCGAACCGTCGGCCCTGGCCCGCGAGCTGTCGGCCTGGGACCTCCCGCGGACGCCGCCCGCCGAGGGCACGGTGATCACGCTCCCCGTGGTCTACGACGGCCCCGACCTGGCCGAGGTCGCCGAGCTGTGGGGGGTGCCCGAGCACGAGGTGGCGGCGCGCCACTCCTCGTACACGTACCGCGTGGCGTTCTGCGGCTTCGCGCCCGGCTTCGCCTACCTCACGGGTCTGCCCGCCGCCCTCCACGTCCCCCGCCGCGCCACCCCCCGCACCAGGGTCCCGGCCGGAGCGGTGGCCCTGGCGGGCCCGAACTCGGCGGTCTACCCCCGCGCCACACCCGGCGGCTGGCAGATCATCGGCACGTTCCCGACCCCGGAAGCGCTCTGGGACCCGGCCAAGGACCAGGCGGCCCTTCTCGTCCCCGGCACCCGGGTCAGGTTCGACCCCCTGGCGACGCGGGCGACCACCACTCAGGCCGGCCACGAACCGGCGACCCCCCACGGCGGTGAGGCGTGACCCCCGCCCTCCTCACCGTGATCCGCCCGGGCGCCCTGACCACCGTCCAGGACGCGGGACGCAAGGGCCACGCCCACCTCGGCGTCCCCCGCTCCGGTGCCCTGGACGCTCCGGCGCTGCGGCTGGCCAACCGCCTGCTCGGCAACCCGGAGAACACGGCCGCGCTGGAGACCACTCTCACCGGCTGCGCCGTCCGGCCCGACCGGGACATCACGGCCGTCGTCGGCGGCGCCCCGTGCCGCGTCACGGTCGACGGCCGCCCCGCCCCCTGGGGCATCCCGGTCCACGTCCCGGCCGGCGCCACCCTGGACGCGGGGCCGGCCACCTCCGGCCTGCGCAGCTACCTCGCGTTCGCCGGCGGCCTGGCCGTCGAGCCGACCCTGGGCAGCCGCGCGACGGACCTCCTCTCGGGTCTCGGCCCGGCGCCCCTCACCGAGGGCGTCCGGATTCCGCTCGGCCGGGCCGTCGGCCCGGCCCCCGCCCTGCCCGAGGCCCCGCCCTGGCCGGCGCCGCCCGCCGAACTCGTCCTGCCGGCCCGTCCGGGCCCGCGCTCCGACTGGTTCACGGACGCGGCCCTGCGCACCTTCTTCACCGCGGCCTACACGGTCTCGGCGCAGAGCAACCGCATCGGTCTGCGCACCCAGGGGCCCGTCCTGGAGCGGGCGCGGGACGGCGAACTGCCCAGCGAGGGAATGGTGCTGGGGGCGGTGCAGGTGCCGCCGAACGGTCTCCCCGTGGTCTTCCTGCACGACCACCCGACGACCGGCGGGTACCCGGTGATCGCCGTGGTCCCGGAGCAGGCCCTGGCCGCCGCGGCCCAGGCCGTCCCGGGCACGCCCCTGCGCTTCGTACCGGACGCGGGCTAGGGCCTTTCGCCCGGCCCCGGCGACCCGGGCGTCTCGTCGGGGAACCGTTTCGGGGAGGGGCGGCACGGGGGAGGAACAACGGCACACCCCCAGGCCACCCCGCAGGAGGCCCCCGTGACAGCGCCCCGCCCGAGCGACGGCGAAGCCCCCGGCTGGCAGTTCTGGATCGACCGCGGCGGCACCTTCACGGACGTGGTCGCCCGCCGCCCCGACGGCCGCCTGCTCACCCACAAGCTGCTCTCCGAGAACCCCGCGCGCTACCGCGACCCCGCGCTGGCCGGCATCCGCGCCCTGCTCGGCGGGCCCGTGGACGAGGCCCGGATCGACGCCGTCCGGATGGGCACCACGGTCGCCACCAACGCCCTGCTCGAGCGCACGGGCGAACGCACCGCCCTCGTCGTCACCAAAGGCTTCCGCGACGCCCTGCGCATCGCCTACCAGAACCGCCCCGAGATCTTCGCCCGCGAGATCGTGCTGCCCGAGCTCCTGTACGAACGCGTCGTCGAGGTGGACGAGCGCGTCACCGCGGACGGCGACGTCCTCGTGCCCCCCGATCTCGACGCGCTCGCCCCTCAGTTGCGGCGCCTGCACGACGACGGCATCCGCGCCCTCGCCGTCGTCTGCATGCACAGCCACCGGTACCCCGGGCACGAGCAGGCGGTCGGCCGTCTCGCCGAGCGGATCGGCTTCCCGCAGATCTCGCTCTCCTGCGAGGTCAGCCCGCTGATGAAGCTGGTGCCCCGCGGGGACACGGCGGTCGTGGACGCCTACCTCTCGCCGGTGCTGCGCCGCTACGTCCAGCAGGTCGCCGAACAGCTCCGGGGCGTGCGGCTGATGTTCATGCAGTCCAACGGCGGGCTCACCGACGCGGGCCACTTCCGCGGCAAGGACGCGATCCTGTCCGGCCCGGCGGGCGGCATCGTCGGCATGGCCCGGATGTCGCGGCGCGCCGGGTTCGACCACGTCATCGGCTTCGACATGGGCGGTACGTCCACCGACGTGTCGCACTACGCCGGCGGGTACGAGCGCGTCTTCCTGACCCGGGTCGCCGGGGTCCGGCTGCGCGCCCCGATGCTGGACATCCACACCGTGGCCGCGGGCGGCGGCTCGGTCCTGCACTTCGACGGCAGCCGCTACCGCGTCGGCCCCGACTCGGCGGGCGCGGACCCCGGTCCCGCCTGCTACCGCGGCGGCGGCCCGCTGACCGTCACCGACGCGAACGTGATGCTCGGGCGTATCCAGCCCGAGCACTTTCCCCGGGTGTTCGGGCCCGACGGCGACCAGCCGCTCGACGCCGGCCTGGTGCGCGAGCGATTCGCCGCGCTCGCCGCCGAGATCCACGAGCGCACCGGCGACGACCGCACTCCCGAGCAGGTCGCGGAGGGCTATCTGCGCATCGCGGTCGCGGGCATCGCCGCCGCCGTCAAGCGGATCTCGGTGCAGAAGGGCCACGACGTCACCCGGTACGCCCTGACCACCTTCGGAGGCGCGGGCGGCCAGCACGCCTGCGCGGTCGCCGACTCGCTCGGCATCCGCACCGTCCTCGTACCGCCCATGGCCGGTGTCCTGTCCGCCCTGGGCATCGGTCTGGCCGACACGACGGCCATGCGCGAGCAGTCCGTCGAGGAACCCCTCGAACCCGCCTCCATGCCCCGCGTGCTGGAGACCGCCGACGCCCTGGAGGCGGCCGCCCGCGCCGAACTGCTCGCCGAGGGCGTGCCGGAGCGCCGCATCCGCACCGCACGCCGCGCCCAGCTGCGCTACGACGGCACCGACACGGCCCTGACCGTCGACCTGGACGAACCGGAGGCGATGACGGCCGCCTTCGAGGACCGGCACCGGGCCACGTACTCCTTCACGCTGGAGCGCCCGGTGATCGTCGAGGCCCTGTCCGTCGAGGCCACCGGGGTCACCGAACCGCCGGACCTGTCCGACCTGGCCGAGGCGCCCGCGCGCGAGGACGCGGAACCGGCCGACGTGGCCCTGCACACCGGCGGCGCCCGCCGCGACGTACCGCTGTACCGGCGCGCGGAGCTGACACCGGGGCTCCGGGTGACGGGCCCCGCGATCGTCACGGAGGCGAACGCGACCACCGTGGTGGACGAGGGCTGGAGCGCCGCCCTGGACGACGAGGGCCACCTGGTCATGGAACGGGTCGCCGCGCCCGCCCCGCCGCAGGCGCACACGGCGGCGGACCCGGTCCTCCTGGAGGTCTTCAACAACCTCTTCATGTCCATCGCCGAGCAGATGGGCGCCCGCCTGGAGTCCACCGCCCAGTCCGTCAACATCAAGGAACGTCTGGACTTCTCCTGCGCCCTCTTCGATCCCGAAGGCAACCTCGTCGCCAACGCCCCTCACATCCCGGTCCACCTGGGCTCGATGGGCACCAGCGTCAAGGAGGTCGTGCGGCGCCGGCCGTCCATGCGCCCCGGCGACGCCTACGCGGTCAACGATCCGTACCACGGCGGCACCCACCTGCCCGACGTCACCGTGATCACCCCGGTCTTCGGCGCCTCGGGCGAGGAGATCCTCTTCTACGTCGCCTCGCGCGGTCACCACGCGGAGCTCGGCGGCATCTCCCCCGGCTCGATGCCCGCGCACAGCCGCCGCATCGAGGAGGAGGGCATCCTCTTCGACAACTGGCTCCTGGTCGAGGACGGCCGCTTCCGCGAGCGGGAGACCCTCCGTCTGCTGACCGAGTCGCCCTACCCGTCCCGCAACCCGGCCACCAACCTCGCCGACCTCCGCGCCCAGATCGCCGCCAACGCCAAGGGGGTCGAGGAGGTCGGCAGGATGATCGACGCCTTCGGCCTCGACGTCGTGCAGGCCTACATGCGGCACGTCCAGGACAACGCCGAGGAAGCGGTGCGCCGTGTCATCGAGGCTCTGGACGACGGCAGCTACGCCTACGAGACGGACGCGGGCGCCGTCATCCGCGTCCGCGTCACCGTGGACCGCGCGCGGCGCTCGGCGACCGTCGACTTCACCGGCACCTCGGCCCAGCTCCCCGGCAACTTCAACGCCCCCTACGCCGTGGTCAACGCCGCCGTCCTCTACGTCTTCCGCACCCTGGTCGCCGACGACATCCCGCTCAACGACGGCTGTCTGCGCCCGCTGAAGATCGTGGTGCCGCGCGGCTCGATGCTCTCGCCCGAGCCCCCGGCCGCCGTGGTGGCGGGCAACGTCGAGACCTCCCAGGCGATCACCGGCGCCCTGTACGGGGCCCTCGGCGTCCAGGCCGAGGGCTCGGGCACGATGAACAACATCACCTTCGGCAACGACCGCTTCCAGTACTACGAGACCGTGGCCTCCGGCTCCGGCGCGGGTGACGGCTTCGACGGCGCGCCCGTGGTGCAGACCCACATGACCAACTCCCGGCTCACCGACCCGGAGGTCCTGGAATGGCGCCTGCCGGTCCTCCTGGAGGAATTCGCGGTGCGCGCGGGCAGCGGCGGCGCGGGCCGCCGGCGCGGTGGTGACGGCGCGGTCCGGCGCATCCGCTTCCGGGAGCCGATGTCGGTCTCCGTCCTGTCCGGCCACCGCCGTGTCCCGCCGTACGGCATGGCGGGCGGCGAGCCGGGGGCCCTGGGCGCCAACTCCGTGCTGCGCGCGGACGGTTCGGTGGAGCGGCTGGAGGGCGTCGACTCGGCCGACCTGGAGCCCGGGGACGTGCTGATCGTCGAGACCCCGGGCGGCGGAGGGTACGGCCCGCCGCCTGCCTAGGGGTTCAGGGCCTCGTCGAGGAACTCGCGTACGTGGTCCATGACCCGCTCGCGGCCGACGCCGCGCAGGCCGATCACGATCTGCAGGGAGAACCCGTCGAGCAGCGCCCGCAGCCGTGTCGCGAACCGGTCCGGGTCCACGGGCCGGAACGCACCGCGCGAGACGCCCTCGGCGAGGAGGGCCACCAGGTCGCGGTGCCAGGCGCCCTCGATCGCGGCCTGCCGGTCGCGGGCGTCGTCGTCGGCGTGCTGCGAGCGGTTCCACACCTCCAGCCAGAGCGACCAGTGCGGGTCGCGGTGGCCTTCGGGCACGTACAGGTCGACGTACGCGTCGAGGCGCTCCCGGGCGTCTCCCCCGCCGGTCAGCAGCCGGCCGCGCGCCGCGCCGAGCCGGCCCTCGCTCCATTCCAGGGTGCGCAGGAGCAGCTCGTCCTTGGACCCGAAGTGGTAGGCGAGGTGGCCGCTGCTCATGCCGACCTCCGCACCGAGCGCGGCCAGGGTGAGCTTCTCCAGGCCCCGCTCGGCGATCATCGCCATGGTGGCGGCGAGCACGTTCTCGCGGGGCGGGGCCGGAGTGCGCCGGCGGGAGGCGGTCATGTGTACGTTTCTACCTGATCCCTGCTGGTCGGAGCGGCCCGGTCAGAGTCCGGCCACCGGCTGCTGCTGGGTGATGCAGTGGATGCCGCCGCCGGCCGCGAAGATCGTGCGGGCGTCGACCAGGGTGACGGTGCGGGTGGGGAACAGGCGGCGGAAGATCGCCGCGGCCTCCTCGTCGTTCGGGTCGTCGAAGCCGCAGAGCACGACGCCGTCGTTGCACAGGTAGTGGTTGATGTACGAGTAGTCGACCCAGCCGCCGTCCTCGGGGTCGGTGAGGACGGTCGGGGCGGGGACCTCGACGATCTCCAGGGTGCGGCCGCGGGCGTCGGTCTGGCCGCGCAGCGTCTCCAGGATCTCCCGGCTCACCTCGAAGTCGGGGTGGGCGGGGTCGCGCTGGGTGTGCACGAGGACGACGCCGGGGGCGGCGAACGCGGCGACGATGTCGACGTGGCCACGGGTGCCGAACTCGCCGTAGTCGGCGGTGAGTCCGCGCGGCAGCCAGATCGCCTTCGTCGTGCCGAGCCGGGCGTGGACCTCGGCCTCGACCCGCTCCTTGGTCCAGCCCTGGTTGCGGTCCGGGTCGAGCTGGACGGTCTCGGTCAGCAGGACCGTGCCCTCGCCGTCGACGTGGATGCCGCCGCCCTCGTTGACCATCGCGGTGGAGTGGACGGGGACGCCGGTGAGGTCGGCGACGTGCCGGGCGACCTTGGAGTCGTGCTCCCAGCGGGCCCAGTCCTGGGCGCCCCAGCCGTTGAACGTCCAGTCCACGGCCGCGAGTTCGCCGGTCTCGGTGTCCTTGACGAAGGTGGGGCCTATGTCGCGCATCCAGGCGTCGTCGAGCTCCCGCTCCACCAACTCGATGTCGTCACCCAGCAGTTCGCGGGCCTCGTCGAGCTGACCGGGGCCGACGACCACGCTGACCGGCTCGTGGCGGCGCACCGCGCGGGCGACACGGGCCCAGGCGGCACAGGCCTCGGCCAGCTCGGTGTCGTCGGCGAAGGTCGGGTTGGGGCTCGGCCAGGCCATCCAGGTCCGCTCGTGCGGGGCCCACTCGGGCGGCATCACAAAGGTCATGGCGGGTCCTCAGAGGAAGTAGAGACGGTTCAGGGAGACGGAGTCGGCGGGCTCCGAGCGGATCGGTTCGCCGTCGAGCGTGACGAGTCCGGTGCGCTGGTCGACGTCGACGGCGCCGGTGCGGGAGTTGAAGCGCAGGTCGGCGGGGCCGATGCCGCGGGTGTTGCGTACCGCGACGCGGCGCCTGCGGGTCGGCATGGTGTCGTTCCCCTGGTCGAGGGCGGACTGCGCGACGAACGCCACGGAGATCTCGGCGGGGGTCGCGCCGTGCGCGCCGAACTGCGGTCCCAGGACGAGCGGTTCACAGGTGTCGGTCGCCGCGTTCGGGTCGCCGACGACGCCGTAGGCCGGGAAGCCGGACTTCAGCACGAGCTGCGGCTTCGCGCCGAAGAACTCGGGGCGCCACAGCACGATGTCGGCCATCTTGCCGACCTCGAGGGAGCCGATCTCGTGGGAGAGGCCGTGGGCGATGGCCGGGTTGATGGTCAGCTTCGCCATGTAGCGCAGCACGCGCTCGTTGTCGTGGCCGACGCCCGGGTCGCCCAGCTCGGCCTTCATCTTGCCGGCCATGGCGAACGTACGGCGGACGGTCTCGCCGGCCCGGCCCATGCCCTGCGCGTCGGAGGACGTGATGCCGATGGCGCCGAGGTCGTGGAGCACGTCCTCGGCGCCCATCGTGCCCGCGCGGATGCGGTCGCGGGCCATGGCGGCGTCGCCGGGCAGGTCGGGCTTGAGGTCGTGGACGGAGACGATCATGCCGTAGTGCTCGGCGACGGCGTCCCGGCCGAAGGGCAGGGTCGGGTTGGTGGAGGACCCGATGACGTTCGGGACACCGGCCATCTTCAGGACGTTCGGCACGTGGCCGCCGCCGCAGCCCTCGATGTGGAAGGCGTGGATGGTGCGGCCTTCGAGGACCTTCAGGGTGTCCTCGACCGACAGGCACTCGTTCAGGCCGTCGCTGTGCAGGGCGACCTGGACGTCGTGCTCCTCGGCGACGCGCAGCGCCGTGTCCAGCGCACGGGTGTGGGCGCCCATGTCCTCGTGGACCTTGAAGCCGAGGGCGCCGCCCTCGGCGAGCGCCTCGACGAGCGGGGCCTCGTGCGAGGACGAACCGCGGCCCAGGAAGCCGATGTTGACCGGCCAGGCGTCGAAGGCGGAGAAGGCGTGCTTCAGCGCCCACGGCGAGTTCACGCCGACGCCCCAGACGGGGCCGAACTCCTGGCCGATGATCGTGGTGACGCCGGAGGCGAGCGAGGCCTCCATGATGCGCGGCGACAGCAGGTGGACGTGGGTGTCGACGGCTCCGGCGGTGGCGATGAGGCCCTCGCCGGAGACGATCGTGGTGCCGGTGCCGACGACGACGTCGACCCCGTCGAGCGTGTCCGGGTTCCCGGCGCGGCCGACGGCGTGGATACGGCCCTCGCGGATGCCGATGGACACCTTGCGGATGCCGAGCGCGGCGTCGATCACCACGACGTTGCTGATCACGATGTCGCAGGTGTCGCGGACCGCGGCGGCCTTCAGGTGCAGTCCGTCGCGGGCCGTCTTGCCGAAGCCGGCCAGGAACTCGTCGCCGTACTCCTGCGAGTCGGACTCGACGCGGATGGTGAGGCCCGAGTCGCCGAGGCGGACGCGGTCGCCGGCGCGCGGGCCGTGCGTCGCCGCGTACTCGTGCGGGGTGAGGCGCCGGGCCTCGGCGGGGTGTCCTCCGGGGCGGCTCATCGGGCGGCCTCCTCGTCGCTGGTGGTGTCGGGTACGCCGAGATAGCCGCAGGCGGTGGCGCGGCGCAGCGCCTCCTCGCGGGCGCCGGGGGCGTCGAGCGGGCCGTCGACGAGTCCGGCGAAGCCGATCGCGACGCGGGCGCCGCCGATGGGGACGAGGCCGACCTCGCCGCTCTCGCCGGGTCCGAACCGCACGGAGGAGCCGGCCGGTACGGCGAGCCGCATGCCGTACGCGGCGGCGCGGTCGAAGCGGAGGCGGGGGTTGGCCTCGAAGAAGTGGAAGTGCGAGGTGACCGAGACGGGCACGGACGCGGTGTTGGTGACCGTGAGCGTGACCTCGGGCGCCGGGTCGGAGTGCTCGGGGCCGGGGAGCAGGGCGCCCGGGGCGTCCTCGCCGATGCCGCCGCCGATGGGGTCGCTGACGACGGCGAGGCGGGAGCCGTCGTCGAAGACGGCCTCCACGTGGACCTCCGTGACGACGTCGGCGACGCCGGGCAGCACGTCGTCGGGGCCGAGGACGGAGCGGGCCGCCTCGACGGCCTCGGCGAGCCGGCGGCCGTCGCGGGCCGCCTCGCAGACCGTGTCCGCGATCAGGGCGGTCGCCTCCGGCACGTTCAGCCGCAGGCCGCGGGACTTTCTGGCCCGGGCGAGCTCGGCGGCGCCGAAGAGGAGGAGGCGGTCGCGTTCTGTGGGGGTCAGTCGCAAGGGGGCGCTCCGTTCGGGTTTAGAGCACCACTCTAACGCTGGCCGCTGGGAACGGGTAGAGGTGGCGGGGTGTGTTGTGCGGCTCGATTTGAGTACCGCTCTATACGCGCGTGGTCGAGTGCCGGCCGGTGGGGGCCGGTCGCGCAGTTCCCCGCGCCCCTAGAGGCGAACGGCTTCGCCGTTCAGCCTCTATCGGAGAGATGCCGCCCGAAGGGCGTGCATCTCAGGGGCGCGGGGAACTGCGCGAGAAGCCCCACCGGCCGGCAGACCGCCGACGACAAAGGGCCGCACCCCCGTGACGGAGATACGGCCCAGAGCCAGAAACGACGGGTCAGCCCAGCTTGTGCATCCAGCCGTGCTGGTCCGCCGTCTTGCCGCGCTGGATGTCCAGGAGCGCGTTGCGCAGCCGCATCGTGACCTCGCCCGCCTCACCGCCGGACTGCGTCCACTCACCACTGGCCCGCTTCACGGTGCCGACCGGCGTGATGACCGCGGCCGTACCGCACGCGAAGACCTCGGTGAGGGCGCCGGACTCCGTGTCGGCCTGCCACTGCTCGATCGAGACGCGGCCCTCCTCCGACTCGTAGCCGAGGTCGCGGGCGACCTGGAGCAGGGAGTCACGGGTGACACCGGCGAGCAGCGAGCCGGTCAGGGTGGGGGTGACGATCTTGTTCCCGTACACGAAGTACAGGTTCATGCCGCCGAGCTCCTCGACCCACTTGTGCTCGACGGCGTCGAGGTAGGCGACCTGGTCGCAGCCCTTGGCCGCGGCCTCGGCCTGCGCGAGCAGGGACGCCGCGTAGTTGCCGCCGGTCTTGGCGTCGCCGACACCGCCGGGGACGGCGCGGACGCGGTCCTCGGACAGCCAGATGGAGACGGGCTTGACGCCACCGGAGAAGTACGCGCCGGCGGGCGAGGCGATGACGATGAACAGGTACTCGTTGCCCGGCTTCACACCGAGCCCGACCTCGGTCGCGATCATGAACGGGCGCAGGTAGAGGGACTCCTCGCCGCCGTGCGCCGGGACCCAGTCACGGTCCTGCTGGACGAGCGCGTCGCAGGCCTCGACGAACGTCTCGACGGGCAGCTCCGGCATGCCGAGGCGCCAGGCGGAGTGCTGGAAGCGCTTGGCGTTCATGTCGGGGCGGAACGTGGCGACGGTGCCGTCGGGCTGGCGGTAGGCCTTGAGGCCCTCGAAGATCTCCTGCGCGTAGTGCAGGACGTTCGTCGCGGGGTCGAGGGAGAGCGGGCCGTAGGGCACGAGCTGCCCGTCGTGCCAGCCGCGACCCTCGGTCCACTTGATGGTGACCATGTGGTCGGTGAAGTGGCGGCCGAATCCCGGGTTGGCCAGGATCGCCTCGCGCTCCGCGGCGGACAGCGGGGTCGAGGAGGGCTTGAGCTCGATCGTGGGCGTCGTCATGATGCGTGTCCTTCACCGTTGGTTGTGACGGACCGCGCTCACGTCTGCACTGCTTGTACTAGGACGTCCGAGCATTCACGTACACCGCGGCCCGCGTTCGATTATCGCGCGCGGAGGGGTGTGCTCGGAACGGGGCCTGCGAGTGCGGGCGTGGAGCGGCCCGGGGCTGATGGTCGCACCCGGGGCCGTGATACGAGAAGCCGCCGGGCGCTGAGGCGACCCGGCGGCTTCTCTTACGTGGTGGAGCGCCGGGTCAGCCGGCTACTCGCGCGGCGAGCGCGTCGCCGATCTGCTCGGTGGAGCGGACGGCGTCGCCGCGCTCGCCGAGGTCGGCGGAGACGGCGGTCTCGATGCGCTCGGCCTCGGTCTCGTAGCCGAGGTGACGCAGGAGGAGGGCGACCGAGAGGACCGTGGCGGTCGGGTCGGCCTTGCCCTGGCCCGCGATGTCCGGGGCCGAGCCGTGGACGGGCTCGAACATGGACGGGAACTCACGGACCGGGTTGATGTTCCCGGAGGCCGCGACGCCGATGCCGCCGGAGACGGCCGCGGCGAGGTCGGTGATGATGTCGCCGAAGAGGTTGTCGGTGACGATCACGTCGAAGCGGGCCGGATCGGTGACGAGGTAGATCGTCGCGGCGTCGACGTGGATGTAGTCGGTGGTGACCTCGGGGAACTCCTGCGCCACCTTGTTGAAGACGTTCGTCCACAGGTGGCCCGCGAAGGTCAGCACGTTGTTCTTGTGGACCAGCGTGAGCTTCTTGCGGGGGCGGGCCTGGGCGCGGGCGAAGGCGTCCCGGACCACGCGCTCGACACCGAACGCGGTGTTGACGGAGACCTCGGTGGCGACCTCGTGCTCGGTGCCCTTGCGGATCGTGCCGCCGTTGCCCGTGTACGGGCCCTCGGTGCCCTCGCGGACGACGACGAAGTCGATCTCCGGCTGGCCCGCGAGCGGGGTGGAGACGCCGGGGAGCAGCTTCGACGGACGCAGGTTCACGTGGTGGTCGAAGGCGAAGCGGAGCTTGAGCAGGAAGCCGCGCTCCAGGACGCCGGACGGCACGCTCGGGTCGCCGATGGCGCCGAGCAGGATGGCGTCGTGCTTCTTGAGGGAGCCGAGGTCGGCCTCGGTGAGGGTCTCACCGGTCGCGTGGTAGCGCTTGGCGCCGAAGTCGTACTCCTCGGTCTCCAGCTTCACATCCTGCGGGAGGACGGCGGAGAGGACCTTGAGTCCCTGGGCCACGACCTCCTGGCCGATGCCGTCACCGGGGATCACTGCGAGATTGATGCTGCGAGACATGGTCCGACCGTACTCCGGGTCCCATGGGATGACACGCCCTGTCCATCATGCGGACAGCTTCGGGCGGCTCCCGCCCGGCCGGAGCGGGGTCGCCGGGACCGGCACCGAGCGGCCTTCCGCTGTTCATCCGGGGGTCCGGCGGTCGTGGGGCGCCGCGGGCAGATTCACCCGTATGGACACTCCCGACGTCGGCATCCCCGAGGCGCTCGCGCGCCGGATGAGCATGCCGGAGCAGCACGCGTATCTGCGCGAGCGCCTGGGCAGGCGGCGTGTGCTCGCCGGGGCGGCCGCCGCGGCCTCCGGCGCCGTGCTGCTCGGTGACGGTGCGACGGGTCCGGCGCTCGCGGCGCCCCGGCCCGCCGCCGCGGCGGTGCGGGTCGACGGCGCGCTCGTGGCCCCGTTCGGCCGGCATCTCGCGTTCGGCGCCGATCCGCGCACGCAGATGCGGATCTCGTGGCAGGTGCCGTTCGCGGTGCGCCGGCCGTTCGTACGGGTGGGCCTGAAGCCGTGGGAGCTGAGCCACCGCATCGAGGCGGAGGTGCGGGCGCTGCACACTCCGGCCCTGTCGAAGAAGCTCCCGGCGGTGGAGCAGCTGTACCTGCACGCGGCGCTCGACGGGCTGCGCCCCGGCACGACGTACTACTACGGCGTCGGGCACGACGGTTTCGACCCCGCGTCGGCGGAGCGCCTGGGCACGCTCGGCACCTTCCGCACCGCGCCCGCGACCCCGGCCCCGTTCGTCTTCACGGCCTTCGGCGACCAGGGCGTCGGCTATGACGCGCTCGGCAACGACCAGGTGATCCTGGGCCAGGACCCGGCGTTCCATCTGCACGCGGGCGACCTCTGCTACGCGGACGACACGGGGCACGGCAAGGAGACGGACACGTACGACGCGCGCGTGTGGGACCAGTTCCTCGCGCAGACCGAGACCGTCGCGAAGTCGGTGCCGTGGATGGTGACGACCGGCAACCACGACATGGAGGCCTGGTACTCCCCCAACGGCTACGGCGGGCAGAGCGCCCGCTGGACCCTGCCGGACAACGGCCCGGACCCGCGCGAGGCACCCGGCGTCTACTCGTTCGTGTACGGGAACGTGGGCGTGGTCGCCCTGGACGCGAACGACGTCTCGTACGAGATCCCGGCCAACCGGGGCTGCACGGACGGGAAGCAGACGGCCTGGCTGGACCGGCGGCTGAAGGAGCTGCGGGCGCGCGCGGACGTGGAGTTCCTCGTGGTGTTCTTCCACCACTGCGCGTACTCGACGTCGCGGCACGCCTCGGACGGCGGGGTCCGCGACGCGTGGGTGCCGCTGTTCGACCGGCACCAGGTGGACCTGGTGATCAACGGGCACAACCACGTCTACGAGCGCACCGACGCCCTGAAGGGCGGCGAGGCCGGCAAGCCGGTGCCGGTCGGCACGTCGACGGATCCGACGCGCGACGGCATCGTGTACGTCACCGCGGGCGGCGCCGGCAAGGACCTCTACGGTTTCGGGCCCGGCGTCCCGGACAGTCACGAAGGCCGGGTGCGGGACCGCGACGCGGTCACGACCTTCCACTGGACGAGGTCGCGCGAGCCCTCGCCCGAGACCGTCGGCTGGTCCCGGGTGCGCTACACCGGCTTCTCGTTCCTCGCGGTGGAGGTGACCAAGGGCCGGATGAAGGTCGCGGCGCTGGCCGCGGACGGCAGGCGCATCGACAGCTTCGAGGTGAGACGCGGCTCTTACTGATGAGGCTTACTACGGATGAGGCTTGCTGATGCGGCTTACTGATGCGACGCCAGGGCTCAGTGCCCCGTCTCGCCGCCGTTGTCACGACGGTCGAGGGCGCGCTGGAGAGCGGCGGCGGCGATCTTTGCGGTCTGTCGGTCGGCTTCGGTCGACGGAGAGACGTGGCGGACTCGGCGGCGGACGGGCGTCGCAGTGGCCATGAGGGATCGACTCCTTGAGAATCCATGGAACAAGGGGGATTTCGAGGCGCCGGAAGGGGCGGGGAACGGGAGCGTCAGGGGTTGCCTGATCCGGTGCTCCGGCTCTCTACCGCCCTCGCCAGGTAAGCGAGACGTTCGGCTTCTACAAAGCTAGGACAGGACTCCGTTTCTGTCTCCACAATTACTCGGACTTCCTACTATCTGAGACGGGCGACGCCTCACCCGTCCCGGGAGAGCACTCTGAGCTCACGGATCAGCGCCCGTACCGGCGCGGTCCTGGCCAGCTCCGCGGTGGTGACGTAGCCCACGGAGCGCACCGGGCGGTCCGGTCCGAGGTCGGTGATCCGCACCCCGTCCGGGACGCCGCCGCGCAGCGCGAGATCCGGCATGATCGCCATGCCGAGCCCGGTGCCGACCATGGAGAGCACCGTGCCGTCGTCCTCCGCGCGGACCGTGGCGCGCGGGATCCAGTCCTGGGCGGCCCACCAGTCGCGGGTGTACGAGCCGCAGTTCTCCGTCCAGTCGACGAGCGGCAGCGTGCGCGGCTCGGGGTGGGCGGCCGGGTGGACGAGGGCGTACTTCTCCTCGACGAGCGCGCCGGAGACGAGCCCGGCGGGCAGCGCGGTGCTGCCGCCGAGGGTGGCGATGGCCAGGTCGGCGCGGCCCGCCGCGACCTCGCCGGGCGTGCCCGCGCCGATGTCCCGCACGACGCGGACCTCCGGTTCGAGGTCCGGGTGCCGGGCCGCGAGCGCCGTGAGGGCGGGCGGCAGCAGGTGCAGGGCCGCGCTGCGGAAGGCGGCGATGCGCAGCGGGCCCCGGATCTCGTCGGGCCCGGTGCGCGCCTCCTCGGCCATGAGCGCGAGGAGGCGCAGGACGCGGCGGGCGTGGCCGACGACGCGGGCGCCGGCGGCGGTCGCGCGGGCGCCGGTGCGGCCCCGTTCGAAGAGGACCGCGCCGAGCTTGCTCTCGCTGCCGCGCACCGAGTGGGAGACGGCGGACTGGGTGAGGCCGAGCGTGGCCGCGGCGGCACCGAAGCCGCCCTCGTCGGCGACGGCCACGAGGATGCGGAGTTCGTGCGGGGCGAGGTCGCGGGACCGGGTCACGTGCGGGTTCACCTGTTCTTCCGTGCTGGGGCATGCGGGCGGTCCCATGAGAGCCGCTCATGGAAAGTGCCGATGCATGAGCCCAACCCTCTGCCCGCCGGGCGCATTCCTCTCCTACGGTCACGGCATGACCGAGACCGCACGCACCGTGCACCAGATCGCCCGTCCGAACGGCCCCGCCCGCCCCGACCACTTCCGCTTCGTCGAGTCGCCCGTGCCCGACCCGGAGCCCGGCACCGCGGTCGTGGAGAACCTCTACTGGTCGGTGGACCCGTACCACCGGGAAATGATGGACGAGAACCCGTACGGCTCGTTCGAGCTGAACACGCCGCTGGAGGGCCGGGCGCTCGGCCGGGTGCTCGCGTCGCGCGCGCCGGGGCTCGTCGAGGGCGCGATCGTCTTCCACCGCAAGGGCTGGCGCACGCACTCCGTCGTCCGCCCCGAGGAGGCGAGGCCGGTGCCGGACTTCGCGGGGGTGCCGCTCTCCGCCCACCTGAGCATCCTGGGCGGGACCGGCCTGACGGCGTACGTCGGGCTGACCCGGATCGCCGAACTGCGGCCGGGGCAGGACGTGTTCGTGTCCGCTGCGGCGGGCGGCGTGGGCACGGCGACGGGCCGTCTGGCCCGTCTGATGGGCGCCGGGCGGATCGTGGGCAGCGCGGGGTCGGACGCGAAGGCCGCGTACCTGACCGAGCACGTCGGCTACGACGAGGTCTTCAACTACCGCACGGGCGGCCCGGTCGCGGACCAGCTGGCCAAGGCGGCGCCCGCCGGCATCGACCTGTTCGTCGACAACGTGGGCGGGGAGCACCTCGGCGCCGCGATCGGCGCGCTGCGCACGCGCGGGCGGGTCGTGCGGATCGGCACGGTCGGGCAGTACGACACGGCGGGGCGTCCGGCGCCGGTCGTGTTCGACCACGCCGACGTGGTGGAGAAGAGCCTGCGCATCGAGGGGTTCCTCGTGGCCGATCACCGGGACGCGCAGGAGGAGCTGTACGCGTTCGCGGTGCCGCACCTGCAGAGCGGCCGGATGGGGCTCGACGAGACGGTGGTCGACGGGTTCGAGCGGATCGTGGACGCGTTCCTCGGCATGCTGCGCGGCGAGAACCTCGGCAAGATCATCGTCCGCCGCGCGGAGTGAGGCGGCCGGTGCGCGGGAGGCCCGAGGGGCGGGAGAACGCGGTACTCAGGGCGGTGTGTTGAGTACGAGGTGAGTACGCGGGCCGATCCGGGCGCGCGGGCCCGGCGGCAGAGTCGACGTCATGAACGGCCTCTACTCCCTCAAGCCCTGGTACGCGGACCGGCTCGCCGGTCTGCGGGCCGGCTGCGCCGCGCGCGGCGTCTCGCCGGACACGCTGACCTGGGCCGGTGTGCTGAGCGGCGGTGCGGCGGGCGCGGCTCTCGCGCTGCTGCCGGCGCCGCTCGCGGCCCTGCCGGTGGCACTGCTCCTGGCGGCGCGGCTCGCCTTCGCCAACCTGGACGGGGCGCTGGCCCGCGACACGGGCCGTACGACGCGGCGCGGCGCCCTGCTGAACGAGCTCGGCGACCGGGCCGCGGACCTCGCCGTGCTGGCGGGCTTCCTGACGGTGGCCCCGCTGTGGCTGGTGGCGACAGCCGCTCTCGCGGCGACGCTGCCCTCCTGGGTGTCGCTCGCGGGGGCCGCGGCGGGCGCCCCGCGCCGCAACGGCGGACCGGTCGGCAAGACCGAGCGCTGTCTGCTGGTCGTGATCGCGGCGGCGTCGGCCTGGTACGTGCCGGTGCTCGCGGTCCTGGCGGCGGGTTCGGCCGTCACGGCGCTGGTCCGGCTGCGGTGGCTGTGGCGGGAGCTGGGCGCGGCGGAGGCCGGGCGATGAGCGCCGCGTTCCTCGCCGGCGAGGTGGCCGCGCGAGCCCTTCCGGTCATCGGCGGGGTGCTCGGCGCCGGGGGTGTGGCCGTCGCGGCACTGCCCGCGCGGGTGCGGACGCGGGCCGAGCTGCGGCGCCGCTGGCGGACCTGGGCGCTGGCCGCGCCGCTGTTCCTGGGGGCGCTGTTCCTGGGCCGGGGCGGGGCGTTCGCGCTGGCGGCGGGGCTGGGGGTGGTCGCGGTCGCCGAGTACGCGCGGATGGCGGGGCTCGGGCGCGGCGAGCGGGGTGTGCTCGGGGTGGCGGCGGTGGCGTTCCCCGCGCTCGCGTGGGCGGCGCCGGGGGCGGACGCGCTGCGCCTGGCGGGGCTGTTGCTGCTCGGCGCGGTGGCGGTGGCGGTGCTGAAGGGGGACGCCGCCACCGGCTTCACCCGTGCGAGCCGCACCCTCTTCGGCCTCGTCTGGATCCCGGCTGCCCTCGCCGGCCTCGTCCTCCTGAGCCCCGGCACGGCGCTCGCGGTGGGCATCGCGGTCGCGTTCGGGGACGTCGGGGCGTGGTGCGGGGGCACGGCGCTCGGCCGTGTCGGCCCGCTCGCCCGCCCGCTGTCGGCCCTCTCCCCCAACAAGACGTGGGCGGGTGTGCTGGGCGCGGCCGCGGCGACGGCCGCCGCCCTGGCCGCGCTCGGCGCCTTCTCCGTCGTCCTCTGGGCGGCGGTCCTCTCGGGCGCGGTGCTCGGCGACCTGGTCGAGTCGATGGTGAAGCGCGAGGCGGGCGTGAAGGACGCGGGCACCTGGCTACCCGGCTTCGGCGGCCTCCTCGACCGCATCGACTCCCTCCTCTTCGCGCTGCTGTTCGTGATGGCGGCGGGGGTGGCGCTGTGACCGGGGCCGGGCGGGTACGGACCACCGCGGCGGCGTCCGGCGCCGCGGATCGTGACGGCGACGGGGGTCGCGGGATGAACGGGAAAGACGAACGGGCTGGGGCCGCGCCCGGCGTGCGGGCCGCCGCGTCGGGCGCGGCCGGGCAGGGGCGCGGCGGTGCTCGCGCGGGGCGCCGCCCCTCCGGGCCTGGCGGCTTCGCCGCGCGGCTGCGGCGGGGACTGTGGCGCGGGGTGCTCACGCTCACCGGAGGCGTCGAGACACGGGGGCGGCTGCCGCGCGGCGGATGCGTCGTCGTCGCCAATCACACCTCGCACGCCGACACGGCCGCGCTGCTCGCCGCGCTCGACGCCCGGCACGCCCCCGCGATCGGGGCCGCGGCCGACTACTGGTTCGCCTCGCGGTACCGGGCGCGGATCTGCCGGCGGCTCGCGGCCGGGTTCCCGGTGCGGCGTTCCGGCGGCGGCATGGACGATCTGCTCGCGCACGTGCCCGCGCTGCGGGCGGGCGGCGCGGTCGTGCTGTTCCCCGAGGGGACGCGGGGCCGGGACGGGGCGCTCGGCGCGTTCCACAAGGGTGCCCTCGTGCTGGCCGAGCGCGCGGGCGTGCCCGTCGTGCCGGTGGGCATCGCCGGGACCGGCCGGCTGCTGCCCAAGCACGGGCGGCTGCGCCCCGCCCTGGTCCGGGTCCGGATCGGCGAGCCGCTGGCGCCGTCCACGACTCCGGAGGCGGCCCGCGACGCGGTGGCCGCGCTGCACGACCGTACGGTCGCCGATCCGCTCGCCGACTCCCCCGTCCGCAAGCGGATCGCCCGGGTCGCGGGGTCGAAGCGCGGCCTCGCGCTCGCCTTCACCTGGGCGCTCGCGGAGGCGCTGAGCTGGCCGCTGATGCCGGAGCTGCTGCTCGGCGCGGTCTGCGTCGCCGTGCCGCGCCGGGCCCTGAAGCTGTCCCTGGCCGCCCTCGCGGGCAGCCTCGCGGGCGGTGTGCTCGCGCTCCAACTGGCCGCGTCCGGCGTCGAGTTGCCCGCGCCGCTGACGACGGACCGGATGCGCGCCGAGGTGCGGCACGAACTCGCCCTGGAGGCCGCGGGCGCCGTACGCCACCAGCCCTGGAACGGCGTCCCGTTCAAGGTCTACGCGAAGGAGGCGGGCCACGCGCAGGTGCCGCCCGGCGACTTCCTCGCGGCGGCGGCCCGCGCCCGGGGCACCCGCACGCTCGCGGTCGGCCTCGCCTTCGGCGCGTTCGGCTTCCTCGCACACCGGCACCGGCGCCGGTACGGGACGTACCTGGTGCTCCTCGGCGGCGGGTTCGCGGCGGGCCTGACGATGATCGTGACGGGCTGGTCGTAGGGGGCGGCGCGGGAGCACCGACACCCGAACGGACGAACGTGATCGCGCCAACCGTGGGCGAGAGGCGTCCGGTTCCGACGCCCTGACCACCACGAAGCGCCAACGGGTTTCAGCCACCCGCACCGACGTGATCAAGTCCGGTACGGGCGCGGGAGACGATCAAGGGGGCGCCCGGGAGACCGCGAGCGCCCCCCGCACGCCTTCGCCGCCCCGAGAGGACCCCCGCATGACCCCGGCCCAGCCCTACGACGTCGCCCTCGACCTCGGCACCCTGCGGGTGCTGCCGTCGGCCGGGCACGACGGACTCGTCCGGCCGCTCCTCCTCGCCGCCGAAGCGGGGCCCGGCCCCACCGATGTCACCGGCCTGGAGCGGGGACTCGACCACCCCGCGTTCTCGTTCCTGGAACACGCGCACGTGCGGGGCTTCGACGTCTGCCTGATCGGCTACGCGGACGGGGACGGCCCCCTCGAGCACCTCGCCCGGCCCGTCCGGCAGGCCGTCGACCACGTGCTCCGCGCCCGTGTCGGCGCCGCGCCGCTGACCGTCGGCGGCGTCGGCCGGGGCGCCCTCGCCGCGCGCCACGCCCTGCTCCGGATGGAGGAGGAGGGGCTGCACCCCGAGACCCGCTTCCACTACGCGGTGAGCAGCACGGAGCCCTCCGCGCGGGAGGCCGCGTACCTGACGGGGCGCGGCGGTCTGCCGAAGACGACGGAGAACATCAAGCTGATCACCCTCTCCCCCGAGGCCGACACGGGTTCGACCCCGCTGCTCGACCCGGCCTACGACGACGTCTTCATCACCCCGGCCCCCGCCGCCGGACCGGGCCCCCTGCTCCCGGAGGACCTGGCCACCTGCCTCCTGAACTGCCTGACCGCGCCGGCCGGGAGCCGGCTCTAGCCCTGCCCCGAGATCCGTCGCCGCAGCGCGGCCACTTCCTCCTCGCTCAGCCCGGCGCCCCGCAGATACTCCTGCGCGTCGAACCCCCGCGCCACCTCGAGCGCGGCGTCATAGGCGGTGGTCCCCGCGGAGGCGAGCCCCGCGGCCAGTTCGGGCCCGTCGTCCTCGCGCCCCCGGGCGGCGTTCATGGCGGAGACCCGCGGCACGCTCGACTCGTAGTCCGCGGCGATCTCTTCAGGACTCGCCCCGGCCAGCGACAGCAGCACGATCGACACGACACCGGTCCGGTCCCGCCCCGCGGAACAGTGGAAGGCGACCCCGCCGGGCGCCGCCGCGGCCACGGCCCGCGCGACGGCGGCGATCCGCTCGGGGAACCGCTCCAGGAACGGCCCGTAGTACACGGGCGTCCCGAACTCCCAGCCGCCCCACCACCGGTCCCAGAACTCCCGGTCCTCGATCCCGTCGACCGGCACCCGCACGGTCCGCACCCCGTCCGGCCGGGCGGCGTCGTCGGCCCCGTACTCGTCGGGGTTGCGCAGATCCACCACGGTCCGCACCCCGTGCCCCACCAGCGCCCGCCACCCGTCGGCGCTCAACCGGTCGAGCCCGTCGGCCCGCACCAGCGCCCCGCGTCCGACATCCCCCAGCCCCCCGAGATCCCGCACGTTGAAACACCCGTCCCAGTCCAGGTGGCGGGAGAGGGCGTGGCCGTCGGCTTCCGTCGTTTCCGTGGTCATGCCCGCAGTGGACCATGGAAGGCGCTGTCAGTGGGAGGGGCTAACTTCCGGGCATGGGCTATCACATGCATCTGAAGGCGATCACGGTCGAGCAACCGCCCGCGGACTTCGAGGGGTTGGCGAAGCTGTTCGCCGACGCGTACGACCGCGGGTTCCCGACGGACGAGATCGAGGACCTGATCCACAAGGACTTCTTCCAGGTCGACGAGTTGTGCAAGGCGGCGGCGCCGGACGGGGCGGGCGAGCTGGTGGTCTTCGGCGGCGAGCCCGTGTACCCGCCCGAAGGGAGCCCGGAGCCGCCCCTCGTCGTCCTGGACCCCGAGGGTGTACGGGCGGCCGCCGAGTTCCTCGCATCGTGCTCGTTCGAGCGGATATGGGAGGCCGGCGGGACGGTGATCGCCAAGAACTGGGGGTGGCCGGAGGACGAGGTCCGCTCGATCTTCGCGTCGCACGTCGACGGGCTGCGGGACACCTACGGCCGGGCCGCCGCCCTCGGCCTGGCCATGGCCAAGCACTTCTCGTTCTGAGATCTGTGCAGCGCAGACGGTACGACACCGCCCCCGGCCAGGGTGGGGTCCACGGCCGGGGGCGGGGGTCTGGGGACGGGCGGCGGAGGGGGCCGCCCGTCCGGGGGGGGCGTCAGCCCATGTGCGGGTACGTGTAGTCCGTCGGCGGGACCAGCGTCTCCTTGATGGCGCGGGTCAGCGTCCAGCGCATCAGGTTCTGCGGGGCGCCGGCCTTGTCGTTGGTGCCGGAGGCACGGCCGCCGCCGAAGGGCTGCTGGCCGACGACGGCGCCGGTCGACTTGTCGTTGATGTAGAAGTTGCCCGCGGCGTAGCGGAGCTTCTCCATCGTGAACGCGGCGGCCGCGCGGTCGTTGGCGATGACCGAGCCGGTGAGGGCGTAGTCGGACACCGACTCCATCTGGTCCAGCATTTCCTCGTACTTGTCGTCCTCGTAGACGTGGACGGCGAGGAACGGACCGAAGTACTCGGTGGTGAAGACCTCGTTGGCCGGGTCGGAGCACTCGACGACGGTCGGGCGCACGAAGTAGCCGACGGAGTCGTCGTAGGTGCCGCCCGCGACGATCGTGCAGGTGTCGTCCGCCTTGGCGCGGTCGATCGCGGCCTTGTTCTTGGCGAAGGAACGCTCGTCGATGACGGCGCCGATGAAGTTCGACAGGTCGGTGACGTCACCCATGGTGATGCCGTCGACCTCGGCCGCGAACTCCTCCTTGAAGCCGGAGTTCCAGATGGACGCCGGGACGTAGGCGCGCGAGGAGGCGGAGCACTTCTGGCCCTGGAACTCGAAGGAGCCGCGGGTCAGGGCCGTCTTGAGGACGGCGCGGTCGGCGCTCGGGTGGGCGACGACGAAGTCCTTGCCACCGGTCTCACCGACGAGCCGCGGGTAGGTGCGGTACTTGTCGATGTTCGTGCCGACCGTCTTCCACAGGTGCTGGAAGGTCTTGGTCGAGCCGGTGAAGTGGATGCCGGCGAGGTCGCGGTGGTTGAGCGCGACCTCGGAGACGGCCAGGCCGTCGCCCGTCACCAGGTTGATGACGCCCTTCGGGAGGCCCGCCTCTTCCAGGAGCTGGAGGAGGAGGACGGCCGCGTGGGTCTGCGTCGGGGACGGCTTCCAGACCACCACGTTGCCCATGAGGGCGGGGGCGGTGGGGAGGTTGCCCGCGATGGCCGTGAAGTTGAACGGCGTGATCGCGTAGACGAAGCCCTCCAGCGGGCGGTGGTCCATGCGGTTCCACACGCCGGTGGAGTTCGCCGGCGGCTGCTCGGCGAGCAGGTTGCGGGCGTAGTGGACGTTGAAGCGCCAGAAGTCGACGAGCTCGCACGGGGTGTCGATCTCGGCCTGCTGGGCGGTCTTCGACTGGCCGAGCATCGTGGAGGCGGCCAGCGTCTCGCGCCACGTCGTGGAGAGCAGCTCGGCGGCGCGCAGGATGATCGCGGCGCGGTCGTCGAAGGCCATCGCGCGCCAGGCGGGGGCGGCGGCCAGGGCGGCGTCGACCGCGTCCTGGGCGTCCTGCACGGTGGCGTTGGCGTAGGTGCCGATGACGGCCTTGTGGTTGTGCGGCTGCACGACGTCGAAGCGCTCGCCGCCACCCATCCGACGCACACCGCCGATGGTGCAGGGCAGCTCGATCGGGTTCTCGGCCAGCTCCTTGAGCTTGGCCTCCAGGCGGGCGCGCTCCGGGGAGCCGGGGGCGTAACCGTGCACCGGCTCGTTCACCGGGGCGGGGACCTGGGTCACGGCGTCCAGGGTCATGGTTCCGTTTCTCCTTCGGGGGTTGCGGGGAGTCATCGGGAGGTTCCGGGTGGGGCGGGGTCCGGGCTCAGTTCTTGGTGAGGATCGAGCGGCCGAAGAAGAGCAGGTTGGCGGGCTTCTCGGCGAGCCGGCGCATGAAGTAGCCGTACCAGTCGGTGCCGAACGCGGTGTAGACGCGCATCCGGTGCCCCTCGGCGGCGAGCCGCAGGTGCTCGTCGCTGCGGATCCCGTACAGCATCTGGAACTCGTACTCGTCGAGCTTGCGGCCGGCGCGCCGGGCCAGCTCCTGCGCGATGGAGATGAGACGCGGGTCGTGGGACCCGATCATCGGGTACCCGTCACCCTCCATGAGGATGCGCGTGATCCGGACGTACGCCTTGTCGATCTCGGCCTTGTCCTGGTACGCGACCTCGGCGGGCTCCTTGTAGGCGCCCTTGACGATGCGGACGCGGCTGCCGGCGGCGGCCAGGCGGCGGGCGTCGTCCTCGGTGCGGAAGAGGTAGGCCTGGATGACGCAGCCGGTCTGCGGGAAGTCCTTCCGCAGCTCCTCGTGGATGGCGAACATCGAGTCGAGGGTGGTGTGGTCCTCGGCGTCCAGGGTGACGGTGGTGCCGATGGCGGCGGCGGCCTCGACGACCGGGCGGACGTTCGAGAGGGCGAGCTCGTGGCCGCCCTCCAGCGCCTGGCCGAACATCGACAGCTTCACGGACATCTCGGCCTTGGTGCCCAGGCCCAGGTCCTTGAGGCGCTCGATGAGCTCCAGGTAGGCGTCGCGGGCGGCGTAGGCCTGCTCGACGGTGGTGATGTCCTCGCCGACGACGTCGAGGGTGACCTCGAGGCCCTTCGCGGCGGCGTCCTCGATCACGGGCACGACGTCGTCGACGGTCTCACCGGCGATGAACCGGTCGACGACCTGCTTGGTGCCCGGCGCCGCCGACACGAAGGAACGCATCTTGTCGCTGCGCGACGCGGCGAGGATCAAGGGAGCCAGCACGGGGCACCTCCACGGAGCACGAGTTGAAGAAAGCACCGCCTCTTACGTCGTAACGCAACAAAACGCGACGAAACAGGAACGGCACGGAGAACCACCGTGAAATCTAAGGATCCCTCCGATCCTGTGCCATCGACAGCTGTCACGCATCTGTGGCCACCACCTCAGACATCTGTATGAAGGGGCGCCCGGGGTGGGTGAGAATGGCGGGGTGAAGGGCGACTACCAGGAACTGGTCGACGAGATCTCGGCGCTGCTCGGCGCCCCGGCGACCCTCGAGAACCGGGACTTCCGGCTGATCGCGTTCGGTACGCAGGTCAGCGGCGACGACAGCGACTTCGACGCCTCGGCGCTCGACCCGGTCCGCACCCGCTCGATCCTCACCCGGAGCTCCACGCCCGCCGTCCGCGCCTGGTTCGAGGGCTTCGGCATCGCCCGCGCGACCGGGCCGGTCCGTATCCCGGCGACCCCGGAGGCCGGCGTCTACCGCGGCCGCATCTGCCTGCCCGTACGCCACCGGGGCATCGTCCTCGGCTACGTCTGGCTGCTCGACGACGATCCGGGCCCGACGCCGGAGCAGCTCGACGCGGCGATGGAGGTGGCCGGCCGGATCGGCGCGGAGCTGGCCGACGAGGCGCAGGCGGGCGCCGATCTGACCCGCGAGTTCCACTCCGTGCTGACGGCGGAGCGGGGCTGGCAGCGGGACATGGCGGTGGCGGCGCTGCGCACGGCGCTCGGCACCCGCGCCGACGGCCTGCACACGGTGGTCTGCGTGGCGCCGTGGCCCTCGGCGGACCCGGACGACGCGCCGTCGGTCCGGACGATCCCGGCGGCGGACGCGCTGTGCACGGTGCCCTGGGGTGCGACGGGTCAGTGCCTCGCCCTGCTGGTCCGCCTGCGCTCCTCGGAGGTGTTGACCCCGGCGCTGACGGCGGCGGCGAAGCTACGGGCGCGGGCGGGCGCGGCCCAGGTCGCGGCCGGGATCGGCGGCCCGCGCACGGATCTGGCCGAACTGGCGGCGGCCTGGCAGGAGGCGACGGCGGCGGCCCGCACCGCCCTGGCCGACCCGCGGCTCGGCCCCGACGCCCAGTGGTCGGCGATCGGCCCGTACCGCCTGCTCACGGCGCTCCCCGCGGAGACCGCCCACGACCCGGTCCTCGCCCCGCTCCTGACCCCGGCCCACCGCCAGCTGGCCCACACGGCCGAGGTCTTCCTGGACTGCGCGGGCCAGGCGGGCCGCGCGGCGGCGGCCCTCGGCATCCACCGCCAGACCCTCTACTACCGCCTCTCCCGCGTCGAACAGCTCACGGGCCTCGACCTGGACGAGGGCGAGGACCGGCTCCTCCTCCACATGGGCCTCAAGGCCTCACGCCTGTGACGTCCAGGCCGAGGTGCCGTGGACGGTGTCGCAGGACAGCACCGGACACCCGGTGCGGGTGACGGCGGCCAGCACCGCGGTCCGGGCCCGCTCACTGTCCTCGCGCGGGAACGCGACGCGCAGCGTGTGGCCGTAGGCCGTCTCGTAGGTGAGCTGCCAGCCGGTGGCGGTGACGGCGAAGTGGTCCTGGCGCTGGCGGCCGTGCCGGTGTGAGCCACGGTCCGCGGTGGGGCCCAGGACGGAGCGCAGGATGCGTAGCCGCTCGTCGTACGGGACTCCGCCCTCGCCGAGCCTGACGTAGACATGGTCGTGCTCGACCGCCGGGTCGAACCACGGCTCCAGGCCCGGACGCTCCGGCATGAGGTCGCTGACGAGCCGGCGGTCGGTCCAGCGATCCAGGAACTCGGCGGCCCCGCAGTCATGGCGCTCGTAGTCGTCGTCGCGGGTCCAGAAGACGACGGGCCAGGAGTCGGGCGGACCCTCGGTGAGCCAGCAGAAATTGCCGCCGCATTCGTTCATCGCCCAGACCAGGAGCCCGCCCGGTTCCGGATAGAGGGGGTACGGGTAGGCGTCCGGGTAGTCCTCGCGCATCGACCCGAAGTCGTCGAGGAGCTCGCCATCGGGCGGGGCCACGAGATGGACCTCGCCCCAGAACCCGCCCCGCCCGTACGTCTCCACCAGCCGTTTGTAGTCCCCGGGCAGCGGCGTGCCGAGCTCCCGCTCCGCCGCGGCCCAGTCGACGGGGCCGCCGGCCGGGTGCGCGGGCGGCGGGACCCGGCGTACGAGATCCGCCGCGGGGTCACCCATCGGACCGGGTCCCGGCGATCAACCGCCGCATGCCCTCGGTGAGCTCGGTGGGCGTCGGGGCGGTCTCCGGGTCGAGCATGTACTGGGCGATGAGGCCGCTCATCAGACACATGTAGAGCTTGCCGAGGGTGTCGACGCTCGGGTCGTCGACGGGCGGCTCCGCGCCGCCCTGGAACATGGGGATGACGCCCCGGCCGCCCTCGCGCTGCGCCTGGGCGACGAAGTCCCGCACGGCCGGCATCTTGTCGCCGATCACCACGAGCTCCATGCCCAGGTGCCAGATCGAGCCGGGCTTCCCCATGGCCTCGGTGACGTTGGTCCACACCTCGTGGAACCGCTCCAGCGATCCGTCGGGCGTGGTCAGCACGCCGGCGCCGTCGAAGGCGTCGGAGTGGTCCTCCACCAGCGCGATGTAGGCCTGCGCGAGCAGCGCGTCCTTCGAGCCGTAGTGGTAGCCGATCGACGCGAGGTTGGCCCCGGACTCCTTGACGATGTCGCGCGCCGTGGTCCGCGCGAACCCCTTCTCCTGCAGGCAGCGCTTGGCGCCGTCGAGCAGATCTTCCTTGTGTCCCATGCCGGCCACCCTATCTAGACGTCCGTCTACGACAACTGTACGAGACAAGCGTCATGGACATACGTTTTAGACGCTCGTCATATACAAGCGTATAGAACGGCGCTAGCGTTCTTCCCATGACGACCAAGACCCCGCGGCGACGCGCCGCAGCCACCCCGGCCAACCCCTGGACCGCCTTCTGCGTCCTCCTGCTTCCGCTGCTCCTCGTCTCCATGGACGTCTCCGTCCTGTACTTCGCGATCCCGGAGATCAGCCAGGAGCTGCACACCACCGCCACCCAGCAGCTGTGGATCTTCGACATCTACGGGTTCGTGCTGGCCGGTCTGCTGCTCACCATGGGCTCGCTCGGCGACCGCATCGGCCGCCGCAAGCTGCTCCTCATCGGGGCCGGGGCGTTCGGCGCCGCCTCCGTCCTCGCCGCCTACGCGCCGAGCGCCGAGGCCCTGATCGCGGCCCGCGCGCTGCTCGGCATCGGCGGCGCGACCCTGATGCCCTCGACGCTCGGCATCGTCCGCTCGCTGTTCACCGACGCCGCCCAGCGCGCCAAGGCCATCGGCATCTGGTCCGGCGCGATGGCCGGCGGCGTGGCCCTCGGCTCGGTGATGTCCGGGGTGATGCTGGAGCACTTCTGGTGGGGCTCGGTCTTCCTGGTCAACGTGCCGGCGATGCTGCTGCTCCTGGTGGTCGGCCCGCTGCTCCTCCCGGAGAGCCGCGACCCCGAGGCCCCGAAGCGCTTCGACCTGCTGTCCGTGCCGCTGTCCATGGCGACCGTGCTCCCGGCCGTCTACGGCCTGAAGAAGATCGCCGCCGACGGCTTCGAACCCCGCCACCTGCTGTTCCTCGCGGCCGGCCTGGTCTTCGGCATCCTGTTCGTCCACCGCCAGCGGACCGTCCCGCACGCGATGATCAGCCGCGCCCTGTTCACCCGGCGGGTCTTCACCACGGGCATCGCGCTCAACACCCTGGTCATGTTCGCGATGATGGGCTCCGCGTTCTTCACCACGCAGTACCTGCAGTCGGTCCTCGGCCGCGCCCCGCTCGAGGCCGCCCTCTGGTCGCTCGCCCCGTCGCTGCTCATCGGCGGCTTCGCCCCGGCCGCGGCCGCCGTCGCCCAGAAGACCGAGAAGCGGTACGTGATCGGGGGCGGGTTCCTGATCGCCGCGGCCGGGTTCGCCCTGATGTCGCAGGCCGGGACCGACTCCCTGCTCCTCGTCCTCGCCGGCGCCGGGGTGCTCGGCTGCGGTGTGGTCTCGGTCGCCTCGATCGTCACCGACCTGGCCCTGAGCGCCACCCCGGCGGACAAGGCCGGCACGGCGGGCTCCCTCCTGGAGACCGGCCAGGAGTTCGGCGGCGCGCTCGGCATGGCCGTCCTCGGCTCGGTCGGCACCGCGGCCTTCCAGGCGGGCCTGCCGGCGGGCGCCCCGGGGACCCTGGGCGAGGCCGTCGCCGTACCCGGTCTGGCCGACGCCGCCCGCGCCGCCTTCGTGGACGGCATGGCCTGGGCCTCGTACACGGCGATCGCCGTCCTCCTGGCCGGCGCCTGCCTCGCCTTCACCCTCCTGCGCGGCAACGGGCAGGAGGCCGCCGAGGAGCCGTCGCCCGAGCCGGCCCCGGAGCCGGTCGGCTGACCCGCCCGCGCACGACCCCGGGAAACGCCGAAGGGCGGCCGCCCCGTACGCCAGACGTACGGGACAGCCGCCCTTCCGGGCTTGCCGGTGTCACTTACTCCGAGAGGTTCACCGCGCGGGCCGAGGTCGCGCCGATCTCCGAGGCCAGCTCGTTCAGCACGGCCGGGGCCACCGTGTCGTCGACGGTCAGGACGGCCAGCGCCTCGCCGCCCACGTCGGCACGGGCGACCTGCATGCCCGCGATGTTGATCCCGGCCTCGCCGAGGACGCGGCCGACGGTGCCGACGACACCCGGACGGTCCTCGTAGCGCAGGACGACCATGTGCTCGGCGAGCGCCAGGTCCACGTCGTAGTCGCCGACGGCGACGATCTTCTGGAGGTGCTTCGGACCGGCCAGCGTGCCGGAGACCGCGATCTCCTGGCCGTCGCCGAGGGTGCCGCGCACCGTCACCACGTTGCGGTGGTCGGGCGACTCGGAGGAGGTCGTCAGCCGGACCTCGACACCGCGCTCCTGCGCGAACAGCGGCGCGTTCACGTACGACACGGTCTCGTCGACGACGTCCTCGAACACGCCCTTGAGCGCGGACAGTTCGAGCACCTTCACGTCGTGCTGGGTGATCTCGCCGTAGACCTCGACGTCGAGACGCGCCGCGACCTCGCCCGCGAGCGCGGTGAAGATCCGGCCGAGCTTCTCGGCGAGCGGCAGACCCGGCTTGACGTCCTCGGCGATGACACCGCCCTGCACGTTCACCGCGTCGGGGACGAGCTCGCCGGCCAGCGCCAGACGCACCGAGCGGGCGACGGCGATGCCGGCCTTCTCCTGCGCCTCGTCGGTCGAGGCGCCCAGGTGCGGGGTGCAGACGACCTGGTCGAACTGGAACAGCGGGGAGTCCGTGCAGGGCTCCTTCGCGTACACGTCCAGACCGGCGCCCGCGACGCGGCCCTCCTTGAGCGCCGAGTACAGCGCCTCCTCGTCGACGATCCCGCCGCGCGCGGCGTTCACGATGCGCACGCTCGGCTTGACCTTGTGCAGCGCCTCGTCACCGATCAGACCGAGGGTCTCCGGCGTCTTGGGCAGGTGCACGGTGATGAAGTCGGAGACCTCGAGCAGCTCGTCCAGGGAGAGGACCTTGACGCCCATCTGCGCGGCCCGCGCGGGCTGCACGTAGGGGTCGTAGGCGACGACCTTCATGCCGAAGGCGCTCATGCGCTGGGCGACCAGGGCGCCGATGCGGCCGAGGCCGACGACACCGAGGGTCTTCTCGGCCAGCTCGACACCGGTGTACTTGCTGCGCTTCCACTCGCCGTTCTTCAGCGCGGCGTTCGCCTGCGGGATGTTGCGCGCGGTGGCGACGAGGAGGCCGCAGGCCAGCTCGGCGGCGGTCACGATGTTGGACGTCGGGGCGTTGACGACCATGACTCCGGCCTTGGTGGCGGCGGAGACGTCCACGTTGTCCAGACCGACACCGGCGCGGGCGACGACCTTGAGCTTGCGGGCGGCGGCGATGGCCTCGGCGTCCACCTTGGTGGCGGAGCGGACCAGGATCGCGTCGACGTCGGCGATGGCGGGCAGCAGCTCGGCGCGGTCCGCGCCGTTGCACCGGCGGATCTCGAAGTCGGGGCCCAGGGCGTCGACGGTGGCGGGCGACAGCTCTTCAGCGATGAGTACGACGGGTTTGCCGTTGGCAGCAGTGCTCACGTGAGTCCTCACAAGTCCCAATGCGGACGGCCGTCCCGACGGCCGCAGGCGATGGAGGGGTGGGTGCATGGCCGCGTGGAAGACGCACGACGCTGTGGGCCCGACGCGAATAATTCAGCAGTGTAGTGGCGCGTGGGAGACAGTCATGCGCCTCCCTGGAAGGATCACCCGTCCGTGGCTGGACGGGATGGACAACCGTGTGGACGTCCGATGGAGAACGGGGCCGCGGCAGATGCCGCGGCCCCGTTCCGCGAAGGCTTACGCCTCGTCGTCGTTCACCCAGCTCATGAGCTTGCGCAGCTCCTTGCCGGTGGTCTCCAGGAGGTGCTGCTCGTCCTGGGTCTTGTACTCGTTGTACTTCTTCAGGCCGCCGTGGTACTCGGCCATCCACTCCTTGGCGAAGGTGCCGTCCTGGATCTCGGCGAGGACCTTCTTCATCTCGGCCTTGGTGGCGTCCGTGATGATGCGCGGGCCGGTGATGTAGTCGCCCCACTCGGCGGTCTCGGAGACCGACCAGCGCATCTTCTCCAGGCCGCCCTCGTACATGAGGTCGACGATGAGCTTCAGCTCGTGGAGGCACTCGAAGTACGCGATCTCCGGCTGGTAGCCGGCCTCGGTCAGCGTCTCGAAGCCCGCCTTGACCAGCGCGGCGGTACCACCGCAGAGGACGGCCTGCTCACCGAACAGGTCGGTCTCGGTCTCCTCGGTGAAGGTCGTCTTGATGACGCCGGCGCGGGTGCCGCCGATGCCCTTCGCGTAGGAGAGGGCGAGCTCGAAGCCCTTGCCCGTGGCGTCCTGCTCGACGGCCGCGATGCAGGGGACGCCGCGACCCTCCTCGTACTGGCGGCGCACCAGGTGACCCGGGCCCTTGGGGGCGACCATGGCGACGTCGACACCGGCCGGGGGCTTGATGAAGCCGTAGCGGATGTTCAGGCCGTGGCCGAAGAACAGCGCGTCGCCGTCCTTCAGGTTGTCCTTGATGGACTCCTCGTAGACCTGGGCCTGGATCGGGTCCGGGACCAGGATCATGATGACGTCGGCCTCGGCGGCGGCCTCGGACGGCGTCACCACGCGCAGGCCCTGCTCCTCGGCCTTGGCCTTGGACTTGGAGCCCTCGTGCAGACCGACGCGGACGTCGACGCCCGAGTCGCGCAGGGACAGCGCGTGGGCGTGGCCCTGGGAGCCGTAGCCGATCACCGCGACCTTGCGGTTCTGGATGATGGACAGATCGGCGTCGTCGTCGTAGAACAGCTCGGCCACTGGGGTTCTCCTTGGTGTGCTGGTGTTGCGTCCCACCGTACGGCGGGAGAAGGACGGGAAGTTGTCAGGTCTCGCGATGCGAGCAGCCGGGCCGCGCGCGACGGGTGCGCGCGGCCGGCGGGGTGCCTCAGGCGCTCCGGTCGAGAGCGCGCAGGCTGCGGTCGGTGATGGAGCGCGAACCGCGGCCGATGGCGATGGTGCCGGACTGGACGAGCTCCTTGATGCCGAAGGGCTCCAGCATCTTGAGCATGGCCTCCAGCTTGTCACTCGATCCGGTGGCCTCGATGGTGACGGCCTCGGGCGAGACGTCCACGGTCTTGGCGCGGAACAGCTGGACGATCTCGACGATCTGCGAGCGGGTCTCGTTGTCGGCGCGCACCTTGGCGAGGACGAGCTCGCGGGCGACGGCGGCACCGGGCTCCAGCTCGACGATCTTCAGGACGTTGACCAGCTTGTTGAGCTGCTTGGTGACCTGTTCGAGCGGAAGGTCCTCGACGTTCACCACGATGGTGATGCGGGAGATGTCGGGGTGCTCGGTGATGCCGACGGCGAGCGAGTCGATGTTGAAGCCGCGGCGCGAGAAGAGGGCCGTGATCCGGGCCAGGACACCGGGCTTGTTCTCGACCAGGACGGAGAGCGTGTGCTTGGACATTTCGATGGCCTCTTAGAGTCTCTCTCGCTCAGTCGTCTTCGTTGTCGCCGAAGTCCGGGCGGACGTCCCGGGCGGCCAGGATCTCGTCGTTGGAGGTGCCGGCGGCGACCATCGGCCACACCATGGCGTCCTCGTGGACGATGAAGTCGATCACGACGGGGCGGTCGTTGATCGAGTTCGCCTCCTCGATCACCTTGTCGAGGTCCTCGGGGCGCTCGCAGCGGATCGAGTAGCAGCCCATGGCCTCGGACAGCTTCACGAAGTCCGGGACGCGCGTGCCCTTGTTGGGCGGGGTCTCGCCGTCCGGGCCCGCGTGGAGCACGGTGTTCGAGTAGCGCTGGTTGTAGAACAGGGTCTGCCACTGGCGGACCATCCCGAGCGCGCCGTTGTTGATGACGGCGACCTTGATCGGGATGTTGTTCAGGGCGCAGGTGGTGAGCTCCTGATTGGTCATCTGGAAGCAGCCGTCGCCGTCGATCGCCCAGACCGGCTTGTCCGGCGCGCCGGCCTTGGCGCCCATCGCGGCGGGGACCGCGTAGCCCATGGTCCCGGCACCGCCCGAGTTCAGCCAGGTGGCCGGGCGCTCGTACTTGATGAAGTGCGCGGCCCACATCTGGTGCTGGCCGACACCCGCGGCGAAGATCGTGTCCGCGGGGGCGAGCTGACCGATCCGCTCGATGACCTGCTGCGGGGACAGCGAGCCGTCCTCCGGCTGGTCGTAGCCGAGCGGGTACGTGTCGCGCCAGCGGGACAGGTCCTTCCACCAGGCGCTGTAGTCGCCCTTGTGGCCGTCCGCGTGCTCCTTCTGGACCGCCTGGATCAGGTCGGCGAGGACCTCGCGGGCGTCACCGACGATCGGCACGTCGGCCTCGCGGTTCTTGCCGATCTCCGCGGGGTCGATGTCGGCGTGGACGATCTTGGCGAACGGGGCGAAGCTGTCCAGCCTGCCGGTGACGCGGTCGTCGAAGCGGGCTCCGAGGGCGACGATCAGGTCGGCCTTCTGCAGCGCGGTGACGGCGGTGACCGCACCGTGCATGCCCGGCATTCCCACGTGCAGCGGGTGGCTGTCGGGGAACGCGCCGAGCGCCATCAGGGTGGTGGTGACGGGCGCTTCGGTGAGCTCGGCGAGGACCTTGAGCTCCTGGGTGGCGTGGGCCTTGAGGACACCGCCGCCCACGTAGAGGACGGGCCGCTTCGCGTTCGTGATGAGCTTCGCGGCCTCGCGGATCTGCTTGGCGTGCGGCTTGGTCACCGGGCGGTAGCCGGGCAGGTCGGTCTGCGGCGGCCAGGTGAAGGTCGTCTGCGCCTGCAGCGCGTCCTTCGCGATGTCGACGAGGACGGGGCCCGGGCGGCCGGTCGAGGCGATGTGGAACGCCTCGGCGATCGTCTTGGGGATGTCCTCGGCCTTGGTGACCAGGAAGTTGTGCTTGGTGATCGGCATGGTGATGCCGACGATGTCCGCCTCCTGGAAGGCGTCCGTGCCGATCGCCTTGGAGGCGACCTGGCCGGTGATCGCGACGATCGGCACCGAGTCGAGGTGCGCGTCGGCGATCGGGGTGACCAGGTTGGTGGCGCCGGGACCCGAAGTCGCCATGCACACACCGACCTTGCCGGTGGCCTGCGCGTAGCCGACGGCCGCGTGGCCCGCACCCTGCTCGTGCCGCACGAGGATGTGGCGGACCCGGGTGGAGTCCATCATCGGGTCGTACGCGGGAAGGATCGCACCGCCGGGAATACCGAATACGGTGTCGGCCCCGACCTCCTCAAGCGAGCGAATGAGGGACTTCGCACCCGTGACGTGCTCGACGGGGGCGGACTGCTGTCCTCCGGAACGGGGCCGCGGCTGCGGATGGTGGGCCCCGGTGGCCTGCTCGGTCATCGGCTTCTCTTCTCGATGCTGAGGGTTTTTGCGAGGGTTGTGCGGGTTTCTTACACAATGCGGTGCGGGGTGCGAGGGCTCCGAATCGGCACTGGTGCAACAAAAAACCCCTCGTGCCGTGAGGCAAGCGAGGGGAGCGCGCCGGATACGGTCGCTGGGGATTCCGGTCTTCGGACCGGTGGGTCCCAGCTTCAGCCGACGCGCTTTCCAAGTACGAGAATTCGGGTGCGCATGGCATTGACCTTCCCCCCGGCGCGCCATATGTGTCAAGTAGGTGGGACGGGGGTCTCATTATGTGAACGCGAGGCCGGTACGCCCGCGAACACCGGCTCGGCGGGACCGGCCGGAACCGGGTACTCCCCCGAGGCCAGCGCACGGCGCAGCCGGTACTCGTCGAGCGGCCCCGAGAACGCCATGCCCTGCCCCTGGGTGCAGCCCATCGCCCGCAGCGCGACGACCTGCTCGGGCAGGTCGACCCCGTCCGCCACGGAGGCGAGGCCCAGGTCCCCGGCGATCCGCAGCAGCCCGCTGGTGATCTTGTGCAGCCGGGCGGACTCGACGACACCCTCGACGAGCGAGCGGTCGAGCTTGAGCATGTCGACGGGGAGCCTGCGCAGCGCCGTGATCGCCGCGTAGCCGCTGCCGAAGCCGTCGAGGGCGATCCGGACCCCGAGCCGGCGCAGTCCCGTCAGGCGGCGCTCCAGCTCGTCCAGAGGCACTCTGGGGTCGCTGTCGGCCAGCTCGATGACGAGCGCCCCGGAGGGCAGCCCGTGCCGGGTCAGGAGTGCCTCGACGGAGCCGAGCGGCATCGACCGGTCCAGGAGACGGCGGGCGCCGATCCGGACCACGACCGGGGTGGCGTGCCCGCTGCGGCCGCGCTCGGCGGCCTGCGCGACGGCCTCCTCCAGCATCCAGCGGCCCAGCTCGGCGGTCTTCTCACCGTCCTCGGCGACCCGGAGGAACTCGGCGGGCGTGAAGAGGATGCCCTGCGAGGAGCGCCAGCGGGCCTGGGCGGCGACGGCGGTGATCCGGCCGTCGTCGAGCGACACCACCGGCTGGTGCAGCAGGACGAACTCGCCCTCGTGGAGCGCGGAGCGCAGCCGTCCCGCCAGCTCGGCCTTGCGCACGACGTCGGCCTGCATCTGGGGGGCGTACAGCTCGACGCGACCCTTTCCGGTGGCCTTGGCGCGGTACATCGCGAGGTCGGCGTTGCGCAGGAGCTCGCCCGCGGTGATGTCGGGCTCGGCGAAGGCCACGCCGATGGAGGCGGCCACCCGGACGTCCTGGTGCCCGTCGAGCGCGTAGGGCTGGGAGAGCGTGACCCTGAGCCGGTCGGCCAGCTCGTAGATGTGCTGCTCCCGCGCGGAGTGGTCACGGCCGCCGTCACCGACGATCAGTGCGGCGAACTCGTCGCCGCCGAGCCGGGCCGCGGTGTCCGAGGCGCGGACGGATTCGGCGAGCCGGCGCGCGGCCTGGACGAGCAGCTCGTCACCGGCCTGGTGGCCGATGGTGTCGTTGACCTGCTTGAAGCCGTCGAGGTCGATGAAGAGCACGGCGGTGCCGCGGTCGCTGGCACGCCGCCCGGTGAGCGCGAGGCCGACCCGCTTGGTGAACAGCGACCGGTTGGGCAGGTCGGTGAGCGGGTCGTGCTCGGCGTTGTGCTGCAACTGCGCCTGGAGGCGGACCCTCTCGGTCACGTCCCTGCTGTTGAGGATCAGGCCGCCGTGGTGGCGGTTGATCGTGGACTCCACGTTCAGCCAGGCCCCGGCGCCGGAGCGGAAGCGGCACTCGATGCGGGTGGTGGGCTCCTCGACGGCGCTGGCGGCGAGAAAGCGGCGGATCTCGTGCACCACGCGCCCGAGGTCCTCGGGATGGATGATCGAGGCCAGCTCGGAGCCGACGAGGTCGTCGGCCTCCCGCCCGTAGACCCCCGCGGCGGCCGGGCTGACGTAGCGGAGGATCCCGTTCGGAGCGGCGATCATGATGACGTCGCTGGAGCCCTGGACGAGCGAACGGAAGTGGTTCTCCTTCTGGGCCAGCTCCTGGGTCAGCGTGATGTTGTCGAGGAGCATGATGCCCTGGCGCACGACGAGGGCCAGGACGACGGTGCAGGCCGTGAAGAGGACGATCCGGTCGACACGGTGGCCGCTCAGCACGTTGTAGAGGATGCCCAGCGTGCAGACGGCGGCGGCCAGGTACGGCGTGAGCGCGGCGAGCGAGCCGGACATGGGGCGGGTGTGGCCGAGCTGGTACCGGGCGGGGGCGGGGCCCTGGTGCGCCGGCCGCGGTCCGGGCCGGCCCCCGCGCCGGTGTCCCACCCAGGGCGCGTGCGCGAGCAGCAGCGATCCGGCGAACCAGCCGGCGTCGAGGATCTCTCCGGAGCGGTAACTGGCGTGCAGGAGCGGCGAGGTGAACAGGGCGTCGCACATCACGGTGAGGGCCAGGGCGCCGATCGCGGTGTTGACCGCCGTGCGGTTGCCGGGTGAGCGGCGGAAGTGCAGGGCGAGCACCATGCTGACGAGAACGATGTCGAGCAGGGGGTACGCGAGTGAGAGCGCGGTGCGGCTGACGCTCTGCCCCTCGGACTCGGCGGTGTGCGCGAGGGCCAGGCTCCAGGAGAGCGTGACGAGGGATCCGGCGATGAGCCAGGCGTCGAGCGCCAGGCAGATCCAGCCGGCCTTGGTCACGGGCCGCTTGGCGAGGACGAGCAGGCCGATGATCGCGGGCGGCGCGAAGCAGAGGAAGAACAGGTCGGCGAGGCTCGGGGTGGGCACGTCGATCTGCAGGACGAACTCGTACCAGCCCCACACCCCGTTCCCCAACGAGGCCATCAGGGAGGAGAGGGCGAACAGGAGCCAGGCGGGCTTGAAGCGGCTGTGGCGACTGCGCGCGTAGAGGAAGTTCGACACGGCGGCGGTGCCGGCGGCGAGGCTCAGGCCGAAGTCGCCCATGAACAGGGCCACTCGCTCGGAGCCCCAGCCCAGTAGTGAACCCGTGGCGAAGGCCGCGCAGACGAGGGCGAGCGCCAACTGGACACCCATGACGCGGCCGCGCTCCGGGGCGCGGGACGGGAGCGGTGCGCCGGGGTGCAGTGCGGCGCCCAGCGCGGTCGGCGGCGACGGGTGGGCGGTCACCGGGCCGCCTCGGTCCGTCGGGTCGGGCCGGCGTCGCTCCGGCCCGGGCCCGGGTGCGGGTGCCGCCGGCGGCCCGGGCGCAGGCTGCCGCGGCACGCAGGCTTCGTGCGGCAGGCCGGACTTCGCCCGTGCATGGGTGTGCTGGAGGGTCGCCGTCGGCGGCCCCGCCGCGTCGGATCGTTCGCCCATAGGCCGTACATCGCCCGTCGCCCCCCTCGCAGTCCGTCACTCGTCCCCGGCGCCGCATGCCGCACGGCGCTGCCCCAGTCGGGACGATACACCAGACTCGTCACTCAGGGACATAGTCTCTCTACGCTCCGTGACGACCAGCGACGATGCGCGCACGGGGTGGAGCCGGGCGGGCGCGGAGCGTGTGCACCCGACGGCGGGCGGCCGCACGGGAGTTGTCCGTGGGGCCGGTGGTGCTCCAGTCGACCGGTGAGACGGGCGGGACCGTCGGGTCGGCCGGGATCAGCCGTGGCCGACCGGGATCAACCAGGGTCAGCCGGTGGTGAAGACGACGTTCTCGAGCGGCTCCCCCGCCGCGAAGCGCGTGAGCTGCGCGGCCATCAGCCGCTTCGCGCGCGGCAGGAAGGCGGACGTGGGTCCGCCCACGTGCGGCGAGATGAGCACTCCCGGAGCCTGCCACAACGGGTGCTCCCGGGGCAGCGGTTCGGGATCGGTGACGTCGAGCGCCGCGGTGATACGGCCGCTCTCCAACTCCTTGAGCAGCGCTTCGGTGTCCACGACGGGGCCGCGTCCGACGTTGACGAGCAGGGCCCCGTCCTTCATCCGGGACAGGAAGTCCGCGTTCACGAGACCGCGGGTGTCCTCCGTGAGCGGGGTGACCACGACGACGACGTCGGCCTCGGGGAGCAGCGCGGGCAGGTCGGTGAGCGGGTGCACGGGGCCGCGCTCCGTCGTGCGGGCGGAGCGCGCGATGCGCGCCACCCGCGCGACCTCGAAGGGCACGAGCCGGTCCTCCACGGCGGAACCGATCGCGCCGTAACCCACGATCAGGACGTTCTTGTCGGCGAGCGCGGGCCGGAATCCGCCGCGCCACTCGCCGCGGTCCTGGCCGCGCACGAAGTCGGGGATCCCGCGCAGCGAGGCGAGGATCAGGGTGAGCGCGAGCTCGGCGGTACTGGCGTCGTGCACCCCGCGCGCGTTGCACAACTGGACCCCGGGCGGCAGGTGCGGGAGTCCGGCCTGCACGTGGTCGACACCGGCGGACAGCGTCTGCACGGCGCGGAGCGAGGACATCCGCGGCATCGGCCGGGTGCCGACGCCCGGCGGCTTCATGTACGGGACGACATAGAAGGCGCAGTCGGCGGGGTCGGCGGGAAAGTCCGGTTCACCGTTCCAGAAGCGGTAGTCGAGGCCTTCCGGGAGACCCGGGATCTCGTCGGCGGGGAACGGCAGCCATACATCACCAGTCATGTCAGGAGGCTATGTCAGACGCGTCGGGAGGCAGAGGTTAGGTTGGTGGCCGAAGACAGGGAGGGTCACGGGCAGGTGGAGCGCAAGGCGATCGGCGCGGCGGCGCTCGAGGTGGGTGCTGTCGGACTGGGCTGCATGCCGATGAGCTGGGCCTACACCGGCTCTCGGCAGCGTGGCGAGGAATCCCTGCGGACCGTGCACGCCGCGTTGGACCGGGGGTGTTCGCTTCTCGACACCGCCGACATGTACGGGCCGTTCACCAACGAGCTGTTGCTCGGGCGGGTGTTGAAGGAGCGGCGGGCGGACGCGTTCGTCTCGACGAAGGTGGGGCTGCTCGTGGGCGAGCAGCACGTCGTGGCCAACGGACGTCCGGGGTACGTCAGGCGGGCGTGCGACGCGTCGCTGCGGCGGCTGCAGACGGACGTGATCGATCTGTACCAGTTGCATCGCGCGGACCCGGAGGTGCCGGTCGAGGAGACCTGGGGCGCGATGGCGGAGCTGGTGAGCGCAGGCAAGGTGCGTTCGCTCGGGTTGTGCGCGGTGGGGGCGCGGGCCGCGCGGCGCGGCGGCCGGGCCGGACTGCATGCGGGAACGATCCGCCAACTGGACCGGATCCAGCAGGTGTTCCCGGTGAGCTCGGTGATGGCCGAGCTGTCGGTGTGGTCCACCGAGGCGTTGGAGACGCTGCTGCCGTGGTGCCGGGACCGGGGCGTCGGGTTCCTCGCGGCGATGCCGCTGGGCAACGGGTTCCTGTCCGGCACACTGACGCCCGGGCAGGGCTTCGAGCCGGACGACGTGCGGGCCCGGCACCCCCGGTTCACCGCGGAGATGATGGCCGCGAACCAGCCGGTTGTGGCGGGGCTGCGCCGGGTCGCGGCCCGGCACGGCGCGGACGTGACGCCCGCGCAGGTGGCCCTGGCCTGGGTCCTCGCGCAGGGTCCGAACGTGGTGCCGGTGCCGGGGGCCAAGCACGAGCGCTGGGCGGTGGAGAACGCGGCGGCGGCCGGGCTGCGTCTGACGGCCGCGGACCTGGCGGAGATCGCCGGTCTGCCGGCCGCGCAGGGATCTTGGGACTGAGTTCGGGAACCTGAACGGCGCGAGCGGTGTATGAACGAGAGAACCGTGGCGACGAAGGGACCTGATCGTGATCGTGCAACGTCAAGCTGTGCGGCCCGCGTTGGCCGTGGCCGCCTGTGCGGCGCTCCTGCTCACGGCCGGCTGCTCGTCCGGGGGCGGCGGGCCGAAGCAGGACCGGGGCAGCACGTCGGGCCCGAGCCGCTCGGGCGACGCCGGGGGCACGACGCCCGCGGGCGAGGTCCCGCCCGCGAAGGGTTCGGTGAAGGTACTGAGGACGGTGGCCACCGGGCTCGAGACACCCTGGGGCCTGGCCCCGCTGCCCGAGGGCGATCTGCTGGTCTCCTCGCGCGACAAGGGCACGCTCACCCGGGTCGCGCCCGGGACGGGGAAGAAGACGACCGTCGGCTCGGTCCCCGGAGTGGCCCCGGCCGGCGAGGGCGGCCTGCTCGGCATCGCCCTCTCCCCCTCCTACGCGTCGGACCACATGGTCTACGCGTACTTCACGACGGAGTCGGACAACCGCATCGCGCGGATGATCTACGACGAGAAGAAGCCGGCCGGTGAGCAACTGGGCGCTCCGGACACGGTGTTCAGAGGCATCCCCAAGGGGACGAACCACAACGGCGGGCGGATCGCCTTCGGCCCGGACGGCATGCTGTACGTGGGCACGGGCGAGACGTACAAGACGGAGCTGGCGCAGGACAAGAAGTCCACGGGCGGCAAGATCCTGCGCCTGACCCCGGAGGGCGAGCCGGCCCCGGGCAATCCCTTCGGGGACTCGCCGGTGTACTCGTACGGGCACCGCAATGTGCAGGGCCTCGCCTGGGACAAGGACAAGCGGATGTGGGCCTCGGAGTTCGGCCAGGACACCTGGGACGAGCTGAACCGGATCGTGGCGGGGGGAAACTACGGCTGGCCCGACGCCGAGGGGAAGGCCGGCAAGTCCGGCTACCGGGACCCGATCGCCCAGTGGCACACCAGTGAGGCCTCCCCCAGCGGGATCGCCTGTCTGAAGGGGTCGATCTGGATGGCGGGGCTGCGGGGCGAGCGGCTGTGGCGCATTCCGCTGGACGGCACCGAGGCGGCGCACAAGCCGCAGGCCTTCCTGGACAAGAAGTACGGGCGGCTGCGCACCGTGGTCCCCGCGGGCGGCGACACCTTGTGGGTGACCACGAGCAACACGGACGGGCGGGGGAGCCCGGAGAAGGGGGACGACCGGATCCTGGAGCTGAGAGTCAGCTGACCTCGGCGGCGCCGTCCGGTTCCGCCTCGTCGGACCCGTCCGCCGGCGCACCGTCCGGCCCGTTCGTCGTCTCGGTCTCCTCCTGGTGGGGCGCGCGGACCACGACCTTGCCGGAGGTGAGGTCTATCGGGCCGCGGCCGGGGTCCCCGTCGTTCAGGTCGACACGGGTCAGCTCCAGGCGCTTGCGTTCCTCGTCGGTGTGCCGCCGGCTGGGGGCGAACAGGTCATCGAGCGGGTTGAACACTGCGCCTCCAGGTGGGCCGGTCGAGCCTCGCGTCCAGCGTACGGCAGGGTGTGCGGCCCCGTTCAGCCCGCGACGCGGGGCGGGGCGGTCACGGGGCGGGCGGGGAAGAGCTGCAGCCGGTGGGCCAGGGCGGCGGCCTCGCCGCGGCCGGCGACGCCGAGCTTGCCGAGGATGTTGGAGACGTGGACGCTGGCCGTCTTCGGGGAGATGAAGAGCTCCTCGGCGATCTGGCGGTTGCTGCGGCCGGCGGTGACCAGGCGCAGGACGTCGCGTTCGCGGCTGGTGAGGCCGAGCTGCTCGGCGGGGTCGGCCGAGGTGTCCGGGCGGCGCGGGGTGTGGGCGGGGCTGAGGCTCAGGCGGGCGCGCTGGGCGAGGAGGGTGACGGACTCGGTGAGCGGTCGGGCGCCGAGGTGGTCGGCGACGGCCGCGACTAGGCGGAGGAGCTCGGTGGCGCGGTCGCGGTCGTCCTCGGCGGAGCCGCCGGCCGTGGCGGCGGAGACGAGGAGGGACTCGGCGAGGCGGTAGCGGACGCGGGCGAGGTCGTAGGGGCGCTCGAGGGGTTCGAAGGCGGTGACGGTGGCGGACCAGTCGTCGGCGGTGTCGCGGCCCTCGGCGCGGAGCAGCTCGGCGCGGACCCACTGTTCGTGGGCCTGCCAGACCGGGACGTGGACGGCCTGGGCCTTGGCAGCGTCGCGGATGCGGGCGACGGCCTCGGTGCGCTCCGCTTCGGCGGCGGGCAGGCCTCGGGCGTCGGCCTCCGCGGCGGCGGCGGTGCGCAGCAGGGGCCAGAGGTAGCGCTGCATGGAGTGCGGGAGGCCGGCGGTGACGAGCCGGTCGAGTTCGGCGCGGGCGTCGAGGAGGCGGCCCTGGGCTACGGCGAGAGCGAGGGAGAGATGGGTGAGGGGCAGCAGGTACTGCGGCATCGGATCGTGGGTGCCGTAGAGCTCACGGGCCGCGGCCAGGTGGGCGGCGGCTTCCTGGAGGGCGCCGCGGGCGAGGGCGAGGGTGGCGAGGTGGAGTCCGGCGGTGGCGCGGGGTCTGTCGCTGACGGCCATGGCGCGGGTGCGCTCGGCGGCGTCGGCGGCCTCGGTCCAGCGGCCCAGGGAGACGAGGGACTCGGCCTTGTTGGCGCGGACCCAGCCCTTGGTGTCGGTGAGGCCGTAGCGGCGGCACTCGGCGATGCCGAGGTCGGAGAGCCGGACGGCTTCGGCGGAGCGGCCGGAGCCTTCGAGGACGGAGGGCAGGTTCACGTTGACGTGGCGGATGCGGGCGATGAGGCCGAGTTCGGCGGAGCGCTCGCGTACGGCGTACATCTCGGTGAAGCCCTCTTCGATGTCGCCGGCGTCGACGAGGAGGCCACCGAGGACGAGGCGGGCGTTGAGTTCGATCTCCTCGGCACCGACCATGCGGGCGTACTCGACGGCACGCTCGGCGGCGGCGAGGGCTTCGGCGCCGGGGTTGTGGAGCATGCCCCAGGAGGCGACGTAGGTGAGCACCTCGGCGTGCACGGCGGACGGCGGCAGGCCGCGGACCAGCTCCTGGGCGGTGGCGATCTCGTCCCAGCCGTCGCTGCGGCCGAGAGTCGAGGTGAGGCTGCTGCGCTGGATCCAGAACCAGGCGGCGCGCAGCGGGTCACCGCCGCCCGGGGTGCGGGCGGCGTCGTCCAGGATGCGGATGGCACGCTTGGCGATCTTGAGTGCCGGTTCGCGTTCGCCGCAGAGGCGGCCGGCGACGGCGGCCTCGGCCATGAGGTCCAGGTAGCCGAGCGGGGTCGTCGCGGGGTCGCAGCCGCAGGCGAGGTACTCGTCGACGTAGTCCGCCAGGCGCAGGGCGTCGCGGATCTCCTGGGGCGCGCCGTCCCAGAGTTCCATCGCCCGTTCCAGGAGCCGGAGTTGTTCGGCGTAGGCGTGGCGGCGCTGGGCCTCGACGGAGGCGTCGAGCACGGCGGGCAGCGCCTTGGCCGGGTCGTGCGCGTGGTACCAGTAGGCGGCGAGGCGCATCACGCGCGCGTCGGCGGGGACGAGGGCCGGTTCGGCCTCGAGGGCTTCGGCGTAGCGGCGGTTGATGCGGGAGCGCTCGCCGGGGAGCAGGTCGTCGCTGACGGCCTCGCGGACGAGGGAGTGCCGGAAGCGGTAGCCGTCGCCGTCGGGCGAGGCGGTGAGGATGTTGGCACCGACGGCGGCGCGCAGGGCCTCGATGAGTTCGTCCTCGCCGAGCCGGGCGACGGCGGCGAGCAGCGCGTACTCGACGGTGGAGCCGCCTTCGGCGCAGATCCGGGCGATGCCCTGGGCGGGCTCGGGGAGGGACTCGACGCGGACGAGGAGGATGTCGCGCAGGGAGTCGGTGAGGCCGGTGGCGCAGCCCTGGGCGGCGGAGACGGCGAGTTCCTCGACGAAGAAGGCGTTGCCGTCGGAGCGGCGGAAGATGTCGTCGACGACGGTGCGCTGGGGTTCGTCGGCGATGATTCCGGCGACCTGGCGGGCGACCTCGGCGCGGTTGAGCCGGCCGAGTTCGATGCGGGTGACGGTGCGCAGCCGGTCGAGTTCGGCGAGCAGGGGGCGCAGCGGGTGGCGGCGGTGCACGTCGTCGGAGCGGTAGGTGGCGACGACGACGAGGCGGCCGCCGCGCAGGGTGCGGAAGAGGTAGGAGAGGAGGTGCCGGGTGGAGGCGTCGGCCCAGTGCAGGTCTTCGAGGATGACGACGACGGTGCGGTCGGCGGCGACGCGTTCGAGGAGGCGCACGGTGAGTTCGAAGAGGCGGGCGGTGGCGGTCTCGTCGCCGTGACCGTCGCGTCCGCGCGGTTCGGCCGCGGGTCCCCCGGCGGCGCCCGGGACGGCCGGCCGGTCGGCCAACTCGGGGAGGACTCTGGCCAGTTCGACCTCGCGCCCCGCGGCGGCCGCGTCGACCTCGCCGGGCAGGGCCCGGCGAAGCCCGCGCAGGGCGGTGGAGAACGCGGCGAAGGGGAGGCCGTCGGCGCCGATCTCGACGCAGCCGCCGGTGACGACGACGGCGCCGGTGCGGCAGGCGCCGGCGGCGAACTCCTCGACGAGCCGGGTCTTGCCGACCCCGGCCTCGCCGCCGAGCAGCAGGGCCTGGGGTTCGCCGGCGGCGGCGCGGGTCAGGGCAGTGTCGAGTGTGCCGAGTTCGTCGGCACGGCCGACGAACACCGGGCTGACGGATCGGGTCTCCACAGCGCCGAGCATCGCACACTGATCCGGGACGGGGGCAAGGGTTTTCGGGTTGCCCGGCCGCGCCGCGGGCCGGGGTGCCGGGTTCATGCGGTGCGGGGTGCGCGCCGGCGGCGGGGGCGGTCGGTACTGACCGGGGCCTCGGTACTCACCCGCCCTCCGGACCTGTGGCTCACGGAGTCGCGGCCGGCGCGCTCGGACCGCTCCGCGCGGGCGGCCCGGGTGGCCCGGGCGGCGGCGCGGGCCCGCCGGTACTCGTCGGCCTCGCGGCGGAGTTCGACGGAGCGCTGCTGGTGGATCTCGTACTCGAACACGGTGTCTCCCTGGGGCGTTCGGTGGTGTCTCGCGGAGTGCTTTCCGCGATGCCTCCACTTTCGTCGCCCAGGGGGGTGCGCCACATCGGGAGAGTGCCGCATCTGTGACGCGGCGGGGGCCTTAGGCGGCGCGCTCGGGGGAGGTGCGCACCGCCTAAGGCCCCCTGGGGGTGCTCAGGTCAGCTCAGGCCGGGCGTGCCGAAGATCAGGTCGGTGTACTTGGCCACGGCCAGGATCAGGCCGATCACGCCGAGGGAGACCCCGGCCCAGGCGGCGGACTTGATCCAGGCGGCCTGGGGCCGGCCGGGCGCGCCGAAGGCGGGGCGGGACAGGACGACGACGGCGACGACCAGGGCGAGGAGGGCGAAGAATCCGCCGACGGCGGCGGTGGCGTGCCAGCCGTCGGTGTAGCCCTCCTTGACCTGGGCGGCGACGCCGGGGTTCGCGTTCGTGGAGAGGTTGAGCTGTCCGGTGAGGGTCTCGCGGGCGCCGACGATCGTGCCGATCCAGCTGCCGGACAGGGAGAGGAAGCCGAGGGCGGCGGAGACGATGGCGGCGGCACCCTGGCCGACGCCGGCCGGCTCCGGGGCGGTCACGTCATCGGAGTCGCCGAGCCCGTCCGCGAGCTCCTCGGCGTCCTCGTCAGCCGCGGCCTCGTCGCCCGCCACTGCGTCCTCGTCCCGCACCGCGGTCTCAGCCTCGGTCGTGGTCTCGGTCGCGGTCTCGGCCTCCACGCCGGTCGTGGCCGCGGCGCCCTCGGCCAGGGCCTCGTCCTCGGCCGGGGCGGGGTCGGCCGGCTGCGCGTCCGTCTTTGTGTTCGCGTCCGTCTTCGTAGTCATGGTGCGCACCGTACGGACGGAGTCTGAGAGGGGGCTTAACGCGCGAGGAGGGCGGCGCGGGCGCTCGGCCACTCCGGGGCGAGCAGGGACCAGATCTCCAGGTCGTGGCGGACGCCGCGCCAGGGGGCGGCCTCGCGGCGGACGCCGTCCTGGGTGAAGCCGAGGCGGCGGGCGACGTTGAGGCTCGGCACGTTCCCGGAGGCGGCGACCCATTCGACGCGGTGCATGCCGCGCCCGTCGAAGAGCCAGTCGATCATCGGGATCATGGCGCGGGTGATGAGGCCGCGCCCGGTGGCGGAGGGCTCCAGCCAGCAGCCGACCTCGGCGTTGCCGCGCTCGGCTTCGACGTTGAGGGTGAGGACGCCGCCGACGAGGGTGTCGTCGACCCAGATGCCGTGCAGGGCGCCGGTGTCGGCGGCGCGCATGTCCTCGTAGCGCTGGAGGGCGGCCCGGGAGGAGTCGACGTCGACGGCGGTGGAGCCGAAGGGGATGAACTGGCCGATGAACTCGCGGCCCCGCTCGATGTGGGCCAGGAACTCCGCGGCGCGCCAGGGTTCCAGCGGCCGCAGCCGGGCGGTCTCGTCGAGCGCGATCTCGTACATCGGTGGCCTCCGTCGCCGTCAGGGCCGGACGGATCTCCGGCCCGTGGACTCGCGGCCCGTGGTCACGAGGCCGCGTCGCTCAGCGCTTCGCCGGTTACGGCGAGCTGCTCGGGGATCTTCGCATCCCCGGCGGGACGGCATTCGGGCGGCTCGATGCTGAGCCGGGGCAGGATGCGGTCGAGCCAGCGGGGCAGCCACCAGTTGGCGCCGCCGAGGAGGTGCATGAGGGCGGGGACGAGGAGGGTGCGCAGGATGAACGCGTCGACGGCCACGGCGACGGCGAGCGCGATGCCGAACATCGCGATGACGCGGTCGCCGCTGAGGACGAAGGCGAGGAAGACGGAGATCATGATCACCGCGGCCGAGTTGATCACGCGGCTGGTCTCGGCGAGACCGACGCGGACGGCCCGCCGGTTGTCGCCGGTCTCGAGCCATTCCTCGTACATCCGGCTCACGAGGAACACCTGGTAGTCCATGGAGAGCCCGAAGAGGACCGAGACCATGATCACGGGGAGGAAGGGTTCGATGGGTCCGGAGGCGCCCAGGCCGAGGAGCTCGCTGCCCCAGCCCCACTGGAAGATCGCGACGACGACACCGAAGGCGGCGGCGACGGCGGCGATGTTCATCGCGGCGGCCTTGAGGGGGATGCCGATCGAGCGGAAGGCGAGGAGGAGCAGGACGCAGCCGAGTCCGACGACGACGCCGACGAACAGGGGCAGCTTGCCGATGATGACGTCGGCGAAGTCGTCGTAGCTGGCGGTGACGCCGCCGACCTGGACGTCGAGCTGGCCGCCGGCGGTCCGTGCCTCGGGGACGACGTCGGCGCGCAGCCGGTCGACGAGGTCGCTGGTCTGCTGCGACTGCGGGGAGGAGTCGGGGACGACGGTGAGGTGCGCGGCGCTGTCGTCGGCGTTGTAGGCGATCGGCGAGACGGAGGCGACGCCGTCGGTGGTGCGCAGCTCGTGCGCGAGGTGGGTGAGGGCGGCCTTGTCCTGGGCGCCGTCGACCTCGGTGACGAGGGTGAGCGGCCCGTTCATGCCGGGGCCGAAGCCGTCGGCGAGCAGGTCGTAGGCCTGCCGGGTGGTGCTCGACCTGGGGTTGTTGCCCTGGTCGGAGGTGCCGAGGTGGAGGGAGAGGGTGGGGAGTGCGAGGACGGTGATCAGGCCGAGGGCGAGTCCGCCGAGCAGTTTGGGGTGGCGCTCCACGAAGGCGGACCAGCGGGCGGCGAGCCCGGTCGGGAGTTCGGGCGCGGGGCCGTGTTCGGCGAGGCGGCGCCGTTCGCGGCGGGACAGGGCGCGCGGGCCGATGAGGGCGAGCAGGGCCGGCAGCAGGGTCACGGAGGCGGCGACGGTGAGCAGCACGGTGAGCGACGCGGCGATGGCGACGCCGTTGAGGAAGCTGAGCCGCAGGATCAGCATGCCGAGCAGGGCGATGCAGACGGTGGCGCCGGCGAAGACGACGGCGCGGCCGGTGGTGGAGACGGCCCGCTGGGCGGCCTCCGGCACGGACAGTCCCTGTTTCAGCCCCTTGCGGTGGCGGGTCACGATGAACAGGGCGTAGTCGATGCCGACGCCGAGGCCGACGAGCATGCCGAGCATCGGCGCGAAGTCGGCGACGGTCATGGCGTGCCCGAGCAGCACGATGCCCGCGTAGGCGGTGCCGACGCCGACGAGGGCGGTGGCGATGGGCAGCATGGCCGCGGCCATGGAGCCGAAGGCGAGCAGCAGGACGACGGCCGCGACGACGACGCCGACGATCTCCGACACATGGGCGGAGGTGGGTTCGGTGAGGGAGACGGCGCTGCCGCCGAGTTCGACCTGGAGTCCGTCGGGCCCGTGGTGCTCGGCCGCGCGGGCGGTGTCGACGACGGCCTTCGCCTGGCTGACGGGCAGGTCGTCGGACTGCTGGTCGAAGCTGACGGTGGCGTACGCGGTGCGGCCGTCGGCGCTGATCCCGGCGGCTCCGCCGGAGTCGGCCTCGTAGGGCGAGGCGACGGCGGAGACGCCGGGCAGGTCGCCGATCTGCCGCAGGGTGTTGCTCATCGCGGTCTCGACGTCCGCGGCCCGCACGGTGGAGTCCTTGATGTGCCAGACGACGGTGTCGCTGTCGCCGCCGAGCGCGGGGAAGTTCTCGTTCAGCAACTGGGTCGCGCGGCCGGACTCGGTGCCGGGTGCCTCGTAGTCGTTCGAGTACGCGGAACCGGCGGCGGTCGCGGCAGCGGCGGTGCCCCCGAGGGCGAGCAGCCACAGCAGGACGACCACGAGCCGATGCCGGACACACCAGCGTGCGAGTGCGGCCACGGACATGCTCCCTGGGTGATGTATGGATCTTTGACCGGGAACAGCCGTATAAGCGCCGTTTAAAGGTGAACAGCCCGCAAAGAACACATGAGCAAGGAGCAGCCACTCTTACAGGCCGAGGAGATCCTTTGTCGCTTTCGTGGGCTTACTCACAGGGATATCCCACACGCTCGGGGGTATCGGCGGGGCGTCATCCGGACACGCTGGGGCGCCCGTTCTCGATGTGGCCCACGAGGCGCCTGTGGAAGCCGTCGGCGGCGATCTCGACGTCGTACCAGCCGTGCGCGTCGGCGGTCTCGTGGACGACCGTGACGGTCCGGCCGGCCTGCACGGTGACCGTGCGCTCGCCCACGGTGAACGCCTGCGCCGTCGTGCCGGTGGCGCGCAGCCGGATCCGCAGCAGACGTGCGCGTCCGTCGACGGTCGTCGTGACGTCGCCGCCGAAGTCGGCGCGACCGCGGAACTCGCGCCGGAAGCCGTTGGGCCCGGTCACCACGAAGTCGTACGCGGCGGCCCCGTCCGCGCCGACGGGCACGGCCTGCTCGCGCACGACGTCGAAGTGGAGCGGCGCCGCGGCCTCCCCCGCGTACGGGTACAGGGCGAAGTGCGTGCTGGCGCTTCCGGTGTTGCTCAGGCTCAGGGTGAGCCTGCCGTCCCGCACGCGCGCGTGGGCGTCCGGCTGGTACGGGAGCGGGCGCGCGGGCCGGGTGCCGGGCTCCTGCTCGGGCACGGTCTGCTGGGCGGGCGCCGGGGGCTGCGGCGCCCAGCGGCCGCTGAACGCGGGCACGGGTCCGGGCTGCTCGACGGACGGCTGCCGGGCGGTGCGGTGGAAGTCGAAGGCGCCGGTGAGGTCGCCGGTGACCTGACGCCGCCAGTCACCGATGTTGGGCTCGCGGATGCCCGTCCAGCGCTCCAGGAAGCGGACGACGGAGGTGTGGTCGAAGACCTCGGAGCAGACGTAGCCGCCGACGGTCCACGGCGAGACGACGAGCATCGGCACGCGGATGCCGAGGCCGGTGGGCAGGCCCTGCCAGTGCTCCTCGGTGACCTCCGGGCCGGGGACGGGCGGCGGCACGTGGTCGAAGAAGCCGTCGTTCTCGTCGTAGTTGATGAAGACGGCCGTCTTCTTCCACACCTCGGGGTGCGAGGCGAGCGCGTCGAGGACCTTGTAGACGATGGTCGCGCTGTGGATGGGCGAGGAGACGGAGGGGTGCTCGGAGTCCACGGCGGACGGCACCAGGTAGGAGACGCGGGACAGCGTGCCGGCGGCGACGTCGGCGGCGAAGGTGTCGGCGAGCTTCCCGGTGGGGACGCGGCGCAGGGCCCGCTCGAACAGCGAGCGCTCCTTCTTGTCGAGCGTGGCGACGCCCTTGTCCAGGGTGGCGAGGAGCGCGTCGCGCTCGGCGTCGTCCTTCGCGTCGCGCACCTTGGCGTAGAAGGCCTCCATGAAGGTGAGCCCGGTGCCGGCGAGGACCTTGCGGGCGATGGCCTTGAAGGTGGTGAAGAACTCGATCTGGTTGTCGGTGAAGTTCTCCCACTCGGTGTACGTCTGCCAGCTCACGCCCGCCTGCTCCAGGCGCTCGGCGTACGTGCCCCAGTCGTAGCCGGGGTGGGTGCCCTCGTTGTAGGCGTCGTTGCCGACGGCGCGCTTGCCGTTCGGCTCGTTGCCCGTCCTGCCGCTCCACAGGTGGTTGCGGTTGGGGCTGGTGGAGCTGTGGATGGAGGAGTGGTAGGCGTCGCAGACGGTGAAGGTGTCGGCGAGCTCGTAGTGCAGCGGGATGTCCTCGCGCGTGTAGTACGCCATCGTGGCCGCTGTCTTCGCGGTGATCCACCCGTCGTGCCAGCCCTTGTTCCAGGCCTTGGCGCCGCCGCTCCAGGAGTGGTCGAGGGCGCCGATGTACTGGAGGTCCTTCTTCTGCGTCGCGGCGGCCTCGCGGACCGGGAACGGCAGGACGGTGCGCAGCGCGCCGGGCTGCTCGAGGACGCTCCTGCCGCTCGGCAGCTTGATCGCGTTGCGGTCGCCGAAGCCGCGGACGCCGCGCAGGGTGCCGAAGTAGTGGTCGAAGGACCGGTTCTCCTGCATGAGGATCACGACGTGCTCGATGGCGTCGAGTCCGCCCTGCGGCGGCGCGCCGGCCTCGGCCTGGGCGGCGAGGGCCTGCTGCAGCGACGGGGGCAGGAAGGAGCCGGCCGCGGCGGCACCGAGCGCCCCTCCGCCGAGGGCCATGAGGCGTCTGCGGGACAGCGCCGGGGATGCGGGCGACGGGGAGTCCGACGACGAGGACACGGGACCTCCGAACGTTGTGGTCGGCAGTACCTAATGGTCTGCGGGCGACCCATTGAGTGGTTCGGCGGGGACGCTAGCGACGCCGGATGGCGCTGGGAAGTACGCGGACGGGCCACGGCGTAAACGTCCAACAGTCCGTCACAAAGGTCCAACCCCGACCTCTGCGGCCTTTCCCTCGATACGGGACCTCAGCCGAGCACGGCCAGGGAGGCCCACAGGGCGAGCGTCGAGCCGAGCAGGGTCGCGGGGACGGTGAGCAGCCCGAGCCGGGTGAACTCCCCCAGCTCCGGTTCGGTGCCGTGCGCGTGCACGATGCGCCGCCACAGCAGCGTCGCGAGCGAGCCCACGTACGTGAGGTTGGGGCCGACGTTGACACCGATGAGCGCGGCGAGGACCGGCCCGGGGCCCGCGGGCGCGACGACCGGCAGCAGCGCGAGCACGGCGGGCAGGTTGTTGATGAGGTTGGCGAGCAGCGCGGCGACGCCCGCGATCGCGAGCAGCGCGGCCAGTGAGGTGCCGTCGGGCAGGACGCGGGCGATGGCGTCGCCGAGCCCGTTGTCGACGACGGCCTCGACGACGATGCCGAGGGCGAGGACGAACAGGCAGAACGGCAGGTTGGCGGCCGTGAGGAGTTCGCGCGGGGTGCTGCGGCGGCGGGCGAGCGAGCGCGCCCCGAGCACGGCCGCGCCCGCGAGCGCGGCCCACAGGGGCTCGGCGCCCGCGAAGGAGGCCACGGCGAACCCGGCGAGCGTCAGGCCCAGCACGACGAGCGTGAAGCGGGGGACGCCGGGCGCCTCCTCGTCCTTGGGCTCGTGCGCGTACGTGGCGAGGTCGGCGGCGAAGTACCGACGGAACACGACGTACTCGATGCCGATAGCGACCAGCCAGGGCAGGGTCATCAGCCCGGCGAACCGGGTGAAGGTGAGCCCGCTCGCGGTGAAGGCCAGCAGGTTGGTGAGGTTGGAGACGGGCAGCAGCAGCGACGCCGAGTTGGCGAGATGGGCGCTCGCGTAGACGTGCGGGCGGGGGCGCGCTCCGATACGGGCGGCGGTCGCGAACACGACCGGGGTGAGCAGCACGACGGTGGCGTCCAGGCTCAGCACGGCGGTGATGGTCGCGGCGACGGCGAAGACGCCGCCGAGCATGCGCGTGGGGCTGCCGTGGCAGGCCCGGGCGACAGCGTCACCGGCGGCACGGAACAGTCCGTCGTCGGCGCAGAGCTGGGCCAGGAGCAGGATCGCGGCGAGGAAGCCGACGACGGGCAGCAGCTCCTTGGTCTGGGACCAGGCGTGCTGCGGGGTGACGGCGCCGACGGCGACGGCGACGGCCGCGGCCGGTACGGCGGCGACGGCCTCCGGCCAGGTGCGGGGCCTCAGGACCGCGAACACCAAGGTGGCGGCCAGGAGGGCTACTGAGGTGAGTATCAAGGTTGCTTGCTCGGTGCGGCTTCGATGGGGGCCGGGCGTGCCCGGCCCCCACCTACGGCTCTAGCCCTCGCTGACGCCCAGCTTCTCGAGGATCAGCTCCTTGACGCGGGCCGCGTCGGCCTGACCCCGGGTCGCCTTCATGACGGCGCCGACGAGCGCTCCGGCCGCGGCGACCTTGCCGGACTGGATCTTGGCGACGATCCCGGCGTTACCGGCGATGGCCTCGTCCACGGCGGTGGACAACGCGCCCTCGTCGGAGACGACCTTGAGGCCGCGCTTGTCGACGACCTCGTCGGGCGTGCCCTCGCCCTTGAGGACGCCGTCGATGACCTGGCGGGCCAGCTTGTCGTTCAGGTCGCCCTTCGAGACCAGCTCCGAGACGCGCGCCACCTGCTCGGGCGTGATCGCCAGCGCGGCGACCTCGACACCCTGCTCGTTGGCGTTGCGCGCCAGCTCGCCCATCCACCACTTGCGGGCGGACGCCTGGTCGGCGCCGGCCGCGATCGTGGCGACGATGGGGCCGAGCGCCCCGGCGTTGTTGATCGACTGCATGTCGTGGGCGGTGATGCCCCACTCCTCGATCAGCCGGTTGCGCTGCACGAGCGGCAGCTCCGGGAGACCCGCCCGCAGTTCCTCGACCCACGCGCGCGCGGGGGCCACCGGCACCAGGTCCGGCTCGGGGAAGTAGCGGTAGTCCTCGGCGTTGTCCTTGATGCGGCCCGAGGTGGTGGAGCCGTCGTCCTCGTGGAAGTGACGGGTCTCCTGCACGATCGTGCCGCCGGAGGACAGCACCGCGGCGTGGCGCTGGATCTCGTAGCGGGCCGCGCGCTCGACGGAACGCAGGGAGTTCACGTTCTTCGTCTCGGAGCGCGTGCCGAACTTCTCGGTCCCGTGGGGACGCAGCGACAGGTTCACGTCGCAGCGCATCTGGCCCTTGTCCATGCGCGCCTCGGACACGTCGAGGGCACGGATGACCTCGCGCAGCTCGGCGACGTACGCCTTCGCGACCTCGGGGGCCCGCTCGCCGGCGCCCTCGATCGGCTTGGTGACGATCTCGATGAGGGGGATGCCCGCGCGGTTGTAGTCGAGCAGCGAGTGGGACGCGCCGTGGATGCGGCCGGTGGCACCGCCGACGTGCGTCGACTTGCCGGTGTCCTCCTCCATGTGGGCGCGCTCGATCTCCACGCGGAAGACCTCGCCGTCCTCCAGCTGCACGTCGAGGTAGCCGTTGAAGGCGATGGGCTCGTCGTACTGGGAGGTCTGGAAGTTCTTCGGCATGTCCGGATAGAAGTAGTTCTTCCGGGCGAAGCGGCACCACTCGGCGATCTCGCAGTTGAGCGCGAGGCCGATCTTGATGGCCGACTCGACGCCGATCTCGTTCACGACCGGCAGCGCGCCGGGCAGGCCGAGACAGGTCGGGCAGGTCTGGCTGTTGGCGTCCTGCTTGAGCTCGGTGGAGCAGCCGCAGAACATCTTCGTCTTGGTGCCGAGCTCGACATGGACCTCGAGGCCCATGACCGGGTCGTACGACGCGAGCGCGTCCTCGTACGAGAGCAGCTCGGGAGTGGTCGTGGCAGTCACGATTTCTGGTACTTCCCTCTCAGCCCAGCAGGACGTCGTCGTCGCCCAGGCGCTTCAGCTCACGCAGGAGCAGGGCGATGCCGGTGGCGATGGCGGCGGCGGAGACGACGGCGTCGACGAGGCGGAGCGTGTCGTGCTCGGTGCGCGCCTTCTTGACCTGCTTCGCGACGCTGAGCGCGCCGAAAGCCGTCGTCCCGATCGACAGGTACGTGCCGGACTTGGACTTCTTGAATCCCTTGGCCTTACCAAGTGCACTCACAGCGACGGTGCCTCCTCGAGCAGCGGGTGGCCCCACTTTTCCACGAAGGCGGCCTCGACGGCGGCGCCCACCTTGTAGAGGCGGTCGTCCTTCATGGCGGGGGCGATGATCTGCAGGCCGACCGGCAGGCCGTCCTCGGGGGCCAGGCCGCAGGGGAGCGACATGGCGGCGTTGCCGGCCAGGTTGGTCGGGATGGTGCACAGGTCCGCGAGGTACATCGCCATCGGGTCGTCGGCACGCTCGCCGATCGCGAAGGCGGTGGTCGGCGTCGTCGGCGAGACGATGACGTCCACCTGCTCGAACGCGGCCTCGAACTCGCGGGTGATGAGCGTACGGACCTTCTGGGCGCTGCCGTAGTACGCGTCGTAGTAGCCGCTCGAAAGGGCGTACGTACCAAGGATGATGCGGCGCTTGACCTCGTCGCCGAAGCCGGCCTCGCGGGTGAGCGCGGTGACCTCCTCGGCGGAGTGCGTGCCGTCGTCGCCGACCCGCAGGCCGTAGCGCATGGCGTCGAACCGGGCGAGGTTCGAGGAGCACTCGGACGGCGCGATCAGGTAGTACGCGGACAGCGCGAGGTCGAAGGACGGGCAGTCCAGCTCGACGATCTCGGCGCCCAGCGACCTGAGCAGCTCGACGGACTCGTCGAAGCGCTGCACGACGCCGGCCTGGTAGCCCTCGCCGCGGAACTGCTTGACGACACCGACGCGCATGCCCTGGACCGAGCCGTTGCGCGCGGCCTCGACGACCGGCGGGACCGGGGCGTCGATGGACGTGGAGTCGAGCGGGTCGTGTCCGGCGATGGCCTCGTGCAGCAGCGCCGCGTCGAGGACCGTGCGGGCACAGGGGCCGCCCTGGTCGAGGGAGGACGAGAAGGCGACCATGCCGAAGCGCGAGACGCCGCCGTACGTGGGCTTGACGCCGACGGTGCCGGTGACGGCGGCGGGCTGGCGGATGGAGCCGCCGGTGTCCGTGCCGATCGCCAGCGGGGCCTCGTATGCGGCGAGGGCCGCGGAGGAACCGCCGCCGGAGCCGCCGGGGATCTTGGTGAGGTCCCACGGGTTGCCGGTCGGTCCGTAGGCGCTGTTCTCCGTCGACGACCCCATGGCGAACTCGTCCATGTTGGTCTTGCCGAGGATGACGACGTCGGCGGCCTTCAGCTTCTTGGTGAGCGTGGCGTCGTACGGCGGGATCCAGCCCTCGAGGATCTTGGAGCCGACCGTGGTCGGGATGCCCTCGGTGGTGAAGATGTCCTTCAGCGCGAGCGGGACGCCGGCCAGCGGGCCGAGCTTCTCGCCCGCGGCGCGCTTGGCGTCCACGGCGGCGGCCTGCTTCAGGGCGCCCTCGCGGTCGACGTGCAGGAAGGCGTGCACCTTCTCGTCGACGGCCTCGATCCGGGCCAGGTGGGCCTCGGTGACCTCGACGGCCGTGAGCTCGCCGGAAGCGATCTTCGCGGCGATCTCGGCGGCGGTGAGCTTGATGATGTTCGTGTCCGTCATGACTTCTTAGTCCTCCCCCAGGATCTGCGGCACCTTGAAACGCTGCTGCTCCTGGGCCGGGGCGCCGGAGAGCGCCTGCTCGGGGGTGAGCGACGGACGGACCTCGTCCGCGCGCATGACGTTCGTCAGCGGCAGCGGGTGGGAGGTCGGCGGGACGTCTTGGTCGGCGACCTCGCTGACGCGGGCGACCGCGCCGATGATGTCGTCGAGCTGGCCGGCGAAGTGGTCGAGCTCTTCGGGCTTCAGCTCCAGACGCGCCAGCCGGGCGAGGTGGGCGACCTCCTCGCGCGTGATGCCAGGCATGCAGCGATCCTCTGGGTGAGAGTGTGTGGTTTGGAGCCAATCCTATGGGGCGCGGAGGCGTGCCTGGTAAACGGTTTGCCGCCGGGCCCCTATCGGCGCCGTCCGTCCCATGCCGGACTGGACAGGAAGTGGTTGTCGTAGCGCTCCTGCACCTCGAGGATCGACTCGGGGGCGAGCTCGCCCAGGGCGATGCGCTGAAGGTGACGGAAGTACGCGAAACGCTCGACGCCCGGGGTGATCACGATGAGCAGGTCGGCGTCGGAGCCGGGCACGGCGGCGAACGCGTGCGGCATGCGGGGCGGCACCACGATGAGGTCGCCGGCCTCGCCCGTGATCACCTGCTCCCCCGACAGGAACTCGGCGGCGCCGTCGAGGACGTAGAACATCTCGGCGCTGCGCTCGTGGTGGTGCGGGAGCGCCCCGTTCGCCCCGTCCTTCATCGTGATGCGCTGGGTGGACAGGGCGCCGCCGGTGGAGCTGCTGTCCGCGAGCAGGCGGCCGGTGACGGGGGCGCGGCCCACGACCTCGGCGTCGGCCTCGCGGACGATCACCGTCTCGTCGAAGTCGGGCACGAACAGCGACATCGGAAACTCCTTCGGCCGGGCCCCGGCGGGCCGGGCGCGGGTCAGCCCAGGGCGCCGGTCAGCCCAGGGGACGGGGGTCGTCGCCCGGGACGGCCGGGAGGGCCGCCGGGGTGCGCTGCCAGCCTCTGGCGCCCCGCGCGCGCAGCCACGCGGTCGTCTCGTCGGGCGGCATCGCGGCGGCGACGAGCCAGCCCTGCACCGCGTCGCACCCCAGGTCGCGCAGGCGCTCCCAGGTCTCGTCGTCCTCGACGCCCTCGGCCACGACGAGGAGGCCGAGCGAGTGGGCGAGGTCGACGGTGCAGCGGACGATCTCCGCGTCCTCGTTGTCCACGGCGAGCCGGGCGACGAACGAGCGGTCGATCTTGAGCTCGCTGAATGGGAGCCGGCGCAGGTGTACGAGCGACGAGTAGCCGGTGCCGAAGTCGTCGAGGGACATCTTGACGCCGTGGCCGGTCAGTCCGGCCAGGGTGTCGGCGGCCCGCTGCGGGTCCTCCAGGAGGACGTGCTCGGTGATCTCCAGCTGGAGCGCACCGGCCGGGACGCCGTGGCGGGCGAGGCGCGCGGCGACGGATCCGGCGAAGCCGGGGGTGTGCACATCGCGGGGCGACACGTTGACCGCGACGGGGACGCGCAGGCCCTGGGCGCGCCAGCGGGCGACCTGGGCGAGCGCCGTCTCCAGGACGTACTCGGTGAGGACCGGCATCAGGCCGGAGGACTCGGCGATGGCGATGAACTCGTCCGGCGGCACCTTGCCGCGCTCGGGGTGCACCCAGCGCACGAGCGCCTCCAGGCCGGCGACCTGGCCGTCGAAGCGGACCTTCGGCTGGTAGTGCAGTTCGACCTCGCAGGCGTCGAGCGCTCGGCGCAGATCGCCCAGGAGACCGAGCCGGTCCGGGGTGTTGGAGTCGCGCTTCGACTCGTAGACCTCGACGCCCGTACGGTCCCGCTTGGCCTGGTACATGGCGACGTCGGCGCGGCGCAGCAGGCCCTCGGCGTCCAGCGCGTGGTCGGGGAAGACGGCGAGTCCGGCGCTGGCCTCGAGGACGAGCGTCAGCCCGTCCAGGTCCAGCGGGGAGCCGAGCGTGGCGACGAGGCCGCGGGCGACGCGGGTCGCGGAGGTCGTGGAGTCGGCGACGGGCAGCAGGACGGCGAACTCGTCGCCGCCGAGCCGGGCCACCTCGGCGCCGCGCGGCAGGGCCTCGCGCAGCCGGTCGGCGATCTGGAGGAGCAGCCGGTCGCCGGCGAGGTGCCCGAGGGTGTCGTTCACCGAACGGAACCGGTCGAGGTCGATCAGCATGAGGGCGCTGCGGGCGCCGATCCGCTCGGCGTCGTCGAGCGCGGCCCAGGTCCGCTCGAGCAGCCACTGCCGGTTCGGCAGGCCGGTCAGGGGGTCGCGGAGCTGCTCCTCGGCGCGGGCGCGCGCGATCCACAGGGTGGAGTCGAGGGCGATGAGCGGGATGGCGAAGAGCGGCAGGAGCGCGGGCAGGGCGACGGCCACGACGCAGACCAGCGGCGAGATCCCGAGCAGGGCGACGGCGACCAGGCCGTGCCGGGCGAGCGTCGTACGGGCGACCGTGGGCAGTCCGGAGGGGCGCGGGGCGTGGACGTACCAGAGCAGGGTGCGGGTCACGAGGAGGTACCCGGCGGCGGCGAGGAGGATCTCGGGGGCGGCGGCGACGGTCCACGTGTCGGGCAGCCAGGGCGCCTCGACGGACGGCACCCGGCCGAACGCGGCGAGCACGAGGGCGCTCGCGCCGATCCCGAGGACGTCGATCGCGCCGTGCAGCACGCCCTGGCGCCAGTGGTGTCTGCGGGCCGCGCCGACGAGCACGACGACGGCGAGGCTGACCATGACGGCGGGCACCCAGCCGTACAGGAGCAGCACGGCGAGGGTGAGGGCGGCGCCGGATCCGGTGCCGCCCCACCAGCGGTCGCGGCCGAGGGCGACGAGGTGGCCGACGATGATGCCGGTCAGGACGGCGAGGGACCAGCCGGTCCCGCCGGACGGGAAGAGCGCGTGGTTCCCGGTGAACGCCCGGTAGAAGCCGGCGCCCACGACGACCGCCGCGAGGGCCACGACGGCGCCGGGCAGCAGGGACAGGGGGTGGGTGCGTGCGGCGTCCGCACGTTCGGGAAGGGGGTTGCGGGCGGGGGTCGCGGCGCCGACACGGCCGCCGGACGCGATGCCGGCGGGTCCGATCGCGGACCGGCCGGTGAGCCCGGCCGCCGGGGCCGGAACGGCACGCTCGGGTGCCTGCCCGCGCCTCACCGCGCCGAGGGCCGTCGCGCCCCCGCGCCACCAGTTGCGCCAGTTCACCACACCACCGCGATCGTTCTCCCCGTGCTCCCCGTAACCGCTGTCGTCGCCGTCCGCGCGCCGCGTCATGGCGCGCAGCATCCGCCGGCGTGGGCGCAGGCGTGAGTCAGGGGCGGCGCTCTCGGTCGGTTCCATTCCCGTCCCTCTCACAGCCGGCGGTGCCCAGGTCCGCTGCCCGTTCCCCCTGACTCCCGATGAGTTCCGGCGAGCAGGACACGCCCCGTCCGTGGCAGGACACGGCAGGCGCACCCCTCAACAGTAGGCCGCGGAAGGCTTCCACGGGCACCAGTCGGACGCGCCCGAGCACGGTTGCCCGAATGCGACCCGGCCACCCGTATGCATCTGATATGCGCCGAACGGGTGGCCTTCAACCGCTACTCCTCGGTCGGTTGTTCGGCGGGAAGTGCCACGTCGGCGGCGGCTTCGGGTCCCTGCTCCAGCAGGACGACGAACCCGTCCTCGTCCAGGACCGGGACCTTCACCTGCATGGCCTTGTCGTACTTGGACCCCGGGTTGTCACCGACGACCACGAACGACGTCTTCTTGGACACCGAGCCGGTCACCTTGGCGCCTCTGCTCTGCAGGGCCTCCTTGGCACCGTCGCGCGTGTAGTTCTGGAGGGTGCCGGTGACGACGACGGTCAGGCCCTCCAGCGGGCGCGGGCCCTCGTCCTCACCTGCGCCTTCGTCCTCCGTGCGGACGCCGGCCGCGCGCCATTTGCGCAGGATCTCGCGGTGCCAGTCCTCGGCGAACCACTGCTTCACGGAGGCGGCGATGATGCCGCCCACGCCGTCGGTCGCGGCGAGTTCCTCCTCCGTGGCCTGATCGATGCGGTCGAGGGAGCGGAACTCGCGGGCGAGCGCGGCGGCGGCGACGGGGCCGACGTGCCGGATCGACAGGCCGTTGATGATCCGGGCCAGCGGCCGGTCCTTGGCGGCGGCGATGTGCTCCAGCATCGAGACCGCGTTCTTCTTCGGCTCGCCCGACTTGGTGGCGAACACGTCGGCGATCTTGTCCTCGCCGGTCTTCGGGTCGCGCTTGGGCAGTCCGCTGTCCTGGTCGAGGACGTACGCCCTGATGGGCAGCAGCTGCTCCATGGTGAGGTCGAAGAGGTCGCCCTCGTCGGTCAGGGGCGGCTGCTCGGGCTCCAGCGGTGCGGTGAGCGCGGCCGCCGCCACGTAGCCGAAGTTCTCGATGTCGAGGCACTGGCGGCCCGCGAGGTAGAAGAGGCGCTCGCGCAGCTGGGCCGGGCAGGTGCGGGCGTTCGGACAGCGGAGGTCGATGTCGCCCTCCTTCATGGGCCGCAGCGGGGTGCCGCAGGCGGGGCACTCGGCGGGCATCACGAAGGCGTGCTCGGTGCCGTCGCGCAGGTCGACGACCGGGCCGAGGATCTCGGGGATCACGTCGCCGGCCTTGCGGATGACGACCGTGTCGCCGATGAGCACCCCCTTCTTCTTGACGATCTCCTGGTTGTGCAGCGTCGCGAACTCGACCTCGGAGCCGGCCACGGTGACCGGCTCGACCTGGGCGTACGGGGTGACGCGGCCGGTGCGGCCGACGCCCACCCGGATGTTGACCAGCTTGGTGTTGACCTCTTCGGGCGGGAACTTCCAGGCGATGGCCCAGCGCGGGGCGCGGGCGGTGGAGCCGAGGCGGCCCTGGAGGGGGATCTCGTCGAGCTTGACGACGACGCCGTCGATCTCGTGCTCCACGGAGTGGCGGTTCTCCCCGTAGTGCGCGATGTACTTGCGGACGCCGTCGAGGTCGTCGACGACCCTGCTGTGCGAGGTCGTGGGCAGGCCCCACTCGCGCAGCAGCTCGTAGGCGTGCGAGAGGCGGTCGATGTCGAAGCCCTCGCGGGCGCCGATGCCGTGGACGACCATGTGCAGCGGGCGGGAGGCGGTGACGCGGGGGTCCTTCTGGCGCAGGGAGCCCGCCGCCGCGTTGCGCGGGTTGGCGAAGGGCTTGTCGCCGGCCTCGATCAGCCGGGCGTTGAGCCCCTCGAACTCCTCCATGGGGAAGAAGACCTCGCCGCGGACCTCCACGAGGGCGGGCACGCGGTCGCCCCGGAGGCGGTCGGGGATCTCGGCGATCGTGCGGACGTTCGGCGTGATGTCCTCGCCGACGCGGCCGTCGCCCCGGGTGGCGGCGCGGGTCAGCCGGCCGTCCTCGTACGTCAGGTTGACCGCGAGGCCGTCGATCTTCAGCTCGCACAGCAGGTGGTAGTCGGTCGTGCCGGCGTCCCTGGCGACGCGCTCCGCCCAGGCGGCGAGCTCCTCGTCGTCGAACGCGTTGTCCAGCGAGAGCATCCGCTCGCGGTGCTCCACGGACGTGAACTCCGTCGCGTAGTCCCCCGCGACCTTCTGGGTCGGCGAGTCCGGGGTGCGCAGCTCGGGGTGCTCCCCCTCCAGCGCCTCCAGGGCGCGCAGCAGCCGGTCGAACTCCGCGTCGGACACGACGGGCGCGTCCTTCACGTAGTACCGGAAGCGGTGCTCCTCGACCTGCTCCGCCAGCCGGGCGTGCTCCTCCCGTGCCGCGGCGGGGACGGCGCCCCCGCCCGCGATCCGGTCGACCCGCTCGCCCGCGCCGTCCTGCCCCGCCTGTCCTGCCTGTCCGTCTGCTCCGGCTGCCACCGTCTCGTCCTCCCGTCAGCCTGCGTACGCGCTCACTCTGGTCACTCTGGGTTGTCCGCGAGCGACTTCGCCGCCCGGACGCAGTGGGCCTGCACCGCCCGGGCGTACGCGGGCGAGGCGCCCGCGAGGCCGCACGACGGCGTGACCACGACCGACTCCGCGAGCGACCCCGGATTCAGCCCCAGCCTGCGCCACAGCGTCCTGACACCCATGACGCTACCGGCAGGGTCCGACAACGGGCCGTCCACGCCGGGCACGACACCGGCGAACAGCCTGGTCCCGCCCTCGACGGCCTCGCCGAGGGTGTCGTCGTCACGCTGGGTGAGCAGGGAGAAGTCGAAGGAGATCGCGTCGGCGCCGGCCCGGCGCAGCAGGGCGAAGGGCACGTCGGGCGCGCAGGAGTGCACGATCACGGGCTCGCCGGCCTGGACCGCCATGACCTCGCGCAGGGTGGACTCGACGAGCTGGCGGTCGACGGCGCGGTGGGTGCGGTACTCGCTGGCCGTCTTGATCTGTCCGCGCAGCACGGCGATGAGGGACGGCTCGTCGAGCTGGAGCACGACGCGGGCGCCGGGGACGCGCCGTCGCACGTCGGCGAGGTGGGCGCGGAGTCCTTCGGCGAGGGAGCCGGCGAGGTCGCGGCAGGCTCCGGGGTCGGAGAGCGCGGCCTCGCCGTTCCTCAGCTCCAGGGCGGCGGCGAGCGTCCAGGGGCCGACGGCCTGGACCTTGAGGGGGCCCTCGTAGCCCTGGGTGAACTCCTCCAGGGCGTCGAGGTCCTCGCCGAGCCAGGACCGGGCGCGCTTGGTGTCCCGTCCCGGCCGGTCCCCGATGCGCCAGCCGCTGGGCTCCACGCGCGCGTAGAGGTCCACGAGCAGGCCCGCGGTGCGGCCGATCATGTCGGCGCCGGGTCCGCGGGCGGGCAGCTCGGCGAGGTACGGGAAGTCCTCGAAGGTGCCGGTGACGGTCTTGGCGGCCTCGCGGGCGTCGCCGCCGGGCAGGGACCCGACGCCGGTGGCGCCTCCGTAGGGGAACTGGCTCTCGTTGCTCACCCCGGAAGCGTACGTAACGCGCGCGTGGCGGTCAGCGGCCCGGGCGCACCGTCAGGTCGTTGACCTCCGCGTCGTGCGGCAGATCGAGGGCCATGACGATCGTCGTCGCGACGGACTCGGGGTCGATCCAGCGGGAGGCGTCGTACTCCTTGCCCTCCTGCTGGTGCACCTTCGCCTGCATGGGGCTGGCGGTGCGGCCCGGGTAGACGGAGGTGACGCGCACCCCGTTCGCGTGCTCCTCGTGGCGCAGCGAGTCGGCGAGGGCCTTCAGGCCGTGCTTGGAGGCGGCGTACGCGGACCATTCGGCGTGGGCGTTCAGGCCCGCGCCGGAGTTCACGAAGAGCACGTGGCCCTGGGCGAGGCGGAGTTGGGGCAGGAAGTGGCGGGTCAGCTCGGCCGGCGCGATCAGGTTCACGTTGAGCTGGTGGTGCCAGGCCTTGGGGGTGAGTTCGCCGACCTTGCCGAGGTCGACGACGCCGGCGATGTGCAGCAGCGAGTCGACGCGGTCGGGCAGCGTCTGGTGGGAGAACGCCCAGGACAGCTTGCCGGGGTCGGAGAGGTCGCCCACCAGGGTCCGGGCGCCGGGGAACTCGGCGGCGAGTTCCTTGGCGCGGCCCGCGTCGCGCGCGTGGAGGTAGAGCTCGTCCCCGCGCGCGTGGAGGCGGCGGGCGACGGCGGCGCCGATGCCGGAACCGGCGCCGGTGATCACATGAGTTGCCATGCCCGCCATGCTCGCACTACTCGATGCCGCGGGACTCCTCCAGGTAGGCGAGCGCGCCGACGGGCTCCTCGGCGAAGAACACCAGGTCGGTGAGCGGGATCGGCAGGAAGCCCTCGTCCTCCATGCGGCGGAACTGCTGCTTGAGCCCGTCGTAGAAGCCCGCCGAGTTGAGCAGCACGACCGGCTTGTCCGTCTTCCCGTGCTTCTTCAGCTCGAGGATCTCGGTGGCCTCGTCGAGGGTGCCGGTGCCGCCCACCATGACGACGACGGCGTCGGACTTCTCCAGGAGGAGCGCCTTGCGCTCGGCGAGGTCCTTGGCGATCACCATCTCGTCGGGCGCGGTGACGGCGCGTGCCTTGGCGGCGAGGAAGTCGACGGACACCCCCACGAGCCGTCCTCCGGCCTCCGCGACCCCGTCGGCGACGACCTTCATGAGCCCGCTCTCGGAACCGCCCCACACCAGGGTGTGGCCCCCCTTGCCGAGCAGCTCGGCGAATTCGCGGGCGGGGCGGGTGTAGCGGTCGTCGAGGTCGGCGGCGGAGAGGAAGACACAGATGTTCATGCCATCCACCGTACGGCCCACGCGCGGGCGGGCGCGTAGGCGGGAAGAAAGCGCCGGGGACCTGACGCTGCACCCTGTATGACGTCAGAAACCCCAGGGCACAACGAGCGCACCGGGCACGCCATCACGGTGCAGCAGGGCTCCGAGCACGTTCGCGTCGTCCACGAAGGGCAGGTGCTCGCCGAGAGCAGCCGCCCTGTGGTGCTGCGCGAGACCGGCTGTCCCGTCCGCTACTACCTCCCCCGTGAGGACGTCCGCACGGACCTCCTGACGCCCTCCGACACGACGACGTACTGCCCCTTCAAGGGAACGGCCTCCTACTGGTCGCTCCCCGACGCCGCCGACCTGGTCTGGTCGTACCCGGACCCGAAGCCCGAAGTGGCCGCCATCAAGGACCACTTGTGCTTCTACGCGACCGAACTCGCCTGATCCGACCGCTCCGCGTCAACCCGACGCCGTCAACGCGCCGCGCTCCGGTCACCGCGGCGGTGGAAGCCACCGCCCGTACCTGAGCGCGGCGCACGCCCCCTGCACCGCGCACCCTCCCGGCAGCCACTCCCCCACCGCCCCTTCCGGGACAACGTTTTGCCCGGCCGCCCGGCACACACGATCTCGAGCCGACGCGCCCGCTCGGCAAGATCACCCTCACGCCGCTCCGGACCGTTAATGATCTCGTACGGTCCGTTACGCTCCGGCGCTCCCTGATGCACCCATCGCACCGAGGAGGCCGTGTGCCCCAGCTCGACCGTGTCGCGTCCATGGACCTGAGCGACGATCCCGTCCGGCGACGCCTGTTACGCCGGGCCCTGGAGTCGTTCCGGCGGGGCGACGGCGGCCCCGTCCTGGAGGAGATGGCCCGGGAGGTGCTCGCGGGCCGGGTGGGCCTGCGGGAGGCGTCCCGCGTCTCCGCGTACGCCGAGGCCACGATCGACCGCGCCGGGGAGTTCCGGCGCCGCTGGGCCGCCATGTCGGACTCCGAGCGTCATGTGCTGGCCCGCGAGGGCGAGTTGGAGACGGAACGCGAGCGGGATCGCATGCGCGAGGAACACGCCTCCCGCCTCGCCCGCTGATCGCCACCGCCCGCACGCCCGCTCGTTCCGGACCCGGAGACCCCCCACATGACGCTCGCCGTCGATCCCATCGACCTGACCGGATTCACGACCCTGATCCACCGCGCGGCCCAGGGCTTCGGGTCCGCGCTGACCTTTCTCGCCCGGCACACCTCCGTCGACTGTGCCGCGACAGCCACGACGTGGGGCCTGGCCCACGACGACCACACGCGACAGGTGCGTGCGGCCAGGGACTCCCTCACGCGCTTCGGTGCGCTCCTGGACGCCTCGCACCGCGAGCTGGACGAGACGGCCCGGTGGTACCGGTCCGTCGCCCTGAGGGAGGCTCAGGAGCTCGACGCCGCGTATCCAGGGGCGCACCGTCGCTCGCTGCCCCGCCAACACCCCAGCGGGAACACGACCTTTCAGGACGTGTGCGACGCCACCGCCCACCTCGAGCCCTCGCCGTTCCCTCCGCATCGGCGAGAGTCCGGGTTCCTGCCCGCCGGCCGGGCCGTGCGCACACCGTTCGACATGGATGTGCTCGGCACGGTCGCGCACTGGCTGACCGGCGACTGGCGCGGCTACCTGGCCTGCGCCGACGCCTGGGACTGCCTCGGGAACTTCTGCGACGCGGCCGCCAAGAACATCCGGCACGGCAACGACGTGCTCGGGCTGACATGGCGGGGCAACGCGGCCGATGCAGCGTGGCGGCACTTCGAGCGCCTGGCGACCACGCTGGAGTCGGCCGGCGACACGTTCCACTCCCTGCGCGAGCACTACGCGGGCATCACGGAGACGGTGTTCGCCTTCGCCGCACTGGTGCGGAGCGCCGTCGCGGACATCTGCTCCCGCCCGACGGAATCGGCGATCGCCGAGTACCGAGAACTCGTGAACCACTACGAGAACGTGCTGGTCGAGGTGGCCACCGCCGTAGGCACCGGCGGATCCCTGACGCAGTTCATGGCGGACGACCTGAGGAATTTCCCCACTTCTGCCCACCCCTCCGCACATGCACCCGAGGAAGCCACCACATGACACTCGCCGTCGAGGCCGACGACCTTCATTCCTATGCGCGTCTCGTCCGGCGTGCCGGGGAGGACTGCGGAAACGGGCTGACCTATCTGGACAAGAGCACGAGCATCGGATTCTCCGTTTCGGGGGAAGCCTGGAATCTGGTGAGCGGAGACCACGCGGAGAAAGTGCGACAGGCCACCGACGTCCTGAGCCGGTTCGGGGTGATCCTGCGCGGGTCCGAGAAAGAGCTGCGGAAATCGGCGTCGTGGTACCGGACCGTGGACCTGGGGCGGGCCCGCGCGCTCGACGCCACGTATCCCAGCGCGGGGGCGGCCAGGTCGATCGTGCGGCAGCGACCTGAGGGCACGACTGATTTCGCTGACGTACGGGACGCCTCGGGCCGGCTCGTCGCGAGCGGTGGCGCCGACGGCTGGTTCCAAGGGCACGCCCGCGAGTTCGCCTTCGCACCGGTCAACAAGGGCGTGGGCTCGCTGCTCGACCTGGGGAGCATTTCCTCGCTGGCCAACGAAGGGTTGAAGTACGCCTTCGAATTCGACGTCCTCGGCACCGTCGCCAACTGGCTCGCCGGGGACTGGCAGGAGTACGCCGACTGCGCCGACGCGTGGAACTGCCTGGGCAACCTGTGCGCGGACGCGGCCGAGAATCTACGGCACGGGAATAAAGTGCTCGGCCTCTCCTGGAGAGGCAATGCGGCTGACGCGGCGTGGAAGTACTTCGAACGGACCGCCGCGAAGCTCGACACCGCCCGGGACACCTTTCACGACCTGCGCGACCGCTATGTCGGCATCGCCGAGATCGTCTTCTCCTTCGCCGATTTCGTGAAGGGCGCCGTCGCGATGCTCTGCGACGAGGCGGTAGAAGCCGCCATCGCCGCCGCGGCCTCCGCGGCTGTCGCCGTGTCCGGCGTCGGAATTCTCGGCTCGTTCGTCGGCGCGGCCGTCGCAGCCGAGCGAGTGGCCGCGATGGTGAAGACGTACGAAAACATGGTCGACCGCTACGAATCCGTGCTCCTCGTCCTCACCGCGACTCTCGGCGCGATGGGAATGGCCACAACCCTCTGCGATGACCTCAGGCGATTTCCGGTCGTCGGCAGCAGCTACGACAACGAACTCGTATGACCTCGGAGAAATCGAAGAAATGGAGCGCCGGATGAAACTGCAATACCCTGACGAGCCCCGCGCGAGCAGGACTCACCAACGGGCTGTCACCATTCAGGTCGGGACAGCGTTCGTCATGCTGAACGCGACCACGTCCATGATCAAGTTCGGGAGAATCTCTCTGCCTTTCATCGCCGTGACCGCCCTCGCCGTCGGCTGTGCCGTCTACGGCGTGCACAGCCTGTGGTTCGGCCGGGGTCGCCGGTAGCCGAGGGCGCGGCGGAACTCACACCTCCGCCGCGACCCGCTCCGTCGTCGCGATCGTCGCCGAACCCACCACGCGCGTGCCGTCGTACAGGACGATCGCCTGGCCGGGGGCGACGCCGCGGACGGGGGTCGTGAAGCGGACGTGGAGTTCGTCGGCGAGGAGTTCCGCCGTGACCTCGGTCTCGCCGCCGTGGGCGCGCAGTTGGGCCGTGTACGTGCCGGGGCCGGCCGGGGCGGCTCCGCACCAGCGGGGGCGGACGGCGGTCAGGGACGTGACGTCGAGGGAGGCGGCGGGGCCGACCGTCACCGTGTTCGTCACCGGGGAGATGTCCAGGACGTAGCGCGGCTTGCCGTCGGGGGCCGGGGTACCGATCCGCAGGCCCTTGCGCTGGCCGATGGTGTAGCCGAAGGCGCCCTCGTGGGTGCCGAGCTTGGTGCCGGCCTCGTCGACGATGTCGCCCTCGGCCTTGCCGAGCCGGGAGGCCAGGAAGCCCTGGGTGTCGCCGTCGGCGATGAAGCAGATGTCGTGGGAGTCGGGCTTCTTGGCGACCGCGAGGTCACGCCGCTCCGCCTCCGCACGGATCTCCTCCTTGGTGGTGACCGTGTCGCCGAGCGGGAACAGCGCGTGGGCGAGCTGGCGGTCGTCCAGGACGCCGAGCACGTAGGACTGGTCCTTGGCCATGTCGGAGGCTCGGTGCAGCTCGCGCGTGCCGTCGGCGCCGACCAGGACCTTCGCGTAGTGCCCGGTGCAGACCGCGTCGAAGCCGAGGGCCAGCGCCTTGTCGAGCAGCGCGGCGAACTTGATCTTCTCGTTGCAGCGCAGGCACGGGTTCGGCGTGCGGCCCGCCTCGTACTCGGCGATGAAGTCCTCGACGACGTCCTCGCGGAAGCGCTCGGCGAGGTCCCACACGTAGAAGGGGATGCCGATGACGTCCGCGGCGCGGCGCGCGTCGCGGGAGTCCTCGATGGTGCAGCAGCCGCGGGCTCCGGTGCGGAACGACTGCGGGTTCGCGGAGAGGGCGAGGTGGACGCCCGTCACGTCGTGGCCCGCCTCGGCGGCGCGGGCCGCGGCGACGGCGGAGTCCACGCCGCCCGACATGGCGGCGAGCACGCGGAGGGGGCGGTCCTTCTCGGGGGCGGGGGGCTGCGGCGTCTGCGAAGTCATAGCCCTAACAGGGTACGGGCCCGTGGGAACCGAATGCCCCGGAGATCCGTTGTGGATCTCGTACGGGGAAGAACGGGGGTGGTGTCGCGTGGGCGAGCGGGGTTCGGGCAGGGCGAAGGGCCGGGACGGGGACCGGATCGTCAGCAGGCGTGCGCTGATCGTCGGGGGCGCGGCGACGGCGGTGGGCGTGGGGCTGCTCGCGCGGGGTGATCTCGCGCGGATGTGGTGGCAGGTCCCCGGGGTCGACAAGCCCCGCAAGCCCGGCGAGGTGGACTTCAAGGGCGCGGAGTGGGTGGCGGCGGCCGCGGCGAACTGGCGGCGGGCGGACCGCCCGGCCGACTACACGATCGACCGTGTCGTCATCCATGTCACGCAGGGCAGCTACCAGGGCACGCTGAGAGTGTTCAAGGATCCGTGGCACGGCGCGGCCGCGCACTACGTGGTGCGCAAGGACGGGCACATCGCGCAGATGATCCGCGAGCTGGACGTCGCCTTCCACGCGGGGAACAGGGACTACAACCAGCGCAGTGTCGGCATCGAGCACGAGGGCTTCGTGGACCGCCCGCAGGACTTCACGGACGCGATGTACGAGGCCTCGGCGCGGCTGACCGCGGGGATATGCCGGCGGTACGGGATACCCGTGGACCGGGAGCACATCGTCGGGCATGTCGAGGTGCCGGGCACGGACCACACGGACCCGGGCCCGCACTGGGACTGGAAGCGGTACATGCGGCTGGTGCGCGCGGCCCACGAGCGGGCGGGCGCGGCGAAGGCCTGAGCGGGGGGAGCCGACATCCGGGCAGCCGGGCAGCACTGTTCCGGATCGGGCCCACCCGGACCACCCGCCGCCCCGCGGAGCGGATCAAGCTCAGGCCTCCGCCCCGCGGAGCGGATCAGCTCAGGCCCGCTGTGCGGGCGCGCTCCACCGCCGGGCCGATCGCCTTCGCCACGGCGTCCACGTCCGCCGCCGTCGAGGTGTGGCCGAGGGAGAAGCGGAGGGTGCCGCGGGCGAGGTCCGGGTCGGTGCCGGTGGCGAGGAGCACGTGGCTGGGCTGGGCGACGCCGGCGGTGCAGGCGGAGCCGGTCGAGCACTCGATGCCCTGCGCGTCCAGGAGCAGCAGCAGCGAGTCGCCCTCGCAGCCGGGGAAGGTGAAGTGCGCGTTGGCGGGGAGCCGGCCGCCGGGGGCCGGGTCGCCGCCGAGGATCGCCTCGGGGACGGCGGCGTGGACGGCGTCGACGAGGGCGTCGCGCAGGCCGCCGATCTCGCGGGCGAACCAGTCGCGCCGCTCGGCGGCGATCCGCCCGGCGGTGGCGAACGCGGCGACGGCCGGCACGTCGAGGGTGCCGGAGCGCACGTGCCGCTCCTGCCCGCCGCCGTGCAGTACGGGGACGGGGGCGTACTCGCGGCCGAGGAGCAGTGCGCCGATGCCGTAGGGACCGCCGACCTTGTGTCCGGAGACGGTCATGGCGGCGAGCCCTGAGGCGGCGAAGTCGACGGGGAGCTGGCCGAAGGCCTGGACGGCGTCGGCGTGCAGCGGGATGGCGAACTCGCGGGCGACGTCGGCGAGTTCGTGGACGGGCTGGACGGTGCCGATCTCGTTGTTGGCCCACATGACGGTGGCGAGGGCGACGTCGTCCGGGTTGCGCGCGATGGCCTCGCGCAGCGCGGCGGCGTGGACGCGGCCGTGGGAGTCGACGGGGAGGTACTCGACGGTGGCGCCCTCGTGCTCGGCGAGCCAGTGCACGGCGTCGAGGACGGCGTGGTGCTCGACGGGGCTGGCGAGGACGCGGGTGCGGGCCGGGTCGGCGGCGCGGCGCGCCCAGTACAGGCCCTTGACGGCGAGGTTGTCGGCCTCGGTTCCGCCGGAGGTGAAGACGACTTCGCTGGGGCGGGCGCCGAGGGAGGCGGCGAGGGACTCGCGGGACTCCTCGACGGTGCGCCGGGCGCGGCGTCCGGCGGCATGCAGGGACGAGGCGTTGCCGGTGACGGCGAGCTGGGCGGTCATCACCTCGACGGCCTCCGGAAGCATCGGAGTGGTCGCGGCGTGGTCGAGGTAAGCCATGGTGGCCACGATTCTACGAGTCCGCGGCCGGACCTCGGGAGCCGCGTGGGGTCCCGTCCCACGCGGGGCCCTGTCCGGGGGCTCGGGGTCAGCCCGCGATGCTCCAGGACAGGGTGCCGTCGGCGGCGATGAAGGACGCGAGGACGACGAGATCGGCGATGCCCAGTCCGAGGCCGAGGAGGGCGCGGCCGCGGCGTGCGGTGCCGCGGATCAGGGCGAGTCCGGCGAGGACGATGGCGATCGGGCCGAGGAAGATGTTGAGGACCAGCAGGCCGACGAGGCCCAGGACGAACGAGGCGACGGCCATGCCGTCGGCGTCCTGACCGCGCTCGGCCGACTCCGTGACCTCGGCGACCTCGGCGACGTCACCGGCCTCGGTGACTTCGGTGACCTCGGCGTCGGACTTCTTGTCTGCGGTGAGCTGCATTTCGGTACCCCCTGATGGATGGACGGGTGTCAGGCCTGGTGACGGCGGCGGGTGTGGCGCTCGCGGACCGCGAAGACGATCAGCCAGACGGCGATCACGGAGGCGGCGACCAGGGTGAAGGACAGCGGGGCGTGGGCCACGGTGCCGAGGGCGAAGCCCAGGAGCAGGAGGGCCGCTACGAGGAACAGCATGGAGAACCTCTCGGTGTGGATCTCGAGTGTTGATCCCAGGTTTGGGTTACAACTGTTCACTGACTCTTGAGTCTAACTCTCCCGCCGGGTTTCCAATTACGGAGAACAGTTGTTAACTGGATGACATGAGTCACACCCTCGGCATCCGGCAGGCCCAGAAGCAGAAGACACGGCAGGCGCTGCTCGACGCGGCGCTCGAACTGCTGGCGGACCAGAGCCTGAGCAGCCTGGGCCTGCGCGAGGTCACGCGCGCGGTGGGCGTGGCCCCGACCGCGTTCTACCGGCACTTCGACAGCACGGCCGATCTCGGCGTCGCCCTGGTCGAGGAGGCGCTCGGCAGCCTGCACGCGATGATCCGCGACCAGCTGACGGCGACCTGGGACAGTGACGAACGGATCGCGCGGACCGTCGAGTTGATCGTCGGTCACGTCGCCGCGTACCCGGCGCACGTGCGCTTCCTCGCGCGCGAGCGGTTCGGCGGGGTGCAGCCCGTGCGGGAGGCGATCGGCGCGCAGCTCGCGCAGTTCGTCGACGAGGTGCGCGACGCGCTGGCCCTGGAGCCGGACTCGGCCGGCTGGAACGAGGACGACCTGTCGATGCTGGCCCGGCTCTACGTGGACCACATGATGCAGACGGCCGCCGAACTCCTCACCACACCCCCCGAGGACCTCCCCCGCGCCGCGGATCTGGCCGGGCGTCAGCTGCGCCTGATCACCCTCGGCGGCCGCCACTGGCTCGACGGCGCCTGATCCCGGCCACAGCGGTGGGGCGTCACAGCGGTTCGGCCGCGTACATCTGCGTGATCCCGGCCGCGCACCGCGCCAGTTCGGCCCGCACCTCCGGCGGTTCGAGGACCTCCACGGCGGTGCCGAACGGGAGCAGGGTGCGCGCCGCGCCCACGACCCCGTAGGCGAGCCGGACCGTGATCCACTCGGCGTCGGGGGCGGGGTCGGGGTGGTCGAGGAGGGAGCTCGCGCACATGCGCAGGAAGAGGTCGTAGCGGCTGCGGTGGACGCGGGCGACGACCTCCAGTCCTCCGGGCCGCTGCTCGACCCGCTTCTTCAACACAGCCCAGACGTCGGCGAGTTCCACCCCCTTGCGGCGGCGCACCGGCGCGTCCGTGACCCGCGCCTCGCGCATGCGGTCGGCGCGGAAGAGGCGGGGCACGCCCCGGCGGTCGGCGACCAGGTACCAGACGCCCGCCTTGGAGACGAGGCCGTAGGGGTCGACGGTGTAGGTGCGGAGGGTCTCGGTGCCGCTGTGCCGGTAACGGATCCGCAGGCGGCGCTCGGTGAACACGGCGTCCTGGAGCGCGCTGACGTCGACCTCGCGGTGCGGCGGGCCCATCCAGCGCGAGGACTCCACGAGGATGCGGCGGCTGGTCAACTCGGCGGCGGGCCGGTGCGGTTCGGGCAGCGCCGCCATCACCTTGCGCAGCGCCGAGCCGAACGCGGCGTCGAGCCCGAGCGCGCTGTGGGCACCCTGGGCGGCGAGGATGAAAAGAGCGCGGGACTCGTCGGCAGTCAGCCCGGTGACGTCGGTGCGGTAGCCGGGCAGGAGCGCGATGCCGCCGTGCCGGCCGCGCTCGGCGAACACGGGCACTCCGGCCGCGGAAAGCGCCTCGACGTCGCGGTAGATGGTGCGGACCGAGACCTCGAGGCGCTCGGCGAGTTCGGGAGCGGGAACCCGGCCGCGGGTCTGGAGCAGCAGGAGGATCGAGAGCAGGCGGTCGGACTTCACGCCCTCAGCCTCCCGCAGATCGGCCGGAAATGCTGACGGAACCTGTCAGGTAAGGGATCCAGTCTTGGGGTTCCGGCCATTCCTGCCGTTCCCGCCGTTCCCGCCGTTCCCGTCGAGGAGAGATCACCATGGACCCCCGTCCCGCTTTCGAACGCGCCACCGCCCAGGCCGCCCGCCTCGTCGCCGAGGTGAAGCCCGGACAGTACGAAGACCCCACGCCCTGTACGGAGTTCGACGTGCGCCGCCTGGTGTCCCATCTCATCGGCGCGACCCGGCGGTTCGCCGTGCTCGGCGAGGGCGGGGACGCGCTCGCCGTCGAGCCGTTCGCCGACGAGCTCGGGGACGAGGCCTTCGCGGCCGGCTACGAGGACGCGCGGCAGTCCGCGCTCAAGGCCTGGCAGGACGACGCCCGGCTCGACGACCAGGTGACCGTGCCGTGGGGCAAGGTGCCGGGCCGGGCCGCGGTCGCCGGGTACGTCATGGAGACGGTGACGCACTCCTGGGACCTGTGGGACGCGCTGGGCCGGCCGGGCACGCTCGACCCGGAGCTCGCCGCGATCGCGCTCGGCACCGCCCGGCAGGTCCTGCCGGACGGACCCCGGGGCCCCCAGGCCCCGTTCGCCGACGTCACCCCCGTACCCGCGGGCTCGGGACCCTACGGGGAGCTCGCGTCCTGGCTGGGCCGCGAGCCGGTGGACGTACGGAACCGGGGCTGACGCGACAGGTCCTAGCCGAGCCGGACGCGGGCGAGTTGGCGGGACTGGGCCACCAGACGGTCGGCGGAGTCCCAGACCTCCGCGTCCTCCTCCAGGAAACCGCCCGCGAGGTTGCGGGTGGTGATAGAGACGCGCAGCGGGCCGGGCGCCGGGCGGGTGCGCACGTGCACGGTCAGCTCGACGGTCGGCACCCAGCCCTTGAGGCCCATCTCGAAGGCGGTCGGCGGCAGCGCGTCCACCGCGAGGAGCAGCGACAGCGGGTCCGCGTCGCGGCCGTCGGCGAGCCCGAACCAGGCCCGCATCTCGCCCTTGCCGGAGGGTGCGCCGAGTGCCCAGCCGAGGGTGGACGGGTCGAGCTTGAGGTCGAGCCGCCCGGTGATCGCGGAGCTGCCCGGCACCGGCGGGGCGCCCTCGGGGGCGTCGCCCGCGCCGAAGCACTGCTCGATCGGCGGGAACGCGGGCGGGGTCGCGGTGGTGCGCACGTCGTCGGGGAGCGCGTCGAGGTCGCCGTACGACGCGAGCACGCGGATGCGCTCGACCTCGGTGCCGTCCTCGGCGTACTGGAAGAGGGAGGCCGTGCCGGTGGAGAGCGTGCGGCCGGTGCGGACCGTCTCGGTGCGGATCACGGCGGGGCCGGGCGTCGACGCGGTCAGGTAGTGCGCCGAGACCGTGAACGGGTCGGCGTGCGGCAGCGCGTCCGCGAGGGCGCGGCCGAGCACCGCGAGGAGATAGCCGCCGTTCACGGCGTTGATGATCGTCCAGCCGGCGGAGAGGTCGATGTCGTAGACACCGGGCTCGCGCCGGGTGACCGCGGTGTCGCGGTCGAACTCGCTGTCACCGATGTGCGCCGGGACCGTGCGCTCCTGCGTGGATACTGCGTCTGCCATACCCGGAAACGTACAACAGGAACTTACTAAGCGGTAGCTTTCATTCGTGAAGCCTTCGTTACACCGCCTCGTCACACGACCTCGTCGGTCACCTCGGCCGACGACGACCTGCGGTTCCAGGCGCGGGGCGCGCGCCAGTGGTAGTGCATGGCGAGCAGGCGCAGCACGAACGCGGTGACGACCGCGATGCCGCTGGTGACACTGGTCAGGGCGTCGTAGCGGATGCACAGGACGACGATGATCGTGCCGACCATGGCGGGCACGGCGTACAGGTCGCGGTCCCAGCGGACCAGCGACGGCACCTCGTTGGCGATGATGTCGCGCAGCACACCGCCGCCGACGGCGGTGGCCACGCCCAGGGCGGCGGACGAGGTGAGGCCGAGGCCGTAGTCGTACGCCTTCGTCGTGCCGGTGACGCAGAACAGGCCGAGGCCGGCCGCGTCGAAGACGTTGACGGCGGTCTGGGTGCGCTCCACCTCGGGGTGCAGGAAGAAGACCAGTGCGGCGGCGATCAGCGGGGTGATGAAGTAGCCCAGGTCGGTGAACGCGGCCGGGGGCACGGCCCCGATGATCAGGTCTCGGAACAGTCCGCCGCCCAGTGCGGTGACCTCGGCGAGTACGGCGATGCCGAAGACGTCCCAGTTCTTGCGGACGGCCATCAGGGCGCCGGAGATGGCGAAGACGAAGATGCCGACGAGGTCGAGCCAATGCTGGACGGACGGGGTGAACAGTTCCTGGATCACGCGACATTCTTACCTGTCGCACCGGAGTGATCGCCTCCGGTACCCGTGGGACGGGCCGGGGCGGTCGCCGCGTACGGCGTCCACCCCGGCCCGGACCGGTTGTTCTCGCTACTTCTTCTCGGCGTCGGCGTCCTTCTCCGGACCCTCGTCGGACTCGGACTCGGACTCGGACTCGGCCTCGGGCTCGGCAGCCTTCTCCGGTACCTCGGACTCCGCCTCGGCGGAAGCCTCTTCGGGCGCCTCGTCGGTCGCCTCTTCGGTCGGCTCGGCAGGCGTCTCGGCAGGCGCCTCCGGAGTCGACGGCGCCTCCGGCTCCGGTTCCGGCTCGGCCGGGGCCGGGACCGTCACCACGTCGATCGCCTCCTTGGCGACCGCGAGCAGCTTGGTGTCCTCGGGCGCCTGGTCCTCGGCGTTCTCCGGGTGGTGGCAGGCCACCTGGTGCCCGGTGCCGAGCTGGAGCAGCGGCGGCTCCTTGACCGCGCAGATCTCCGTCGCCTTCCAGCAGCGCGTGTGGAAACGGCAGCCGCTGGGCGGGGAGATCGGCGAGGGCACGTCACCGCGGAGCAGGATCCGCTCGCTCTTGGCGCCCCGCCGCTTCGGGTCGGGCACCGGCACGGCGGACAGCAGCGCCTTGGTGTACGGGTGCATCGGCGTGTTGTACAGGTCGTCGCGGTCGGCGATCTCGACGATCTTGCCGAGGTACATCACCGCGATCCGGTCCGAGACGTGCCGGATGACCGAGAGGTCGTGCGCAATGATCACGTACGTGAGGCCGAGCTCCTGCTGCAGGTCGTCGAGGAGGTTGACGACCTGCGCCTGGATCGAGACGTCCAGGGCGGAGACGGGCTCGTCCGCGACGACGAGCTTCGGGTTCAGGGCCAGCGCGCGGGCGATGCCGATGCGCTGGCGCTGACCGCCGGAGAACTCGTGCGGGTAGCGGTTGTAGTGCTCGGGGCTGAGGCCGACGACCTCCAGGAGCCGCTGGACCTCCTTCTTGACGCCGCCCTCGGGCTTGACGCCCTGCAGCTTGAAGGGGGCGCCGACGATCGTGCCGATCGTGTGGCGCGGGTTCAGCGACGAGTACGGGTCCTGGAAGACCATCTGCACGTCACGGCGGAGCGGACGCATGCCGCCCACACCGAGGTGCGTGATGTCGTGGCCCTCGAACTCGACCTTGCCGCCGGTCGGTTCGAGCAGCCGCGTGATCAGCCGGCCCATCGTCGACTTGCCGCAGCCGGACTCGCCCACGACGCCCAGCGTCTCGCCGGAGCGGACCTCGAAGTCGATGCCGTCGACGGCGTGCACGGCGCCCACCTGGCGCTGCAGCAGACCCTTGCGGATCGGGAAGTGCTTCTGCAGCCCGGTCACCTTGAGCAGGACCTCGCCGGGGGCGGCGTCCTTGTTCAAGACCGTGGTGGCGCCATCACTCTGCGCAGGAATGCTCACTGCCGCGTCCTTGGAGTTCTCGGTCACAGCTTCGGCGCAATCTCTTCGGTCCAGATACGCTCCCGCTGCTCCTGGCCCATGTGGCAGGCGGCCCAGTGCTGGGAGCCGACCTCGGTCAGCTCGGGACGGACCGTACGGGTGACGTTGTCCTTCGGGATGTCGGCGTACGGGCAGCGCGGGTTGAAGGCGCAGCCGGACGGGACGTTGATCAGCGAGGGCGGCGAGCCCTTGACCGGGATCAGGCGCTCCTGCTGGTCGCGGTCGAGCCGCGGCATCGAGCCGAGCAGACCCCAGGTGTAGGGGTGCCGCGGCTCCTCGAAGACCTTCAGCGCGGGACCGCGCTCGACGCAGCGGCCGCCGTACATCACGAGGATGTCGTCGGCGAGTTCGGCGACGACGCCCAGGTCGTGGGTGATGACGATGACCGCGGAGCCGAACTCCTTCTGCAGGTCGCGGATCAGGTCGAGGATCTGCGCCTGGACCGTCACGTCGAGCGCCGTGGTGGGCTCGTCCGCGATGAGCAGCTCGGGGTTGTTGACCAGCGACATCGCGATCATCGCGCGCTGACGCATACCGCCGGAGAACTCGTGCGGGTAGTTGTCGACCCTCTTGTCCGGCTGCGGGATGCCCACCCTGTCGAGCATCTCGACCGCGCGCCGCTTGGCGGTCTTCTTGTCGACGTCGTGGTGGATCCGGTACGCCTCCACGATCTGCTGCCCGATCGTGTAGTACGGGTGCAGCGCGGACAGCGGGTCCTGGAAGATCATCGCCATGTCCCGGCCGCGCAGCTTGCGCACGTGGTCGGGGTCGGCGGTCAGCAGCTCGGTGCCGTCCAGCCAGATCTCGCCGGATATCTGCGCCTTGCGCTTGCCGTACTGACCGGCGGTGTGCAGGCCCATGATGCCGAGCGAGGTGACCGACTTGCCGGAGCCGGACTCGCCGACGATGCCGAGGGTGCGGCCCTTCTCCAGCTTGAAGGAGAGCCCGTCCACCGACTTGACGATGCCGTCGTCGGTCGGGAAGTGCACCTTGAGGTCGCGCACTTCCAGGAACGAGGTGGGCGCCGGCGAGCCGGTGTTCACCGGCTCGCTCACGGCGGCGCCGCTCTTGCTGATTCCGGTCATGCGAGCCTCACTCGGGGGTCGATCACGGCGTACAGGACGTCCACCACGAGGTTGGCGAGGAGTACCGCCATGGAGGTGATCAGGGTGACACCCAGGATGATGGGCAGGTCCTGCGTGCGGATGGCGTCGAGGACGGCGCGGCCGAGGCCGGGCAGGTTGAACGTCGACTCGGTGAGGATCGCGCCGCCGATCAGGGCGCCGAGGTCCATGCCGAGCATGGTGAGGATGGGCGTCATCGTGGAGCGCATGGCGTGCTTGCCGATGACGACCTGCTCCTTGAGACCCTTCGCGCGGGCGGTGCGGATGTAGTCCTCGCCGAGGATCTCCAGCATGGTGGCGCGGGTGATCCGGGCGTACATCGCCGCGTACAGGAAGGCGAGCGTGATCCAGGGCAGGATCATGCCGCCCAGGTAGCCGCCGACGCTGTCGGTGAAGGGGACGTACTGGGCGTCGATCCAGTCGAGCCCGAACGCGAAGATCGCGAGGCTGAGCAGACCGGTGAAGTAGATGGGGAGGGAGACGCCGGCGAGGGCGATGACCATCGCGCCGCGGTCCCAGAGGCTGCCGCGCTTGAGGGCCGACAGGACACCCGCCGCCAGACCGAAGATCAGCCACAGGACGGCCGCGCCGAGCGCCAGGCCCAGGGTGACCGGGAAGCGGTCGGTGAGGACCGGCCAGACGGCCTGCTCGGTACGGAAGGAGTAGCCGAAGCAGGGGGCGGCGCACTCGGTGACGTCGCCGCCGCCGGAGTAGGTGCGGCCGACGAAGATGCCCTTGAAGAACTCCCAGACCTGGGAGTAGATCGGGTCGCCGAGACCGAGCTTCTGCCGCACTCCCTCGATGGCGGCCGGGTCGGCCTGCTTGCCCACGAAGTTCAGTGCGATGTCAGCGCCCGCCCACTTGGGGACGAGGAAGAAGATGCAGAAGACCACCATGACGATGACCACGAGCATCACTGCGGCGGCGAACAACCGCCTGATGAGATAAGCGAGCACAGCTCTCGGCCCGCCGCGGACCGCGGGCCACCGGATTGTGTCCAGTGGCCCGCGATACCGCCGCGCCGGCCTTCACCTGCCTTTCGTGCCGTTCGGCGGGTGTGCCGGTATCAGTTGCCGGACTTCAGGCCGAGGTTGACGAAGTCGTACGTACCGCTGTAGCCGTCGGTCGTGTAGACGTTCGCCAGGCGAGAAGAGCGGAAGTTGATGAACTTCTCGAAGACGAAGGGCAGGTAGTAGCCGCCCTCCATCACCTTGTGGTTGATCTCCGTGGAGATCTTGGCCTTCTCGGCGTCGTCGAGCGTCTTCACGTACTTGTCGAAGAGGCCGTCGATCGACTTGTCCTTGATGAGCGCGTAGTTGTTGTTACCGCTCGGAAGGATGTACTTGCTGTCCCACAGCGGGAGACCGTAGCCCTGGACGGTGGGGAAGTCCGGACCCCAGCCCATGATGATGATGCCGTAGCCCTTCTTCTTCACGTTCGAAGTCGAGCCGATGACGCTGCTGCTCTGCGAGCCGTCGTACTGGTCGATCTCGGTCTTGACACCGATCTTCTTCAGCGACGCCTGCAGGGACTGGGCGGTGGCCACCTCGACGGGCTTGTTGTTGCGCACCGCGATCGTGGTGGAGAAGCCGTTCGGCTTGCCGCAGGCCTTGAGCTCTTCCTTGGCCTTGGCGACGTTGCCCTTCTTGTCCGCACCGGCCGCGTTGTACGGGTCGTACTTCTGACCCTCGGCACCGGCGACGGACGGCGGCAGCATGTTGGTGCCGATGTCGCCACCCGCGAGCGGGCCGCCACGGGCGGTCTGCAGCGACTCGTGGTCGGCGCCGATGATGACGGCCTTGCGGCAGTGGATGTTGTCGAACGGCTTGACGCTCTGCGGGAAGGCCGCGTAGCGGATGTAGCCGGAGACCGGGTTGTCCAGGTTGCCCTTGTGCTGCTTCAGGGCGGTGGTGCGGCCCTGCGGCGACATGCCGGTCTGGTTGGCGTCCAGGTCCAGGTCACCGTTGAGCAGACGCTGGTCGAGCTGGTTGGCGTCCGAGAAGAACTGGATCGTGATCTTGTCCGGGTACGCCTTGCGGATCGGGTCCGAGGACTGCTTCCACTTGTCGTTGCGCACCAGGGTCAGGTTCTTGCCCGGGCTGTACGACTGGAACTTGTACGGGCCCGAGGAGAACGGGTGCAGACCGTACTTGGCCTTGGTGTCCTTGTCCTGGCGGACCGGGGACGCCGAGGTCAGCGCGAGCATCTCCTCGAAGTCCGAGTTGGCGGACGGGAGCTTGAAGACGATGGTCTTCTCGTCCGGCGTCTCGATCGCCTTGAGGCCGAGCTTGTCCTTGGCCTTGTCCTTGTACGGACCCTTGTACTCGCCCTTGGGGTCGAGCACGTCCTTCAGGTACACCGGGCCGCCGGACAGGACGTCCTGCGCCCAGACGCGCTCGATGCCGTACTTGATGTCCTGGGACGTGATCGGCTTGCCGTCCTCCCAGGTCAGGCCGTCACGCAGGGTGTACTCGTAGGTCTTGCCGTCGTCGGAGACCTTGGCGAGACCGGTGGCGAGGTCGGGAGTGACCTCGGCGCCCGCCTTGCCCGGCTCGGCCTTGTTGGTGACGAGCTGGCGGCTGTAGTAGCGCGAGAAGTTCCACATGAAGCCGTAGTAGCCACGCGTGGTGTCCCACGAGTCGGCGTCCTGGGCACTGCCGAACTTCAGCGTGCCGCCCTTCTTGGCGGCAGAGGCCTGGGCGACCTTGTTGTTGGCCGCGTCGTAGCCGGCAGCGCCGTTCTTCGAGCCGCCGTTGCCGTCGTCGGAGCCGCCGCCGCACGCCGCCGTGGTCAGCAGCGCCGCGACCGCGGCGGCAGCGGCTACAGCCTGCTTGCGCCGCCCTGAGGTGCGTTGGGTAGTCACGATCGAGCATCCTCCGGAGTTGATGAGAGAGACCCGTGTACCAGCCACGGGACGTTTGAGGTACGGCAGTTCAGCGGGACGCCTTCGGGTCCAGCGCGTCCCGCACGCCGTCGCCGAAGAGGTTGAAGGCCAGGACCGTGATGAAGATCGACACACCGGGGACGATCATGTACATCGGGTCCGACTCGTAGTACTCGACCGCGCTCGAGAGCATCTGCCCCCACGAGGAGGTGGGCGGCTTGACGCCGACACCCAGGAAGCTCAGCGCCGCCTCGGTCAGGATGTTCGTCGGGATCATCATCGTGGTGTAGACGATGATCGGCGCGACCAGGTTGGGCATCAGTTCCTTGAAGAGGATGTAGAGCCGTCCGGCGCCCAGCGAGCGGGCCGCCTCGACGTACTCGCGCTCCCTCATCGAGAGGGTCTGACCGCGGACCACACGTCCGATGTACGGCCATCCGAAGAAGCCGATGACGAGGATCATCACGAAGACCCGGACGCTCGAACCGGTCAGGCCCAGCAGGTGGTTGGGCATCACCGCGACCAGGGCGATCGTGAAGAGCAGCTGCGGGAAGGCCAGCAGACCGTCCATGACCCGGCTGATCAGCGAGTCGACCCAGCCGCCGAAGAAGCCGGCCAGGATGCCGAGGACCGTACCGAGGACGACCGCGACCAGGGCGGACAGGAAGCCGACCAGGAGCGAGACGCGGGCACCGAAGATGATGCGGGCGAAGATGTCGCGGCCGTTGACCGGCTCGACACCCAGCAGGTGCTCGCCGCTCATGCCGCCCAGCGAACCCCGGGGGGTGCCGAACAGCGGGTCGATCAGGTCCTCGTGGTACGCGTCCGGGTCCTGGCCCACCAGGTGCGCGATCAGCGGCGCGAAGACCGCGACCAGGATGAGGACCAGCACGACGACACCGCCGGTGAGGGCCAGCTTGTCCCGCTTGAGGCGCTCCCAGGCGATCCGGCCCAGCGAACGTCCCTGGACCTTCTTGGTACCGGTACTCGCTGCCGCCGCCTCTTCGGCCGCGCTGGGGGCCGCCTCGGCGGTCGGCTCATGCAGTGGTGCCGTCATCAGGCAAGGACCCCTCTCAACCGGCGGTAGCCGGCCCGCACTTGCCGCTGTAGCGGCGTGATCAGTCCGTCGTACAAAGAGGCGAAGCCCCTAGGAGAGGGAGTGTTCAACCTGTGCGTGATCTGTTGCCAGACCTGTCGGCGAAAGGATGCCTAACCGTGATGCTGCCTAGGGGGTTCCGTTATCCGAACAGCAGTGAACGGGGTGCGGACGCGGGGCAGTTGTGGCGGAAGTGGCGCCAGAGGGGACATTGCACCCAGATCACGAAATCGCCGCTCTACGTGATCGGGAGGAGTGATCGGAGGGTGAACGGGGGCGATCGGGGGCGATCGGGGGTGAACGAGGGTGATCAGGGGGGCTGATCGATCAGTAGGAGGCGCCGTACGGCGGCGGGTAGCCGTAACCGCCCCCGCCGGCGGGGGCCGCCGGCGCGGCGTGGGCCTCGCGGTCGTAGAACGGCCGCGCGTTCGCCCGCAGCCACAGCGCGACCGGGTCGTACTCGTCCGACATCGCGACGGTGGAGACCGGCAGGCCGTCGGGCACCGCCGTGATCGACTGCTGCATCATCCCGCGCACCGCGTCCACCGAGGCCGGGGACGTGTCGTAGACGTCGAGGCCGATGGCGAGGTACGGGGCGCCCAGCGCGGGCTGGACCCAGGCGCGGCGCAGGGAGCGGATCGCGGTCGTCCGGTGCGCGTTCTGCGCGAGGACCGCGTAGAACTGCGGGATCTCGATCGACGGGTCGGAAAGGCGCAGCGGGCCCGCGGGCTGCCGGTCCAGGCCGCCCGCGAGGCGCCGCAGGTCGAGCCAGGGGATGCCGACGCCGCCGCCGGGGGCGTGCGGGTTCAGCCACAGGCCGTAGTGGTCGGGGTACAGGGTGCGGGCCGCGTCGACGCCGCCGACCACCTCGTAGGCCCGCGACCAGCCGGAGGCGGAGAGCTCCTGGGCGGAGGTGACACAGGGGGCGTACGAGAAGCCGTCGATCTCCATGTTCCCGTACTGGGCGTCGGGGGAACCGGCCTGGCCGTGCCAGAGCAGCATCCAGACCTGGCCGGACGCCGGGTCGGCGAGCGCCTGAAGGAGCGCCTCGTACGCGTCGAAGCGCCCCGGGGTCACCTGGCGCAGCATGTGCTCGACCTGTCCGGCCGCGGCCGTGCCCGACGCACTCACCCGTAACCGCCCCTTCGTGAACGTCCGTGTACCGCTTCGACCGGAGGGCGGCACGCCGTCCGGTCAGGTCATGAAACCAGCTTAAGCGGCGTTCCTGACACCGACTTGACGGACGGCGTCATCCTTCCCGCACATAGAACGGGCGTACGTGCGTCCGCATCCAGTCGGCGACCGGGTCCTGGGTCACGTCGAGGAAGACCAGATTGACCGGCCAGGCCAGCGGGGCGCGGCCCAGCGCGCGGCCGAGCGCGTCCAGCGGGAGGTCCCGGGCCTCGCCCTCCCACCGGCTCAGTTCGACGCCGACGAACAGGGACGGGGTGGCGTCCTCGACGACGGCCAGACAGCGGCGGGCGCTGAGCACGGCGCCGGTCGCCTCGAACTCCTCCCGGACCGCGGTCAGGAAGTCCACCGGGTCGTCCTGCCAGTCCGGCTCGGACAGCACGACGCGGCCGCCGGTCGACGGGCCGTCCAGCGGGGTGCGGCCGCTGCGGGCCAGCTCGGCGACGGCGGGCGGGGGCAGCGGCAGGCCGACGGCGCCGTCCGGGTTCAGGACGATGCCCGCCTGGGGCGGCAGGCCGCGGGCGAACTCGGCGGCCGGGGCCACGGTGCAGTCCATGCGGCCGCCCGTGACCTGGGTGAACTGCTGCTCGGAGGTGAAGACGGGGACGAAGGCCTGGCCCTGGATCTCCAGGGTCGGCAGGTCGAGGTCGCGGCTGGCCGCGGTGCCACCCTTCGGGAGCGGGATCCATATGTGGCTGCGGCCCAGGACCTCGACGATGCGCGGTCCCGTCACCTCGCCGGGCTGTCCCACCGCCGCGGCGAGCACTTCCTCCAGCTCGTTCGCCGGCCAGCCGGTCCCTGCGGGGTGCTCTCGACCGGGTTCTTGCTGGTCCGGGATCCCGGGGTGCTCCATAGCTGCGCCTTACCTCTGCCTGACATGTCGTGCCGCCGCGCCGACGATATCCCGTGGGTGGGTGGCGGGTCATGCGGGTCGCCTGCGGGCCGGTGGGGCTTCTCGCGCAGTTCCCCGCGCCCCTGAAGGCATGCGCTGCGCGCAGCCTTCATCGGGGAAATGCCGCCCGCAGGGCGTGCATTTCAGGGGCGCGGGGAACTGCGCGGCCGGCCACGACGGCGGGAGAGCCGCCGGCGAACGGCAAGCTCACCCCCGGAACGCGATCCCGCCCAGGACATCCGTCGCGGCCCGGTCCAGGAGTACCGCCGACGCGACCCCCGCCGGGAGGACCCCGCGTTCGACCTCGGCCACGAGCGACCCGACGGCGCGCCGGTGCCGGGCGAAGGCGTAGCGGGACACCCCGCGCCCCCGGTCCCGCTGACCGGCGAGCGCCAGGTCCTCCGGCACGTCGAGCAGCAGCAGGTGGACACCGACCCCGCGCCGGCGGGCCGTCCGCGTCACCCATCTCCGCACCCACGCCTGCGTCCCGCAGTCGTGCACGACGACACTGGCCCCGGACCGCATGGCCCGCCGCAGCCCCGCGTAGTGCGCGACCCGCACCAGCGGCCGGTACAGCGCGTACGGCACCCAGCGCGGCACCCGGGCGGCCCAGCGCTCACGGGTGTCCTGGGAGTCGATGCCGACCACGGTGACGGCCCGCCGCATCAGCGTGGACTTGCCGCTTCCGGGCAGCCCCGAGAGCACGACGAGATCCCCCGCCGCGAACGCGATCCGGCGCGGGGTCCGGCCCTCCCGCCCCCGCAGATCCCGCACCGAGCGCTGCCTCGGGATCCGCACCCGCTGCGCCGCCGCGGCCCCTGTCGTCGCGTACGCCGCCGCGACTGCCTTGTGCACCGTGATCGTCCTCCCCGTTCCGGTCACGCACTCTTGCCCGCCAAGTGTAAAGAGACGGTAATGCCCTACAAGGGGTTTCCCCGTTCGACGGGCATGCAATGATGTGCGCGCAAACTGCATACCGGCCGCTTGAATCCGCGCGGGAGAGTTCCGGGTCACCCCGGACGCCGAAGGAGCAAGTCCCTCCCTTGAATCTCTCAGGCCCCGTACCGCGCGGGCGAGGCAGATCTGAAAAGCGGGCCGCCTTCTCACGTACGGCGGTCCCACCCAAGGTGCAAGCCCCTCGGGGCGAACCTCTCAGGTTCCGATGACAGATGGGGAGGACCTCCTTCGGAGATCTCTCTGCCATCGCCGTCACGCCCGGGAGCACCCGCCATGACCCGTACCACCGCCCTTGACGCCCTGCACCGTTCGCTGGGCGCCACCATGACCGACTTCGCCGGCTGGGACATGCCGCTGCGCTACGCCAGCGAGCGTGACGAGCACAACGCGGTGCGCACCGCGGCCGGCCTGTTCGACCTGTCCCACATGGGTGAGATCACGGTCACGGGCCCGCAGGCGGCCGACCTGCTCAACCGCGCGCTCGTCGGCAACATCGGCTCGGTCGGCGTCGGCCGCGCCCGCTACACGATGATCTGCCGCGAGGACGGCGGCATCCTCGACGACCTGATCGTCTACCGCCTCGGCGAGACGGAGTACATGGTCGTCGCCAATGCGGGCAACGCCCAGATCGTCCTGGACGCCCTCGTGGAGCGCGCCGCCGGCTTCGACGCCGAGGTCCGCGACGACCGTGACGCGTACGCGCTGATCGCGGTGCAGGGTCCGCACTCCCCCGCCATCGTGAAGTCCGTCACGGACGCCGACCTGGACGGGCTCAAGTACTACGCGGGTCTGCCGGGCACGGTCGCCGGTGTCGAGGCCCTCATCGCCCGCACCGGCTACACCGGCGAGGACGGCTTCGAGCTGTTCGTCGCCCCGGCCGACGCCGAGAAGCTGTGGCAGGCGCTGACCGAGGCGGGCGCCGAGTACGGCCTCGTCCCCTGCGGCCTGTCCTGTCGCGACACGCTGCGCCTGGAGGCGGGCATGCCGCTGTACGGGCACGAGCTGACCACCGCTCTGACGCCGTTCGACGCCGGTCTCGGCCGCGTCGTGAAGTTCGAGAAGACCTCGCACGGCGACGACTTCGTCGGCCACGACGCGCTGAAGGAGGCCGCGGCGAAGGCCGAGGCGAACCCGCCGCGCAAGCTCGTCGGCCTGATCGCCGAGGGTCGCCGGGTGCCGCGCGCCGGCATGGCCGTGGTCGCCGACGGCCAGGTCGTCGGCGAGGTCACCTCCGGTGCCCCGTCCCCGACCCTGGGCAAGCCGATCGCCATCGCCTACGTCGACGCGGCGCATGCCGAGCCGGGCACCACGGGCGTCGGCGTGGACATCCGCGGCACGCACGAGCCGTACGAGGTCGTGGCCCTGCCGTTCTACAAGCGTCAGAAGTAGTCCCGCCCGATCCCCTCGGGCGTCCTACGCGCCCCTCTGTCACCAGCACCTTCCCGCGTACAGGAGAATTCGCACCATGAGCAACCCCCAGCAGCTGCGTTACAGCAAGGAGCACGAGTGGCTGTCGGCCGTCGAGGACGGCGTCGCCACGGTCGGTATCACGGAGCACGCGGCCAACGCGCTCGGTGACATCGTGTTCGCCCAGCTCCCCGAGGTCGGCGACACCGTCACCGCGGGCGAGAGCTGCGGCGAGCTGGAGTCCACCAAGTCGGTCTCCGACCTGTACTCCCCCGTCACCGGTGAGGTCGTCGCGGCCAACCAGGACGTCGTCGACGACCCGGCCCTGGTGAACTCGGCCCCCTTCGAGGGCGGCTGGCTGTTCAAGGTCCGCGTCTCCGAGGAGCCGTCCGACCTGCTCACCGCCGACGAGTACACCGAGTTCTCCGGGAGCTGACCCCTGATGTCCGTACTGAACCAGTCTCTGCACGAGCTCGACCCGGATGTCGCGGCCGCCGTCGACTCCGAGCTGAAGCGCCAGCAGTCGACCCTGGAGATGATCGCGTCGGAGAACTTCGCTCCGGTCGCCGTCATGGAGGCCCAGGGCTCGGTCCTCACCAACAAGTACGCCGAGGGCTACCCCGGCCGCCGCTACTACGGTGGCTGCGAGTACGTCGACGTGACCGAGCAGATCGCGATCGACCGGGTCAAGGACCTGTTCGGCGCCGAGTACGCCAACGTCCAGCCCCACTCGGGCGCCTCGGCGAACCAGGCGGCCCTGTTCGCGCTGGCCAAGCCCGGTGACACGATCCTGGGCCTGGACCTCGCGCACGGCGGTCACCTCACCCACGGCATGCGCCTGAACTTCTCCGGCAAGCAGTTCGACGTGGTCGCCTACCACGTCGACGACTCCGGCCTGGTCGACATGGCCGAGGTCGAGCGCCTGGCCAAGGAACACCGCCCGAAGGTGATCATCGCCGGCTGGTCGGCGTACCCGCGTCAGCTGGACTTCGCCGAGTTCCGCCGCATCGCCGACGAGGTCGAGGCGTTCCTGTGGGTCGACATGGCCCACTTCGCCGGCCTCGTCGCCGCCGGGCTGCACCCGAACCCCGTCCCGTACGCCGACGTCGTCACCTCCACGACGCACAAGACGCTCGGTGGCCCGCGCGGCGGCATCATCCTCGCCAAGAAGGACTTCGCGAAGAAGCTCAACTCGTCCGTCTTCCCGGGCTTCCAGGGCGGTCCCCTGGAGCACGTGATCGCGGCGAAGGCGGTCTCCTTCAAGGTCGCCGCGAGCGAGGACTTCAAGGAGCGCCAGCAGCGCACGATCGAGGGTGCCCGCATCCTCGCCGAGCGTCTGACCTCCGAGGACGCCCGCAAGCACGGCGTGAACGTGCTCTCCGGCGGCACCGACGTCCACCTCGTCCTCGTCGACCTGCGCGAGTCCGACCTGGACGGGCAGCAGGCCGAGGACCGCCTCCACGAGGTCGGCATCACGGTCAACCGGAACGCCGTTCCGAACGACCCGCGCCCCCCGATGGTCACCTCCGGCCTGCGCATCGGTACCCCGGCGCTGGCCACCCGCGGTTTCGACGCCGACGACTTCCGCGAGGTCGCCGACGTCATCGCCGAGGCCCTCAAGCCGGCCTACGACGCCACCGCGCTCAAGGCCCGCGTCACCGCGCTCGCCGACAAGCACCCGCTGTACCCCGGCCTGTAAAGACCGCGCCGGAGTTTCGTACCCTTTTGTAGGTACGTCCGTTCGGGGCACCGCGCACACTGGACACTGGAAGACAGATACCAGCGTGCTCGGTGCCCCGACCGCTGTCCCCCCCCTGCGCACGCTTTCTCTGCACCACCCCGGCAGACAACGGCGTCTACCACCCACCATTGGAGTCCCACCGTGGCCATCTCGGTCTTCGACCTGTTCTCGGTCGGTATCGGCCCGTCCAGCTCCCACACGGTCGGCCCGATGCGTGCCGCCCGGATGTTCGCCCGGCGCCTGAAGAACGAGGGCCTGCTCGCCCACACCGCCCAGGTGCGCGCCGAGCTGTACGGGTCCCTGGGCGCGACCGGCCACGGCCACGGCACCCCCAAGGCCGTCCTGCTCGGCCTGGAGGGCGAGTCCCCCCGCACCGTCGACGTCGAGCACGCCGACGAGCGCGTGGAGGAGATCAAGGAATCGGGTCGCCTCAACCTCCTCGGCGCCCACGACATCGCCTTCTCCTTCGACGACGACCTGATCCTGCACCGCCGCAAGGCCCTGCCCTACCACGCCAACGGCATGACCCTGTGGGCCCACGACGCCGACGGCACCGAGCTGCTGTCCAAGACGTACTACTCGGTCGGCGGCGGCTTCGTCATCGACGAGGACGCGGTCGAGGGCGCGAACCCGATCGTCCCGGACGACACCGCGCTGAAGTACCCCTTCCGCACCGGCGACGAGCTCCTGCGCCTGGCCCAGGAGACGGGCCTGTCGATCCCCGCGCTGATGCTGGAGAACGAGAAGGCCTGGCGCACCGAGGACGAGATCCGCGCCGGTCTCCTCGACATCTGGCGGGTCATGCAGGCCTGCGTCTCGCGCGGCATGGCCCACGAGGGCATCCTCCCCGGCGGTCTCAAGGTCCGCCGCCGCGCCGCCGGCTCGGCCCGCAAGCTGCGCGCCGAGGGCGAGCCCCTCGCCCACGCGATGGAGTGGATCACCCTCTACGCGATGGCCGTGAACGAGGAGAACGCGGCGGGCGGCCGCGTCGTCACCGCGCCGACGAACGGTGCGGCGGGCATCATCCCCGCGGTCCTGCACTACTACATGAACTTCGTGCCCGGCGCGGACGAGGACGGCGTCGTCCGCTTCCTGCTCGCCGCAGGCGCGATCGGCATGCTGTTCAAGGAGAACGCCTCGATCTCCGGCGCCGAGGTCGGCTGCCAGGGCGAGGTCGGTTCCGCCTGCTCCATGGCCGCCGGCGCTCTCGCCGAGGTCCTCGGCGGCAGCCCCGAGCAGGTCGAGAACGCGGCCGAGATCGGCATGGAGCACAACCTCGGCCTCACCTGCGACCCCGTCGGCGGCCTCGTCCAGATCCCCTGCATCGAGCGCAACGGCATGGCCGCCGTGAAGGCCGTCACCGCGGCGAAGATGGCCATGCGCGGCGACGGCAGCCACAAGGTCTCCCTCGACAAGGTCATCAAGACCATGAAGGAGACCGGCGCCGACATGAGCGTCAAGTACAAGGAGACCGCCCGCGGCGGCCTCGCCGTCAACATCATCGAATGCTGACGCGATAGGACACGAGAAGGGCCCTGACCAGCGCATTCATGTCGGTCAGGGCCCTTCCGCATGTCCAGATGCCGAGTCAGCCCGCGAAGCGGGCCATCCACTCCTCGACCTCGTCCGCCGAGCGCGGCAGGTCGGCGGACAGGTTCTCGTGGCCGTCGGCGGTGACCAGGAGGTCGTCCTCGATGCGGACTCCGATGCCGCGCCACTCCTCGGGGACGGTCAGGTCGTCGGGCTGGAAGTAGAGGCCCGGTTCGACGGTGAGGACCATGCCGGGTTCGAGGACGCCGTCGACGTAGGTCTCCGTGCGGGCCTGGGCGCAGTCGTGGACGTCCAGGCCGAGCATGTGCCCGGTGCCGGCCATCGTGAAGCGGCGCTGGAGGCCGAGTTCGTAGGCGCGGTCGGCCGGGCCCTCGATGAAGCCCCAGTCGACGAGCCGCTCGGCGAGGTGGCGCTGGGCCGCCTCGTGGAAGTCGCGGTAGGCGGCGCCCGGCTTGACGGCCGCGAAGCCCGCTTCCTGCGCCGCGTACACGGCGTCGTAGACCGTGCGCTGGATCGCGCTGAAGGTGCCGCTGATCGGGAGGGTGCGGGTGACGTCGGCGGTGTAGAGGGTGCGGCCCTCCACGCCGGCGTCGAGGAGCAGCAGGTCGCCGGGGCGGACGGGGCCGTCGTTGTCGGTCCAGTGCATGATCGTGGCGTGGTCGCCGGCGGCGGCGATGGTGCCGTAGCCGAGGGCGTTGCCCTCCAGGCGGGCGCGGCGGAAGAACGTGCCCTCGATCCAGCGCTCGGACGTCGCGATCGCGCGGGACAGCTCGGAGACGACGTCGGTGAAGCCGCGGACGGTGGCGTCGACGACGGCCCGCATCTCGCCGATCTCCCAGGCGTCCTTGACGGCGCGCAGCTCGGAGAGGGCCTCCTCGAGGGCGGTGTCGCGCTCCGGGTCGGTGACGACGGCGGCCTCGAGGGCGGCGTCGACGCCGCGCACGATGCGGGTCGGGACGCCGTTGCCCGCGGCGAGGTCGGCGGCGGCCGTGCGCACGTCGCGGCAGGGCAGGCCGAGGACGCGCTCCGCCTCGGCGAGGGAGGCGCGGCGGCCCGTCCACAGTTCGGCGTGGTAACCGGACCAGAACTCGTCGTCGGTGCGGCTGTCGCGGGGCAGCTGGTAGCAGTAGGCGTCGTGGCCGCCGTCGGCGCGGGGTTCGAGGACGAGGGCGCCGTCGCGGGCCTGGTCGCCGGTCATGTGGACGTAGGCGGAGTGGGCCCGGAACGGGTAGGTGTCGTCGTTCGAGCGGACCTTCAGATTCCCGGACGGGATCACGAGCCGCTCGTGCGGGAAGCGCGCCGAGAGCTCGGACCGGCGCACGGCCGCGTACGGGGCCTGCGGGTCCGCGGTGAGGTCGCGCCGCTCGGTGTCCGCCCAGCCGGTGCGCATGGACGCGGACAGCTCCGCGGAGATCCCTGTGTACAAGCCGTTCTTCCGGCCCACTGTGTCCGCCCTTCGGGGAGTGGAGGCGCCGCCGGGATGCCGGCGGCTCGGCGAAAGTAGCGCCCGGCCGCGTCCCGTGGTGCCCTGTGGTGCCACTGGCACGGATCGGCCATCGGGCCCCGTCGGGGCGGTCCATAATGCGGCCATGACGAACGCGCAGCTCGGTGAGGCCCTGCGGCTCCTGGGCGTCGGTCCGGCGGCGGCCCGGGTCTATCTCGCCCTGCTCGATCTGGCCCCCGCGCCGCTGGAGGAGGTCGCGGCGGCGGCCGGGCTGGACGGGCCGGGGCTCGTGGCGGCGTACGAGGAGCTGGTCGACGCGGGGCTGGCGAGTGCGGCCGGGGCGGACGGCGAGGTGGTGGCGCCGGTGGCGCCGACGGCGGGGCTCGAGGTGCTGGCCCGGCACCGGGCGGCCGAGGTCGAGAAGTCCCGCACGCTGGTCACGGGCGCCTTCGACACGTTCCGGCGGCGCCGGCTCGCCGCCTACAACGACCAGCTCGTCGAGCTCGTGACCGGCGACGCGATCGGACCCCGGATGCGGCTGGCCTGGGCGTCGGCGCGGCACCAGATCCGGCAGTTCGAGTCACCCCCGTACTCCCCCATCCCTTCGGCCACGGAGGACGCGCTGGCCACACTGGCGCGCGGGGTGACGCAGCGGGTCGTGTACTCGCGCGAGTCCCTCGAGCACGCCGACCACTTCAAGCGGACCGTGGAGCCGTGCATCAACGCGGGCGAGCAGGCCCGGGTGCTTCCCTCGGTGCCGGTCAAGCTCCTGATCATCGACGACGCGTACGCCCTGGTCTCGCTGTCGATCCAGGAGGCCGACGTGCTGAACACGATGCTGGTCGTGCAGCCGTGCGGGCTGCTGTCCGCGCTGGTCGCGCTGTTCGAGCAGGCGTGGCAGCAGGCGCTGCCCTTCCACGGCAGCACGGCCCGGCCCGGCGGACTGCCGCCCGCGGACCGGCGGTTGCTGTGGCTGCTCGCGGGCGGGGCGAGCGACGAGGTCGTGGCCCGTGAGCTGGGCATCAGCCGCCGTACGCTCTTCCGCCGGCTCCAGGTCCTGATGGCCCGCCTCGGCGCCGCGAACCGTTTCCAGCTGGCGCTGCAGGCCCAGCGTCAGGGCTGGCTCTGACGCCGACCGCCTCAGATCACGATCCGCAGCACGAGCGCGGCGACGGCGAGCGCAAAACACAACGCCCAGAAGCCCAACTGCCGGTCCCCGGCCAGGACATGCGTGGCCAGCGCCCCCACGAAGTACAGGACGAGCCCGGTCCCGGCGGCGACCCCGAGCCCCGGCACCACGAACCCGGCGAGCAGCCCGAGCGCCCCGGCCCCCAGCGCGCTGCCGAGCAGCGGGATCCAGGACCGCGGCACCCCCAGCTTGTCGGCCTGCTGCCGGGGGTGGTCGTGGCCGGAGAGGTTGGCGACGGCGGCCGTGCCGTAGAGGGCTGCGCCGAGGACGGTGACGGCGGCGTAGAACGCGTACATGGTGATCTCCCGTTCGAAGCTTCACCACACGGACGGACGGGCGCGCCCGAACGTGACATCAACCGTGCTCCGTTCGGGAACGATGTAGGTCCGACCTCGTCGCCCCACCGACCGGAGGCCTCGCATGCTGCGCGGAATCGATGTCAGCTCGCACCAGTCCACGTTCGACACCGACGGTCTGTCGTTCGTCTTCATCAAGGCGACGGAGGGGCGGTCCTACGTCAATCCGCGGCTGCCCTCCCAGACGAAGCTCGCCCGCGACGGAGGCTGTGTCGTCGGGTTCTACCACTTCCTGTGGCCGGGGAACCTGGCGGCGCAGGCCGAGTACTTCGTGAGCAAGGCGCCGGAGCGGTCCGGCGACATCCTGGCCGTCGACTGGGAGACGACCGGTGACGGCACGCACGCGACGAACGCGGAGAAGGACCGCTTCATCCGTGAGGTGAAGCGCCTGCGCCCGCATCACCGCGTGATCCTCTACACGAACCGCAACTATTGGCTGAACGTGGACACGACGTCCTACGCGGGCGACGCGCTCTGGATCGCCGACTACGTGACCGCCGGCAAGCCCCGCATCCAGGCCAGGTGGCGCTTCCACCAGTACACGGACTCGCCGCTCGACAAGAACGTGGCCGACTTCGCGAGCAAGACGGCGCTGCGCGAGTGGGCCACGCCCTGACGAGGCGTCGGAAGCGGGAAGGGGAACGGGACGCGGCTCAGGCGCGCCACTCCGCGGTGCGCTCCGGGGTCGCCGCGTCGAGCGCCTTGCGGACCGCGGCGGCGTCGGAGGCCAGGCCGTAGACGGGGGTGCCGGGCTGCTGGCGCCAGGACTCGTCCTGGCCGCCGGCGTCCACGGCGTCGAAGCCGATCTCGTCGAGGAGCGCGGTGACGACCTGCTTGGCCGCCGTGTCGTCCCCGGCGATCGGCAGGGCGACGCGCTCGGGGTCGCCGGCCGGGCGGGCCTTGTCGATGATGTCCTGGGCGTACGTCCCGTTGAACACCTTGACCACGTCGTGGCCGAGCTGTCGCTCGGTCCAGCGGCTCTCGGTGAGGCCCTCGTCCTCGATCCCGGTGATCTTCCCGTCGCGCTGCGGGTAGTAGTTGCCGGTGTCGATGACGGCGACGTCGTCCGCCGCGCTGCCGAGCAGCCCGTCGGGGAGCGCGGGCACGGCCTTCAGCGGGATGGTGACGACGACGACCCGCGCGTCCCGTACGGCGTCCTCGATGGTCGCGGCACTCGCCCCGGTCTCCTCGGCGAGGGCGCCCAGGGTGTGCGGGCCGCGCGAGTTGGCGACGTGCACGTCGTGCCCCGCGGCGGAGAGGCGCCGCGTGAGGTTGCCGCCGATGTTGCCCGCGCCGATGATGCCGATCTTCATGGTGATCCTGCCCTCCGGAGATGCATGCACGTGCATACGTATGGGCGGCAACCTCGGGCGCGGGCCGGCTATTCCGGGGTGCGGCGAAGTTTTCCCCGCACCGCCGTCAGCGACGACGCCGCGTCCGCCGGGGTGGTGCCCGGCGGACGCGGCGGAGCCGGTTCGGCGCTCAGCGCTCAGGCCTTGTTCAGGTTGGCCCAGAACTCGTCGAAGGACAGGACCTTGTCCCCGTTGGCGTCCTGCTTGGCGATGAGGGCCTCGGCCACCGACTCCGTGACGTGGAAGTCGCCCATCTGCGCCATGGCGCTCTTGTACTCGGCCGCCGTGATGAAGCCGTCGCCGTCCGCGTCGAACCGCTCGAACGCCTTGCGTGCCGCCTCGATGTCCGCCACCGGGACCACCCCTCGTTTACGTACTGCTGTGCCGCGCCGCTCGGGCGCGGCACCGGATTGACGGGGCCCAGATTATCGGGCCCCGTGCGCGCGCAGTGCGGCGAGTACCCAGGCGAACTCCGCCTCGTGCCGTGGCAGGGTCTCCAGGCCCCGCACCAGGGACACCAGGTCGCGGAACCGGGCGACGTCCTCGTTGGCCGCGGCTTCGAGGCGGGTGAGCACCTCGGCGCGGTCGGCGTCGCCGAGCAGGCCCCGCAGGACCTCGTCGGCCTGGGGGGACACGGGGTCGATGCCGCGCTCCAGGCTCTCGCCCGCCAGGTGCACGAGGCGGCTCATGAACCACAGCGAACTGCCGGGTGTCACGTCGGGGCCGCGGTCGGCGGCGTTGAACTCGATCATGCCGCGCATGTGGGCACGGAAGCCCTGGTCCTGCATGAGCTCGGCGAGCTCGACCCAGGCGTCGACCTGGGCGCTCGTGGGGTCGTCGGGCAGGTCGGGGACCATGACGCGCAGGCGGGTGCGGATGTCGGGGTCGGCGGTGTCCAGGCCGCCGAAGGTCTGCTCCATGAAGTCGTCGATGATGTGTTTGCGTTCTGCGGCGGAGAGCCGTGCGAGCTTGTTCATGAGGGCCGTCTCCTCGGCGGTCGAGTTGCGTTTCGCGACCGTCGACAGCACTGCCCTGTTCAGCCTGAGCGCCCGGATCTGGGCGTCGAGGGCCGCCACGTGGGCGGCGGCGACGGACGCGATGTCCTTCTCGCCGCCGACCACGTGCCGTACGTCGGCGAGGCCGAGGCCCAGCTCGCGCAGGGTGCGGATCAGTTCGAGCCGGGCCACGGACTCGGCGTCGTAGAGCCGGTAGCCGCCGTCGCTGCGGGTCACCGGGTGCAGGACGCCCTCGTCGGACCAGTAGCGGATGGTGCGCACCGTGAGTCCGGTGCGGCGTGCCAGTGCGCCGATGGTGAGCAGGTGCGGGCCGTCGTCGGTCATGCCGGGGAGTCTGGGCCTTCCAGTGGGTGGAGACTCAAGCCCACGATGCCACGGGGTGCGCGGGTCAGCGGAAGACGCCGGTGTGTCCGAGGGAGTAGCGGCCGGGCTGGGGGTAGACGGCGAGGCCGTGCGGGCCGGAGCCGACGGGGATGCGGGCGAGCTGTTTGCCGGTGCGGGTGTCGATGGCGTAGACCTCGGCGTCGTAGCGGCCGGAGAGCCACAGGACCTTGCCGTCGGCGGAGACGCCGCCCATGTCGGGGCTGCCGCCCTGCGGGAGGTGCCACTTCTTGGTGAGCTTGTTCTTCGTGAAGTCGAAGACGGAGATGGTGCCTTCGCCGCGGTTGGAGACGTACATCTCCTTGGAGTCGCGGCTGACGTAGAGGCCGTGGGTGCCCTTGCCGGTGGGCAGGAGCGTCGGCTTGGTGAACTTGTCGCCGTCGAGGACCCACATGCCGTCGGCCTCCATGTCGGCGATGTAGAACTTCTTGCCGTCGGGCGACATCTTGACGTCCTGCGGCATGGCTCCGTCGTAGGGGAGTTTCTGCTGCTGGACGACCTTCATCTTCGCGGTGTCGACCTTGAGGAGCTCGCCGCTGAACTCGCAGGAGACGATGAAGTAGCGGCCGTCGAGCGAGAAGTCGGCGTGGTTGACGCCGTAGCAGCTGACGGGCTCGCTGTGCTGGATCTTCATGGTGTGAGGGTCGCGGAAGACCAGTTGGCGGTCGAGCGAGGCCATGACGACGGCGTGCTTGCCGTCGGGCGTGAAGTAGAGGTTGTACGGGTCGTGCACGTCGACCGTCTCGCCGGCCTTGCCGGTCTTCGGGTCGATGGGGGTGAGGGTGTTGCCCTTGTCGTTGTTGACCCAGAGGGTCTTGAGGTCCCAGGACGGCACGACGTGCTGGGGCTGGCGCCCGACCTTGATCGTCTCGATGATCTTGTACGTCTGGGGGTCGATGACGGAGACGGTGTCGGACTCGGTGTTGGGCACGTAGACCCGGGACGGGAAGTCCTTGACGACCGGGGACAGCTTGTTCGGCCGGTCGGCGGCGTAGACGTCCTCGGGATCGAGGACGGGCGGCATCCCGGGCAGTCCGTCCACCTTCGGGGCGGCGGGCTTCACCGGCTGCGCGGGCTTCACGGGCTTGATGGCGCCCTGGGTCGCGTCGTGCGCGGGCTTCTCGCTGCCGCAGCCGGACAGGGCGGTGAGGGCGGCGGTCACGGCTGCGGCGAGCAGGACGCCGGTGCGGCGGGTGGTGGTCCGGCGGGCGGGGTGGGTGTTCACGTGAGCAGCTCCGTGCAGGTCACCGCGGCCAGGCCGCGACGGGAGAGGTGGTCCAGGAGGGGCGGGAGCGCGGCGACGGTGTCCGCGTATCCGAAGTGCAGGCTGACGACCGAGCCGGGGCGCACGGCCGAGGTGACGTTCTCCACGACGGTGTCGGCGCCGGGCGAGGTGAAGTCGAGCGAGTCGACGTCGTACGAGAGGACGTGCGGGTAGCCGGCCCGCTGGGCGAGGCGGACGACGAGCGGGGTCGCGGTCGGGGTGCGCGAGGGGCGGAACCAGGTGCCGATGGAGCCGGTGAGGCGGCGCAGGCGGTCGGCGCAGCCGGTGATCTCGGCGTAGGCGTCGGCCTCGGACATGGTGGTGATGCCCTGGTGGTGGAGGGTGTGGTTGCCGAGGTCGTGGCCGGCGTCGAGGATGCGCCGGGCCATGTCCGGGTGCTGGTCGAGCCAGGTGCCGACGGCGAGGACGGTCACATGGGCGCCGGCCTTCTCGGCCTCTTTCAGCACCGCGTCCGCGATCTTCGGGTCGCCCTGGCCGTGGAAGGTGAGGGCGACGCGGTCGCGGTCGCGGGGTCCGTGGGTGAGCTGGGCGGGTTGTCCGGGGAAGCGGCGCGGGGCGGGGGCGGCGCGGGCGGACTCCGGGGGGCGGGCGGGGTGGGCCTTGGGCGCCGGGGTGGCGGCGGGGTGCTCGTCGGCCGCGCAGCCGGTGGCGAGGGCGGCGGTGAGCCCGGCGCCGAGGCGCAGCGCGGAGCGGCGACGGATCGGTTCGGCCTTGGTCACCCGCCCATTTAAGGGGGAACCGATACAAAAGCCTCCTACCGACCCGGGGGCCTTAATGAATACTGGATGCCGGGTGTAATTTTTCTTTATTTACGAGGCTGACACGTGATGTAACCAATGATTCATTTGGTCGTTCCGGGCGTCCTGTGCCATCCTCGGTGGCACGACCTCCATTGACCCGGGCCGGTCGTCTTAGACGCCGCGAACGCCACCCCTTCTGTTCGCGGCGCACCACACGAAAGCCCCCGCGGCGCCGCACGACGGCGAGAACGGGGGCTTTCGTGCGTCCGGGCACCGACCGCGAGGCAGGGGCGGCCGGGTCACGTGTCAGCGGTCGGCGACGCGCATCTCGAACCAGGTCGTCTTGCCGCGGGGCAGCAGGTCCACGCCCCAGCGGTCGGAGAGCTTGTCGACGAGGAACAGGCCGCGGCCGGAGAGGTCCAGCGGGCGCACCGGCATCAGACAGGGCAGCCCGCGCGAGGGGTCGCGCACCTCCACCCGGATCCAGCCGCGCCGGCGCAGCATGCGCAGCCCGAAGGCGCGGGCGCCGGTGTGCCGGACCGCGTTGCCCACGAGTTCGGAGACGAGCAGGACCGCGTCCTCGGTCAGCTTCGGGGACAGACCCCACTGACGCAGGATCACCACCTGGGCGAGCCGGCGGGCGATCGCCGCGGACTCCGGACGGGACGGCAGAGCGACCTCCGCCTCGGTCGGGTTCCCGAACAACTCCAGCGCCTTCAGCGCGTGTTCGTCCTCGACCGCGGGAGACCAGCGCGCGGCGGTCGTACTCCCGTTCCGCCGCGGTTGTTCGACACCCTCAAGCCCCGCCATGCCCACCATGATGACTTCCCGTGGCCGGTCGTGGGGCCGTTCCGGCTGAATAAGCCCCCCGGAACGCCTCATTCCGGTGGGTCACTCAGGCATATGCCGTTGGCACTTAAGGTAAGCCTACGGCCCGCCTGACCTGGGGAAACGTCTCCAGAAGGGGCAGAATCGGTGCCCCGGGAGCACAGCCCGCTTAAGGTTCCCTTAAGGCGGAGATCATGCGCTCCAACGAGGTACGGAGATCAACTCCGCTTGCCCGAAGGCGAGTTGATCCCCGTACGTCAGGTGCTCCGGCGGCCGTCAGGCGAACTTGGCCTTGCCCGGACCTTCCTCCACGAAGCTGCGCATTCCGGTCTCCCGGTCCTGGGTCGCGAACAGGCCCGCGAACCAGTTGCGTTCGATGGCGAGGCCCGTCTCCAGGTCCGTCTCCAGACCGGCGTCGACGCACTCCTTCGCCGCGCGCAGCGCGATCGCCGGGCCCTGCGCCAGCTTCGCGGCCCACGCGTGCGCGGCCTCGAAGACCTCGGCGGCCGGGACGACGCGGTCCACCAGACCGATGGTCAGCGCCTCGTCGGCCCGCACCTGACGGCCCGTGAAGATGAGGTCCTTGGCCTTGGAGGGGCCGACCAGACGGGACAGCCGCTGGGTGCCGCCGGCGCCCGGGATCAGGCCGAGCAGGATCTCGGGCTGGCCCAGCTTCGCGTTGTCGGCGGCGATCCGGAAGTCGGCGCACAGGGCCAGCTCGCAGCCGCCGCCCAGGGCGTAGCCGGTGACCGCGGCGACGACGGGCTTCGGGATACGGGCCACCGCCGAGAACGAGTCCTGCAGGGCGCGGGACCGCACGACCATCGCCGCGTGGTCCATCACCTGCATCTCCTTGATGTCGGCGCCGGCCGCGAAGACCTTCTCGCTGCCGCGCACCACCACGGCCCGGATGTCGTCCCGGGCCGTGGCCTCTTCGGCGAGTTCCTTGATGCGGTCCTGGATCGCGATGTCCAGGGCGTTCATCGGGGGGCGGTCGAGGCGGATGGTCCCGACGCCGTCGGCTACTTCGAGGTGAACGGTCATGCTCCGCAGGTTAGCGGGCGTTCACCCTGTGGGGGGCGGTGCGGTTCGTCACGTGACCGTCCGCCCGGTGGGGGCTGGTCGCGCAGTTCCCCGCGCCCCTGAAATGCAGACGCTTCGCGTCGCATTTCCCCGACACGCGAACGCCCCTGAGATAGCGCACGGAGTGCGCATCTCAGGGGCGCGGGGAACTGCGCGACCAGCCCCCACCGGGGCCGCAGACGAATCAGCGGGTCGACACCAGGGTCACTTCTTCCAGTCGGCCCAGGACATGTTCCAGCCGTTGTAGCCGTTGTCAGGGGCCACCGTCTGGTCGTGGGAGTTCTTGACGACCACCACGTCGCCGACCATGGAGCGGTCGAAGAACCAGGCCGCCGAGACCTTCTTGTCGTAGCCGCCGCGCACATCGGCGAGGCCCACACAGCCGTGGCTGGAGTTGACGTTGCCGAAGGTGCCGCCGCCCCAGTAGTTGCCGTGGATGAACGTGCCGGAGTTGGTGAGGCGCATGGCGTGCGGGACGTCCTTGATGTCGTACTCGCCGCCGTAGCCGACCGTGTCACCGTTCATCCGGGTCACCCGGAGCCGCTCGCTGATGACCATCTGCCCGTTCCACGTGTCGTAGCCGGGCTTGCCCGTGGTCACCGGGATCTTCTTGATGACCTTGCCGTCGCGCTCGACGGTCATCATGTGCTTCTTCGCGTCGACCGTGGAGACCTGGCTGCGGCCGACCGTGAACTTCACGGTCCGCACCTGCTTGCCGTAGACCCCGTCGCGGCCCTCGACCCCGTCCAGGTTCATCTTCACGGTGACCTTCGTGCCCGCCGCCCAGTACTTCTCGGGACGGAAGTCGAGCCGGTCGTTGCCGAACCAGTGGCCCTCGACGTCGACGGCCGGCTCGGTCTTGATCGAGATGGCCTTCTCGACGTCCTCCGGGTGCGTGATGCCCCGCGTGAAGCGCACCGAGAACGGCATGCCGACGCCGACCTTCGAACCGTCCTCAGGCGTGAACGTGCCGACGAACGTGTTCTGCGGGGTCAGCGTCGTGAACGACGAGTCCTTCGCCGACTCACGGCCCGCCGAGTCCTTCGCCACCGCATGGACCTTGTACTTGGTCGACGCGGCCAGGTGGTGCGCCGGCGTCCAGCTCGTGCCGCCGCCCGTGATCTCGCCCTGGACCGGATTTCCCTTGCTGTCCTCGACCTCGACCTGGGACAGGGTGCCCTTGTCGGCCGTCACCTTCAGCGCGCCGCTCGTGGCCACGCCGCCCGCGCCGTCCTTCGGCGCGATGGTGACGACGGCCTCCGAGGGCTTGTTCGCCTCGGCCGCCTTGTCCGCTTTGCCCTTGCCGTCGCTGCCCGCGTCCGAACCGCCTCCACCACCGCACGCGGTGACCAGCAGCAGCGCCGCCCCCAGCAGAGCCGCCGATATCGGTCGTCGCCCGTTCAAGATTCTGTTCTCCCCTCGCACGGCCTCGGTCTCAAGGCCCGCACTCCCCGCGCGTCCGCGCGCGCACTGCGAAAGATAACCACACGACCTGCGGAAACGGATCCCCGTGTTATGTCACCGTTCCGTCCCAACCGGCCCGCGGCTCCCCTCCCCCGCAGTTTTCCCGGCGCGGGCCCGCTATGAACGCGCGGAACCCGCCTTCCACTTGGACCAGCCCAGGTTCCAGCCCCCCAGACCGTTGTCCGGCGCCACCTGCTTGTCGGCGCTGCCGCGCACCTCGACGACGTCCCCGACGAGCGTGCGGTCGAAGAACCAGCCGGCCGGTGTCAGCGCGCTGCCGCCCTTCACGTCCCGCAGCCCGACGCACCCGTGGCTGACGTTGCTCGACCCGAAGACGCCCTGGGACCAGTAGTTGCCGTGCAGGAAGGTGCCGGAGTCGGTGAGCCGGATCGCGTGCGGCACGTCGGGGATGTCGTACTCCCCGCCGAAACCGACCGTGCGGCTGTTCATACGGGTGACCTCGAGCATCTCGGAAACCACCATCTTCCCGTTGTACGTCGTCGAGCGCGGCGCCCCCGCCGTGATGGGCAGGGTGTCGAGGAGCTCCCCGTCCCGGCGCACCTCCATCGTGTGGCTCTTGGCGTCGACGAGGCTGACCTGACTGCGGCCGACCGTGAACGAGAACGTCTTGCGCTGCAGGCCGTAGACGCCGCGGGCGCCCTCGACGTCCCGCAGGTCGAGCGCGACGGTGACCTCGGTGCCGGGCTTCCAGTACTTCTCGGGGCGGAAGTCGAGCCGGGTCTTCCCGAACCAGTGCGGGGCGACCTCGACGGCCGGGCGAGCGGTCACGGACACGGCCTTCTCGACGGCCGCGCGGTTCTCGATCTCCCGGTTGAACTCCAGCTTCACGATCATGCCGGTGCCGACCGTGGCGCGGTTCTCGGGCGTGACGTAGCCGATGAACCGCTCGGCGGGGACGGCCGTCGTGAACGTGGTGTGCCGGGCCGAGCGGCGCCCCTCGTCGTCGACCGCGACCGCGTCGACCGTGTACTTGGCGGCGAGGGCGAGCCGGCCGTCACCGGGCCCGGTCGGCCGCCAGGTCCTGCCGTCGTCCTCGAGCCGGCCCGGCACCGGCTCCTCCTGGGCGTCCCGCGTCCGCACCACCTTCACCGACTGGAGATGTCCTTCGGGGACCTCGACGCGGAGCCCTTCCCGCGTGCTCACCCCCCGCTTCGCGTCGTCCGGCGACACCCGGATCAGGTCCTCGGACGAGCGCGGCTTGCCGAGCTCCTCGTCCACCGCGTCGCATCCGGCGAAGATCAGTACGGCGGCCAGGGCCGCCCCTACGCGCCGCGCGCGCCTCACAGCTGTTCTCACGCCAGCCCCAACGACGGGCACCCCGCCGGGGAAACGTGCGTGCGAGCCCGGAGCCTCTGGGCAGAACAACTGGAGAGCCCCACGAGCCGCGGGAGGCCGACAGGTGTCGAGCGCAGCCGAGCAGGAGGCGGTGCCCGCCCCGGCGCCGTTCGGGAGAACGCGCGGGCGGACCCCGCCGGTGGAACCGATGTGGCCGGGCACGCCCGCGCCGCTCGGCGCCCGCCACCGGGTCGGCCCGGACGGGGTCGCCGGCACCAACTTCGCGCTGTGGGCGGGCGGCGCCGAGTCCGTCGAGCTGTGCCTGTTCGACGCCGAGGGCCGCGAACGGCGCTCCCCGCTGGCCGAGTCGACGCACGAGATCTGGCACGGCTTCGTACCCGGCGTACTTCCCGGACAGCGCTACGGCTTCCGGGTGCACGGCCGCTGGGACCCGTGGACCGGCGCCCGCTGGAACCCGGCGAAGCTGCTCCTCGACCCGTACGCCCGTGCCGTGGACGGGGAGTTCACGCTGCCCGCCGCGGTCTACGGCCACGTACGGGACTGGCCCGAGCAACATGTCGCGGACACCGTGCGCGACGAGCGGGACTCGGCGCCGTACGTGCCCAAGGGGGTGGTCGTGCACGACGACGGGCCCGACGACCTGTGGGCGGACGACCGCCGGCCGAAGACGCCCTGGGCCGACACCGTCATCTACGAACTGCACGTGCGCGGCTTCACCCGCCGGCACCCGGACATCCCCGAGGAGCTGCGGGGCACGTACGCGGGGCTCGCGCACCCGGCGGCGATCGAGCACCTGGTGCGGCTCGGGGTGACGGCCGTGGAACTGCTGCCGGTGCACCAGTTCGCCCACGAGGACCATCTGCTGCGGCGCGGGCTGCGCAATTACTGGGGCTACAACTCCGTCGGCTACTTCGCCCCGCACGCCGGGTACGCGGCCACCGGCACCGGCGGGCAGCAGGTCGGCGAGTTCCGGCGGATGGTGCGGGCGCTGCACGACGCGGGCATCGAGGTGATCCTCGACGTCGTCTACAACCACACGGCGGAGGCGGGCGAGCTCGGCCCGACCCTGTCCCTGAAAGGCATCGACAACCGCGGCTACTACCGCCTCCAGGACGACGCCCGACGCTACGCCGACTACACGGGCTGCGGCAACACGCTGCACGTCGTCCAGCCGCACGTGCTGCGGCTGATCACCGACTCGCTGCGGTACTGGGTGACCGAGATGGGCGTCGACGGCTTCCGCTTCGACCTCGCGGCGGCCCTGGCCCGTTCGATGCACGACGTCGACATGCTGTCCCCTTTTCTCGCGGTCATCGCGCAGGACCCGGTGCTGCGCCGCGTGAAGCTGATCGCGGAGCCGTGGGACGTGGGCTCGGGCGGCTATCAGGTGGGCGCCTTCCCACCCCTGTGGACGGAGTGGAACGACCGCTACCGGGGCGCCGTACGGGACTTCTGGCGGGGCGCGCTGCCCGACGTACGGGACCTCGGGTACCGGCTCTCGGGGTCGAGCGACCTGTACGCGTGGGGCGGGCGGCGGCCGTACGCCTCGGTCAACTTCGTCACCGCGCACGACGGTTTCACGCTGCGCGACCTCGTCTCGTACGAGCGCAAGCACAACGAGGCGAACGGGGAGGGCAACCGGGACGGGACGGACGACAACCGGGCCTGGAACTGCGGGGTCGAGGGCGAGAGCGACGATCCCGGCGTACGGGCCCTGCGGCGGCGGCAGTTGCGGAACCTGCTGACGACGCTGCTGCTGTCCACGGGGGTGCCGATGCTGGTCGCCGGGGACGAGTTCGGGCGGACCCAGGGCGGCAACAACAACGCGTACTGCCAGGACAACGACACCGGCTGGGTCGACTGGAGTCTCCTGGAGGAGCCGGAGTGGCGGGCCCTGTTCGACCTCGCGGCGCGGCTGATCGCGCTGCGGCACGCGCATCCGGTGCTGCGGCGGCGGGCGTTCTTCTCGGGGCGGGCGCGGGCCCAGGACGGGTTGCGGGATCTGGCCTGGTTCACGGTGCGGGGCGAGGAGATGACGGAGCGGGACTGGTTCGCGCCCGCGTCCACGTTGGGCATGTACTTGTCGGGCCGCGACCTTCCCGGGCGGGACGCGCGGGGGCACGCCGTGCGGGACGAGAGTTTCCTCGTGCTGCTGCACGCGGGTGAGGGGGCGGTGTCGTGGGTGCTGCCGGGTGAGCCGTGGGGGCGGCGCTACGAGGTGCTGGTCGACACGGGGGTGGAGGCGGGGGTCGTCTCGCCCGGGGTTGCGTGTGCCGGTGGCGCCGAGCTGACGGTGGAGCCCCGCACGGTGTTGTTGCTCCGGGTTGTGGAGTAGCCCGTTCGTCTGCGGGTCCGGTGGGGGCTGGTCGCGCAGTTCCCCGCGCCCCTGGAGATGCGCACTTCGTGCGCCATCTCCATCGGGGCGGTGCCCCATCGGGGAAATGCGACGCGAAGCGTCTGCATTTCAGGGGCGCGGGGAACTGCGCGAGAAGCCCCACCGGCCGGCAGACGAACCGGTTCAAGCGCGCGGCTCGCCCGCATACGTGCCGAAGGACCAGCGGTTGCCCTCGGGGTCGAGGATGGCGAACTCCCGGCTTCCGTACGGCTGGTCCTCGATCTCGCGGAGGATCTTGACGCCCGCGTCGACGAGCCGCCCGTACAGTTCGTCGACCCGCTCCGTCACGACGTAGCAGCCGAACGAGCCGGGCCGCAGGCTCCAGTTGCCGGCGTCGTCGTCCACCGGCTTCGCCGAGCCGAGCATGATCCCGCCCCCTTCCGGCCAGTCGAGCTGTGCGTGGGCGACGCGGTCGCCGTCCTCGTACACGGCGGTGCGCAGGAACCCGACCGTGCCGACGAGGAAGTCGATCAGGGCGGGCGCGTCGTCGGCCTGGAGGGTGGGCCAGACGGTGGGCTGAGGGGTGCGCTGTGTGGTGTTCATGGGTCCGATTCTTCGCCGTTGAGGTGCCCCCCGGCTTGGATGTTCCGGCACTCCTCGGCGAGCCACGCGGTCGGGCTCAGGCCCGTGTACTGGTGGAACGCGCGGACGAGGTGGGAGTGGTCGGCGTAGCCGTGCTCGGCGGCGACCCGGGCGAGGTCGGGCGGGGCGCCGCGGGCGACGGCGCGGACGACGGCGGCCTTGGCGTGCTGGAAGCGCATGAGGCGGGCGGCCTGCCCGGGACTGAGGCCGGTCTCGGCGCGGAAGAGGGTGGTGAGCCGGCGCTCGCTGAGGGCTACGTGCGCGGCGAGCCCGGGCAGCGTGCCGGCGCCGCGGTGCCGGGCGAGCCAGGTCCAGGCCTCGGCGATCTCGGGGCGTACCCCGGCGAAGGGGCCGTCGTCGGGGCGCAGGTACGCGGCGAGGCAGGCGAAGCGGTCGGCCCAGCCGGGCAGCTCGTGGAGCCGGTCGCGGACCCGGGCGGCGGCGGGCCCGAACACGTCGGTGCCCTCGGTGACGATCGCCCCGGACAGCTCGGCGGCGGGGATGCCGAGCACGGCGCGGGCGGCGAGCGGGTGCAGGGCGAGCTGGATGCCGGCCTCGTGCGCGGGCTGGGCGATGTAGGCGGGGTTCTGGTGCAGGCCGCCCACGACGATGTCGGTGCGGACGGCGTCCGTACCGGTGGCCTGCTCGGGGGTGGCGCCGCCGACGACGGGCCCGTCGAGCGAGAAGATCACGGTCAGGTACGGGGAGGGCAGCCCGCGGTGCAGCGCGGGCCGCTGCCCCTCGCTGCGGTAGCCGACCGCCGAGACGATCGGGCCGCCGGGCCGCGGCGTCGCGCGCACGAACTCCTGGGAGCCGCCGCTCATGCTTCCAGTATGGGGACGGACCGGCCGGGTCGGCTATCCGAGAATCTTGCGGTCGTACGCCACGGCGACCGCGGCCGCGCGGTCCTTGACGCCCAACTTGGCGTAGATGTGGGTGAGATGGGTCTTCACGGTGGCCTCGCTGATGAACAGTTCGCGGGCGATCTCCTTGTTGGAGGTGCCCTTGGAGACCAGGAGGAGGACCTCGCGCTCGCGGGTGGAGAGGGTGTCGTCGGCGGGGGCGGCCGGAGTGCGTACGGCGGTGACCAGGCGGGACGCGACCGCGGGCGACAGGACGGTGCGGCCTGCGGCGGCGGCGCGGACGGCGGTGAAGAGTTCCTCGCGCGGGGCGTCCTTGAGGAGGTAGCCGGTGGCGCCGGCCTCGATCGCCGGGAGAGTGTCGGAGTCGGTGTCGTAGGTGGTCAGGACGAGGACCCGGGCGCGGGCGCCGCGGCGGGTCAGTTCCCTGATCGCGTCGACTCCCCCGCCGCCGGGCATGCGCAGGTCCATGAGGACGACGTCGGGGTCGAGTTCGGCCACGCGGGCGACGCCCTCGACGCCGTCGGCGGCCTCGCCGAGGACGGTGAACCCGGGGGCGGACTCGAACATGCCGCGCAGGCCGTTCCGTACGACGGGGTGGTCGTCGACGATGAGGAGGCTGATCGGGGCGGCGCCGCCGGGGGTTTCACTGGTCATGGGGCACCAAAGGTACGCGAGCGGAGATCGCCGTGCCGCCGCCCGGTTCGGACTCGACGGTGACGTCGCCGGCGAGGCGTTCGGCGCGGGCGCGCATGCCGTCGAGGCCGAAGCCGCCGGTGCCGGTGCGGGCGGGCAGGGCGAGGGGGTCGAAGCCGCGGCCGTCGTCGCGGACGTCGAGGGTGACCTCGCCGGCCATGAAGGAGAGGGTGACGCCGAGCCGGGCGGCGTGGGCGTGCCGGGCCGCGTTGGAGAGGGCCTCCTCGGTGATGCGCAGGAGGGTGGCCTCGATCTCCTCGTGCAGCGGCTGGGCGGTGCCGGTGAGGGTGAACTCGGCGCGTACCCCGGTGCGGGCTCCCCAGTCGGCGACGGTCTTCTTGAGCGCCTCGGGGAGGGTGGCGTCGGCGAGGGCGGCGGGGGCGAGGTTGTGGACGGAGCGGCGGGCCTCGCCGAGGCTGTGCCGGGCCAGGTCGCTGGCGCGGTCGAGGTGTTCGCGGGCGACGGCGAGGGTCGGGGCGCCGGCGACGACCTGGAGCTGGGCGATGATGCCGGTGAGGCCCTGGGCGATGGTGTCGTGGATCTCGGCGGCGAGCCTGCGGCGTTCGTCGGCGACGCCCGCCTCCCGTGCCTGGAGCAGGAGTTGGGCGTGCAGGGCGGCGTTCTCGTCGAGGGCCTGCTGGAGCGCCGCGTTGGTCCGTGCGAGTTCGTGGATCGTGCGGACCTGGACGCGGGCCCGCTCCTGCTCCTTCTCCTGGAGGTGCCCGGTGATGACGACGAAGGCCATGTTGGCGACGATCAGCGCCCCGAACACGGCCCAGCCGAGCGGTCCGCGGGGCGGCAGGCCGCCGCTCTGGGCGCCCGCCACGATGATCACCGAGGCGAGGATGCCGGGTTTCTGCTGGCGGCGCGGCAGCAGCCGGTCGGCGTCGTAGTAGCCGACGGCCGCGAAGAAGGCGAAGAACGGGTTGATGAGCGCGACGACGAAGCCGATCGCCCAGCGCGCCCAGTAGAAGAGCGCGCTGACGGCGGACGGGCGCGGCACGTCCGGTTCCGCTCGCGTCCACCACAGCTGGAGCGCGAGCGCGGCGGCGATCAGGCTTCCGGAGATCCACCACTCGGTGCGGCTCATGCCGATCACGTCGGCGGTGGTGGCGACCAGCACGGTGCCGATGGCGAGCAGGACGTACGCGCCGTAGCGGTGCACGACGCGCCAGGGGTCCTCGGCGGTGGCGACGGCGTCGGCGAGTTCGGCGGCGGTGCGCTCGCGCGCGGGTCCGTTGATCACGCCGTCAGTCTGCCCCCAGGGAACCTGCGTCATCGTCACTCCCAGCGGAACCAGCGGGCGGCCGCGGCGGACAGGGCCACCGCCCACGCGGCGACGACGAGCAGGTGGACGGTGCCGGGCCAGTCGCCGGCGGCGGCCTGGTTGAGGGCCTGCGCGGCGGCGCCGAACGGGGTCAGTTCGACGATGTGCGCCAGTGCGTCCGGCATCGACTGCACCGGCAGCCAGACGCCCGCGGTGAACATGGACGGGAAGAACACGACCGTGCCGATGGCCGCGGAGATCTTCGTGGTGCCGGCGCGGGCGCAGACGACGGCGCCGAGGGCGAGGGCGACGGCCACGGCGAGCACGAGGGCCAGCAGGTAGCCGAAGAGCTGGCGGGGCAGGGCCACGTCGAAGGCGAGGCGGCCGACAGCGAGGCAGAGGGCGGCGGAGACGAGGACGGCGGCGCCGTGGATGCCCATCTGCGCGCCGAGCAGCGCGGAGGGTCGTACGGGGGTCGTCGACATGCGGCGCAGGATGCCGCGCTCGCGGTAGCCGGTGAGGATCGGCGGCATCGACTGCAGGCCGCCCGCGATCATGCCGAGCAGCACGGTGACGGGGACGTACGCGTCGACGAGCCGGATGCCGCCGAGGCTGTCGTCGGCCTCGCGGAAGGCCGGGATGGAGCCGAGGATCACGAGGAGGGCGACGGGGAAGAGGAGGATGCCGACCAGGCTGCCGGGCTCGCGCAGGAAGAGGCGGAACTCGGCGGTGAGGACGGCGCGGCGGGCGGTCCTGGCCGGGGCGGCGAGGGTGACGGTGCTCATGACTGGCCGGCTCCTGTCAGGTCGAGGAACGCGTCGTCCAACGTGGCGTCGGAGACCCGGAGTTGGTGGGCGGTGACGTGCTGCCGGGCGAGCAGGGTGAGGAGCGCGTCGACGGTCGTCTCGCCGCCGGTGAGGGTGACGCGGCCGTCCTTGTGGGCGACGGAGGCGAGGGCGGGCAGGGCCGCGAGGTCGCGCTCGTCGAGCGGGGCGGACGGGGTGAAGGAGATGACGATGGCGCCGGCGGCCTGGCGGATCAGTCCGTCGGGGGTGTCGAGCGCGGCGACCCGGCCCTGGTCGATGACCGCGATCCGGTCGCAGAGGCGCTGGGCCTCCTCCATGAAGTGCGTGACGAGCAGGACGGTCACCCCGCTGTCGCGGACGTCCTCGATGAGCTGCCAGGTGTCGCGGCGGGAGCGCGGGTCGAGCCCGGTGGTGAGTTCGTCGAGGACGACGACGCGGGGGTTGCCGACGAGGGCGAGCGCGATGAACAGGCGCTGTTTCTGGCCGCCGCTCAGCTTGGCGAAGCGGGTGCCGAGCTTGTCGGTGAGCCGGAGCCGCTCGGCCAGCGGGCGCCAGTCCAGCGGGTCGGGGTAGAAGGAGGCGTACAGCTCCAGGGCCTCGCGCACGGTGAGCTTCGGCTGGATCTCGCTCTCCTGGAGCTGGGCGCCGAGGATGCGGGTGACCTGCTCGTGGTCGCGTACGGGGTCGAGGCCCGCGACCCGGACGGTGCCGGCGTCGGGGGTGCGCAGGCCCTCCACGCATTCGACGGTGGTGGTCTTGCCGGCGCCGTTCGGTCCGAGGACGCCGAAGATCTCCCCCTCCTGGACACCGAACGAGACACCGTCGACGACGGCCCGGCCGGCGTACGTCTTGCGCAGCCCCGCGACCTCGATGAGTGGTGCACTGGTGATCGTCATGGCTTCAGCGTCCCGCTCGGGGGCCGGGCCCGGTATCGGCCATCGCGCTCGGGCTCGCATCAGCCGATCGGTTGATACGGGTACGACTCCGGGGCGCGCGGAGCGGTCCGGGGAGCCGGAAACCCGGTGGGAGATGTCAGTGGCGATCCGTAGTCTCACTCCTGATGGCCACTTCACTTGCACCCACCACGGACCCTGAACCGGCGACCGGCACAGAACGGCGGTCGGCCGTACGGGCGTTGCTGCGCCTGTGGCCGTACGTACGGCCGGTGCGGGCGCGCTGGGCGGGGGCCGCGGCGGTGGCCGTCGTCGCCTCCTGTCTGGGGCTCGTGTTCCCGCTGGTGCTGAAGTGGATCGTGGACGGCCCGGTGGCCGACCGGGATCCGGGCGGGGTGTGGCTCGGGGCGGGGGTGCTGCTCGCGCTGGGTCTCGCGGAGGCGCTGCTGTTCGGGCTGCGGCGCTGGCTGGTGGCGCGGCCGCTGGCGGGGGTCGAGGCGGCGATGCGGGCCGATCTGTACCGGCATCTGCAGCGGCTGCCGGTGGCGTTCCACGACCGGTGGGCCTCGGGGCAGTTGCTGTCGCGCGCGACGACGGACCTGATGGTCGTGCGGATGTTCCTGGCCTTCCCGCTGACGTTCCTGATCGTCAACGGGGTGACGATCGTGGCCGGTCTCGCCCTGCTCGTCGTGCAGGACTGGGGACTCGGTCTGGTGCTGCTCGCGCCGGCGGTCCCGCTGATCGTGGTCTGCTACCGGTTCGAGCACGGGTACGCGGACGCGTCGCGGCGGGCCCAGGACCAGGTGGGCGATCTGACCACGGTCGTCGAGGAGTCGGTGCTCGGCATCCGGATCATCAAGGGCTTCGGGCGGCACCGCAGCCAGGCCCGCGCCTTCCGTGACCTGTCGCGGACGCTGCGCGGCACGGAGCTGCTGAAGGCGCGGCTGCTCGCCGGGATCCTGGCGGTCATCACGCTGCTGCCGGAGGCGGCGCTCGGCGCGGCGCTGGTCCTCGGGACGGTGCAGGTCGCGGACGGCGGTCTGTCGGCGGGCACGCTGGTCGCGTTCCTGTCCATGGCGCTCGCGCTGCGCTGGCCCATCGAGTCGATCGGCTTCCTGCTGGCGATGAGCCAGGAGGCGGCGACGGCGACGCGGCGCTTCTTCGAGGTCATGGACGAGCCGGAAGAGACCGAGCCGGAAGAGACCGAGCCGGAGCAGGCCGAGCCGGGCGCGGTGGCCTCCGTGACGGCGGTTCCGGGCGGGGACGGGCTGCGCTTCGACGGCGTCGAGTTCCGCTACCCGGACGCGGAGTCGGGCTCCGTGCCGACGCTGCGCCGTATCGACCTGCACATCCGCTCCGGCGAGACGATGGCGCTGGTCGGGGCGACGGGCAGCGGCAAGACGACGCTCACCGCGCTGGTGCCGCGCCTGTACGACGTCACGGGCGGCCGGATCACGCTCGACGGGCGGGACATCGCGGCGATGTCCCGCGCGGAGCTGCGCACGCTGGTCTCGATGGCGTTCGAGGAGCCCACGCTGTTCTCGGCGTCCGTCGCGGAGAACGTGCGGATGGGGGCGCCCGACGCCGGGGACGCGGAGTTGGAGCGGGCGCTCGGCGTCGCGCAGGCGGACTTCGTGGCGCGGCTGCCGCAGGGCGCGGCGACCGAGGTGGGTGAGCAGGGACTGAGCCTGTCGGGCGGGCAGCGTCAGCGGCTGGCCCTGGCCCGCTCGGTGGTGGGCGCCCCGCGCTTCCTGATCCTGGACGACCCGCTCTCGGCGCTGGACGTCCACACGGAGGCGGCGGTGGAGGCGGCGCTGCGCCGTGTCCTCGCCGACAGCACGGCTCTGGTGGTGGCGCACCGCCCGTCGACGGTCCTCCTCGCGGACCGTGTCGCCCTCCTCTCCGAGGGCCGCGTCACGGCGGTGGGCACGCACCACGAACTTCTGCGCACGAACGCGGAGTACCGGCATCTGATGTCGGGGGACGACTCGGCCCCGGGAAAGGCGGCGCAGGGATGACGACCACCACAGGCAAGCCGGTCGAGGCGACGGGCCCGGACGAGGAGCCGCGCCCGCAGTCGCCGCGGGACGGCGGTCCGCAGGCCCCCGTCGACCCGTTCGACCAGGACGATCTTCCTACGCGCAAGGGCGCTACGGGCGCCCTGCTGCGGTCATTGCTGGGGCCGCACCGGCGCGGGGTCTGGCTCACGGTGCTCGCGCTGCTGCTCCAGCAGGGCGCGGTGCAGTCGGGGCCGCTGCTCGTGGCGTACGCGATCGACCGTGCCGTGCCGGCGTTCCGGGACCACTCCTACGGGCCGCTGATCGCGGTCGGGGCCGGGTTCCTGCTCACGGCGTGCTGCTCGGCCGCGTTCCAGTACGCGTACATCCAGCTGTCGGCCCGGGTCAGTCAGGACGTGCTGCTCGATCTGCGCGGCCGGATCTTCCGGCACGCGCAGGCGCTGAGTGTCGACTTCCACGACCGGTACACCTCGGGCCGGGTCATCTCGCGGGCCACGACGGACGTCGAGTCGCTGCGCGAACTGCTCAGCGAGGGCCTCCAGGAGCTGGTCAACGTCATTCTGGCGTCGCTGTACATCACGGTGATGCTGCTCTGGCTGGACCTGGGCATCGGCGCGGTCGCGACGGCCTCGTTCGTGCCGCTGTACGTGCTGATCCGGCTGTACCGGCGGCGGGCGGCGCTCGCGTACGGGGAGCGGTCCTCGGCGATCGCGGCGGTCATCGTGAAGTTCGTCGAGACGATGAACGGGATGCGGCCGGTGCGGGCGTTCCGCCGCGAGGCCGCGAACGACGCGGACTTCGGGCGGCTCAACCACCGGCACGAGCGGGCGAACGGCACGGCGATGCTGGAGATGGCCCGCTATGTCGTCGGCTCGCGGATCATCGCGAACACGGCGGTGGCCGGAATGGTCCTGTGGGGCGCGTACCGGGTGGCGGGCGGCACGCTCGCGCTGGGTGTGCTGGCGGCGGCGGTGCTGTTCGTGCGTCGGCTGTACGACCCGATCGACCGGCTCGCGATGTTCCTGAACTCGTACGAATCGGCGGCGGCGTCGCTGAAGAAGATCGCGGGGCTGCTGGAGCAGGTGCCGTCGGTGCCGGAGCCGGTCGCGGCGCGCGAGCTGCCGGAGCGGACCGGTGAACTGCCGGGCCGGGACGTCGAGTTCCGGGACGTCTCGTTCGGGTACCGCACCGGGGGCGAGGTGCTGCCGCACTTCGACCTGCGGCTGCCGGCCGGGCAGACGGTCGCGGTGGTCGGTTCGACCGGCGCGGGCAAGTCGACGCTCGCGAAGCTCCTGGCCCGCTTCTACGACCCCTCGCACGGGCAGGTGCTGCTCGACGGGGTCGATCTGCGGGAGCTGTCCACGGCCGGGCTGCGGCGCGGGGTGGTGATGGTGACGCAGGAGGCGTTCCTGTTCTCCGGGACGGTCGCGGAAAACATCGCGATCGGGCGGCCCGAGGCGAGCCGGGAGGAGATCGAGCGGGCGGCGAAGGCGATCGGCGCGCACGACTTCGTCATGGCGCTGCCGGACGGGTACGACACGGACGTCCGCAAGCGTGGTGGGCGCATCTCGGCCGGTCAGCGGCAGTTGGTGGCGTTCGCGCGGGCGCTGCTCGCGGATCCGGCGGTGCTGATCCTCGACGAGGCGACGAGCTCGCTCGACATTCCCGGGGAGCGGGCGGTGCAGCGGGCCATGCAGACGGTGCTGCGCGGCCGCACCGCGGTGGTGATCGCGCATCGTCTGTCCACGGTGGAGATCGCGGACCGGGTCCTGGTGATGGACCGGGGCCGCATCGTCGAGGACGGCCCCCCGGCCGAACTCATCGCCGGAACAGGCGTCTTCGCGGGCCTCCACCAGGCCTGGCGCGACAGCATCCACTGAGCCGCGCCCCTGAAGGCACGCTCCGCGTGCCCCAGGGGCTACCCGCTCGCACCCCGCGACCGGCCACGACGGCGCGGCACCCGGCGACGAGAGACCGAAGTACCTCGGCGCGGATCCGCACTCACCCCTCCCCCACCGATCAATTCAAGCCACCGCAGCGACTTCAAGCCCTCGCTACTCCTGAGTCACCGGAGCGCGGCGTCCGGTGCGGAGGGAGCGGTTCCACGGATGGACCCGGTCGCCCGGGCGCGACGTTTCCCGAGGTAACAGGGGACCGGGGCGCCTCGCACCACCCCAACTCCCCCTCCGTATATCGAACATGACCACCCGCGCACCGAACCAATTCCGGCCAACCTCTTGATGCGCTCCTGACAGACGGCGCTCTCTGCTGCCACTCTTCCCTCGGCCACCGCACAGCTGCCCCACAGCTCACCGCGACCGGCCACAGCACCTCCCTGCGCACCACCTGCACAGCTGCACAGCTGCACAGACGCACTGCGTTCTGCCCGGACGGCCACCGCCGTCCGTTCCCCACTGGCCGCGCACCCAGGCGGCCACGCAGAAGGAGTCCCGCGTTGAGAAGCACCTCCACCTCCCACAGATCCTCCTCCGTCCGGCGCCGCGCGACCGCCGCCGCGGCCGTGGGCGCCGTATCGGCCCTGCTGGCCGTGGCGTTCCAGTCGGGCCCGGCCACCGCGGCCGACGCCCGTGACGGCGGACCCGCCGCCGCGAAGGTCACCGCGAGCATGGAGCGCGGCGCCGACAAGGGCGCGCTCCCCGCCAAGCTGACCCCCTCGCAGCGCGCCGAGCTGCTGCGCAAGGCGAACGCCGGCAAGGCGGCCACCGCCAAGGACCTGCGCCTCGGTTCCCAGGAGAAGCTCGTCGTCCGCGACGTGATCCAGGACCGCGACGGCACGACGCACACCCGCTACGAGCGGACCTACGCCGGTCTGCCCGTCCTGGGCGGCGACATGGTCGTCGACGCCGCGAAGTCCGGCGCGCGGCAGGGCGTGACGAAGGCGTCCAAGGCCCAGCTCAAGGGCGTGGACACGACGGCGGACGTGAAGCCCGCGACGGCCGAGGCGCAGGCGCTGAAGCTGGCGAAGGCCGACGGCTCGAAGAAGACCGAGGCCGACCGGGCGCCGCGCAAGGTCGTGTGGCTGGGCGAGGGTTCCAAGGGGCAGCCCACGCTCGCGTACGAGACGGTGGTCGGGGGCCTCCAGGAGGACGGCACGCCGAACGAGCTGCACGTCATCACCGACGCGGCGACCGGCAAGAAGCTGTACGAGTGGCAGGGCATCGAGAACGGCACGGGCAACACGCAGTACAGCGGCCAGGTCACGCTGGGCTCCACGCAGTCGGGTTCGACGTACAACCTGACCGACGGCGCCCGCGGCGGCCACAAGACGTACAACCTGAACCACGGCACGTCGGGCACCGGCACGCTCTTCTCGGGCTCCGACGACGTGTGGGGCAACGGCTCCGCCTCCAACCTGGAGACGGCCGGCGCCGACGCCGCGTACGGCGCCGCGGAGACGTGGGACTACTACAAGAACGTGCAGGGCCGCTCCGGCATCCGTGGGGACGGGGTCGGCGCGTACAGCCGGGTGCACTACGGCAACAACTACGTCAACGCGTTCTGGGACGACAGCTGCTTCTGCATGACGTACGGCGACGGCACGAACAACGCGGCCCCGCTGACCTCGCTCGACGTGGCCGCGCACGAGATGACCCACGGTGTCACCTCGGCCACCGCGGGACTGGTCTACAGCGGTGAGTCCGGCGGCCTGAACGAGGCGACCTCGGACATCATGGCGGCGGCCGTCGAGTTCTACTCCAACACCTCGGCCGACCCGGGCGACTACCTCGTCGGCGAGAAGATCGACATCAACGGCGACGGCACCCCGCTGCGCTACATGGACAAGCCGAGCAAGGACGGCGCGTCCAAGGACTCGTGGTACTCGGGCGTCGGCAACGTCGACGTGCACTACTCCTCGGGTGTCGCCAACCACTTCTTCTACCTGCTCAGCGAGGGCAGCGGCGCCAAGACCGTCAACGGGGTCAACTACGACTCGCCGACCTCCGACGGCCTCCCGGTCACCGGTATAGGCCGCGACAAGGCCGCGCTGATCTGGTTCAAGGCGCTCACCACGAAGTTCACGTCGAGCACCAACTACGCGGCGGCCCGCACCGGCACGCTCGCGGCGGCCGGCGACCTCTACGGCACGACCTCCGCCGAGTACAAGGCGGTCCAGGACGCGTGGGCCGGCGTCAACGTCGGCACCCGTTCCGGCGGCGGCGACCCGGGCACCGGCAAGGTGTTCACCAACGACACGGACGTCAACATCCCGGACTCCCCGGGTGCGGCGGTCACCTCGTCCGTGACGGTCTCCGGCGTCACCGGCAACGCGCCGTCCACCCTCCAGGTCGGCGTGGACATCGTCCACACCTACAGCGGTGACCTGGTCGTGGACCTCATCGCCCCCGACGGCTCGGTCTACAACCTGAGCAACCGGTCCGGCGGCAGCGCCGACAACATCCAGAAGACGTTCACCGTGAACGCCTCCTCCGAGGTCGCCAACGGCACCTGGAAGCTCCGCGTCCAGGACAAGGCTGCCTACGACACCGGGTACATCAACAGCTTCAAGCTGACGTTCCCGTAAGTCGCCGCAGGGCTCGCGCGGGACCCACCTGGGTCCCGCGCAGGTCCCGCACAGCAGTCCCCTTCCACTGGGCGCGCCGCACCGGAGGTTCAACTCCCCGGTGCGGCGCGCCTGTTCAGTTTTCCGGGCGATGGCGGAGCGTTCGCAATCCGTGCGTCAGTTTTCGCTCAACGAACGAATTCCGGCCAACCTGCGGTTGCGTACATGACATCTCCGGGTCCCGGCTGACACAGTTTTCCCGCACGTACCGCACGGCAAAGCTCACCCCCCACATCCTCACCCCCCACATTCAGAGGAGCTTTCTTCGTGACCCCCCACATATCCCGGCGCACCACTCTGTCCATCGCCACGGCCGTCGCCGCCGGCGCGCTCCTGACGGGCGCGCTCGCCACCACCGGCGCCTCCGCCCAGCCCTCCGCCCCCTCGGCCACCCCACTGGCCCTGAGCGCGACGGCCCACGCGGACCTGGTCCACGACGCGAGCGCCCAGGCGGCCGACACCGCCAAGGAGTTGAAGCTCGGCTCCAAGGAGAAGCTCGTCGTCCGTGACGTGGTCAAGGACCGCGACGGCGCCACGCACACCCGCTACGAGCGCACCTACGACGGCCTGCCCGTCCTCGGCGGCGACCTGGTCGTCCACCGGACCAAGTCCGGTGCGCGCGAGGGCGTCACCCGCGCCACCTCGAAGTCGATCGACGTGGCGACCTCGGGCGCCTCGCTGACGGCCGCCCCGTCCGGCGCCCGCAAGGTCGTCTGGGCCGCCTCCGGCACCCCGCGCCTGGCCTACGAGAAGGTCGTCAAGTCCACCGAGAAGGACGGCACTCCGAGCCGTCTGCACGTGGTCACCGACGCGGCCACCGGCAAGAAGATCTTCGCGTACGACGACATCAAGACCGGCGCCGGCGAGTCGCAGTACAGCGGCAGCGTCGACATCGGCACCAAGGAGTCCGGCGGCTCGTACGCCCTCACGGACGACACGCGCGGCGGCCACTCCACGTACGACCTGAAGCACGGCGAGTCCGGCCAGGGCACGCTGTTCACCGACGACGACGACAAGTGGGGTGACGGCACGACCAACGACGCCGCCACCGCCGGTGTCGACGCCGCCTACGGCGCCCAGGTCACCTGGGACTACTACAAGAGCGTGCACGGCCGCAGCGGCATCAACGGCGACGGCAAGGGCGCCTACTCCCGGGTCCACTACGGCAACGCGTACGTCAACGCGTTCTGGGACGACAGCTGCTTCTGCATGACCTACGGCGACGGCGAGGGCGACGCCAAGCCGCTCACGTCGATCGACGTGGCCGCGCACGAGATGAGCCACGGCGTCACCGCGGCCACCGGCAACATGGAGTACTCCGGCGAGTCCGGCGGCCTGAACGAGGCGACCTCCGACATCTTCGGCACGTCCGTGGAGTTCTACGCGAACAACGCCAAGGACGTCGGCGACTACCTCATCGGCGAGACGATCGACATCAACGGCGACGGCTCGCCGCTGCGCTACATGGACAAGCCGAGCAAGGACGGCTCCTCGCTCGACTCCTGGTCGGCCGACGCCGGGAACGTGGACGTCCACTACTCCTCCGGTATCGCGAACCACTTCTTCTACCTGCTCAGCGAGGGCAGCGGGAAGAAGACGATCAACGGCGTCGACTACGACTCGCCGACCTCCGACGGCTCCACCGTCACGGGCATCGGCCGGGACAAGGCCGAGAAGATCTGGTTCAAGGCCCTGACGACGTACTTCACGTCGACGACGGACTACGCGGACGCCCGCAAGGGCACCGTCAGCGCCGCCACCGACCTGTACGGGGCCGACTCGGCCGAGGTCAAGGCCGTCGAGGCCGCCTGGTCCGGCGTGAACGTCAAGTAAGGCAGTACCAGCGGTAGTTGCTTGGGTAGTTCCTCCGGCAGTTCCTCCGGCGGTTCACGGGCGCCCGGGTCGTCGTCACGACGGCCCGGGCGTCCGTGCGTCCAGGGGCGAGCGGTGCGGGCGGAACCGGGCGTGCGCCCCTCGCGTGGAAGACTGTCGGAACACGCGTGGGGATCAAGGGATTTGGGGGCTGCGTTCGCATGCAGGGACCGTTGCACGAGCGATCGCCGCGCACCGTCGGGCCGTACGTGACGCTGGCGCGTCTGGGCGCGGGCGGGATGGGCGAGGTGTTCCTGGCCCGGCCGGCCCGGATCGCCGCCGGGTACGGGCCCGACGACCTGGCCGCCGTGAAGGTGATCCGCAACGAGGCGGCCCGCGAGGAGGCCTATCTGCGGCGCTTCGCCCGGGAGGCGACGGCCGCCGCGGCCGTGGACAGCCCGTACGCGGCACGCCTGGTCGGCAGTGACGCGACGGCCGAACTCCCGTGGCTGGCCACCGAGTTCGTGGCAGGCCCGACGCTCAGCCAGGCGGTGGGCCGGCACGGCCGGCTGCCGCTCGGGGCGCTGACCCGGCTCGGCGAGGGCATGGCCCGCGCGCTGGCCGCCGTGCACGCCGCGGGCGTCACCCATCGCGACCTGAAGCCGTCGAACGTGCTGCTCGGCGCCGACGGGCCCAAGGTCATCGACTTCGGTGTGGCCCGCACGGCGGCCGCGACGACGCTCACCTCGACGGGCCGCGTGGTCGGCACCCCCGGCTACATGTCGCCCGAGCACATCGCGGGCGGCCGGCATGTGGTGCCGGCGTCGGACGTGTTCTGTCTGGCGTCCGTGCTCGTGTACGCGGCGACGGGCGAGGACCCGTTCGGCGACGGGCCGGTCGCGGCGGTGCTGTTCCGGGTGGCCGAGGCGGAGGCCCGCCTCGACGCGGTCCCTGAGCCGGTCCGCCCGCTGCTCGCGGCGTGCCTGACGAAGGACCCGGCGGACCGGCCGGAGGCGGCGGAGCTGGCGGACCGGTTCGCCGCGCTGCGTCCGGCGGGCGGTGCGGACGGCTGGCCCGAGCCGGTACTCCGGGAGATCGCGGACGCGGAGCGCGACGTACGCCAGTTGTGCGCGACGGGCGCACCCCTGCTGCCGGTGCCCGCCCCGCCTTCCGAAAGCCCCCAAGGCCCCGAGAACTCAGGGGACTCCGAGAGCCCCGGCGGTGGCACGCTTGCCCCGCACCAGTACCCGACGCTCGGCCCCACCACGCCCTCGGCGAGCCCCCCGCCCGCACGGCGCACCCGGCTGCGCGCCTTCGCGATCGTCGCGGCGGTGGCGATGGTGGGCGCGGGACTCGGCGCGTACCTGGCACTGCGCGGCGGTGGTTCCGACGACGGCCAGGGCGGCGGCGGTTCGGCGGCGCCCGGCCCGACGACCACGCTGTCCCCGGCGCAGCTCACCGCGCTGGCCGGGGTCGACTCCGACGGGCTGAACGACGCGAGCGGGTACGTCCCCCAGTTCCCCGCCCAGCGCCCCGCCGGCTGGAAGGCCTGGCAGGGCCGCCTCGACCACGCCCCGATGGACTGCTCCGCGGACACCCGGGCCGTGGTCTGCCTGCGGACCGACGGCACGTACGAGGCGCTGTCGCCGTCCGACGGGCACCGGCTGTGGACGCATGCCGGGGACGGTGGCCCGGACGATGTCGGCGAGGCGTTCGTCGGGCCCGGCGGCACCCGGTTCATGCCCGGTGACGCGGTCGCGCCGCAGAGCAGGGGCGGGCGCACCGTCACCGCCGCGTACGGCGAGCTCCGGCTGCTCGACTCTCGGTCAGGCAAGACCTTGTGGAAGGCCGAACCCCCGGCGGGACGCGGTGAGTTCAGCCTGCCCCCGCTGATCACCGACGACTTGGTCGTCGCGACGGTCGGCGGCGTCTCGCTGGGCACGGAGACGGCGGGCGCGTCCCTGCGCGCGTACGACCTCCGCGACGGCTCGGTGCGCTGGGACCAGGAGCTGTCCCAGAAGGTGCCGGACCAGGCGACCGAGTACGCGTACGGGCCCGAGGCTCTCGTCGACGGCGTGCTGTACGTGTCGATGCCCGGCGGTCTCGAGGCCCTGGACCCGCGCGACGGCGGCGTCGTCGGTCAGCGCTACGTCCCCGGCGACTCGGGGGCGGGCGGCTGCCGCCGGATCTTCTCCGGCGGCGGCACCGTCCAGTGCCTGCACGTCACGTCCGTCGGCTCGGAAGACTCCGCCTTCCGCGTCGACCGGTACACGCCGCGCACCCTGAAGCCCGTGAGCCACTACTCGGTGCCGCTCGTGGGCGGCCATGACGACCCGTACTCCACCGTGTCGGGGACGGGCGACCGGATCTCGCTGACCTTCGACAGCGCCGGGAAGCGGCTGACCGTCACCGACACGCGCACCGGCAAGCGCACGGCCACCGTGTCGCTGCCCGCCCTCGGCCCCGGGGTCTCGGCCCCGCTCCTGACCGACGGCCGGGCCGTCTTCGCCGACAACCACGCCCTGTACCTGCTGCCGCTGGACGCGGCGGGCCGGGCCGGCAAGCTGCGGAAGATCCCGCTGCCGGGGGCGCCGGGCGACCGCGACGAGCCGCAGCCGAACCAGAACGGGATGGTCTTCAGCGAGGAACTGCGGGTGCCCCAGGTGCTGCTGCTCGGCGGTGTCGCCCATGTCGTCTTCGACCAGGGCGCGGTCACCTCGATCGCCCTCCCGAACGGCTGAGGCGGCCCGGTGCTGACTCCTCTGACGGGCGCGGTGCGGCGCGTCGGCCCCTACCGGCTGCTCGGCCGGATCGGCGCGGGCGGCATGGGCGAGGTGTTCCTGGCCCGGCGCGAGACGGTCGGCGGTGTCGTCGAGGGACCGTTCGTCGCGGTGAAGACGGTGCGGACGGACTTCGAGCCGGACGGCGAGTTCCGCACCCGCTTCCGCCGCGAGATCGACGCGGCCCGCGCGGTGACCGGCCCGGGCACGGCCGCCCCGCTCGACGGGGACGCGGACGCCGAACTGCCGTGGCTGGCCACGGAGTACGTACCCGGGCCCGCCCTCTCCGACGCGGTGACCCGGTGCGGCCCGCTGCCCGTGTCCGCCGTCCGCGCGCTCGGCGCCGGGCTCGCCCGCGCCCTCGACGCGGTGCACGCGGCCCGCGTCCTGCACCGCGACCTCAAGCCCGGCAACGTACTGCTCGCGGCGGACGGCCCGCGCCTGATCGACTTCGGCATCGCCCAGGCCTTCGACGCGACGGCGCTGACCGCGACGGGGCTCGTCGTCGGCACGCCCGGCTATCTGTCCCCCGAGCAGCTGACCGGCGCGCACCCGGTGACGGCCGCCTCCGACGTGTTCTGCCTGGGGGCCGTGCTGTGCTTCGCCGCGAGCGGGCGGGGCCCCTTCGACGACGACGAGCCCGTGTCGGTGCTCCACCGCATCGCCGCGGGCCGCGCCGACCTCTCGGAGGTCCCGCCCCTGCTGCGGGACCTGATCACCCGGTGCCTGCGGCCGGACCCGGCCGAGCGCCCGACCGCTGCCGCGCTCGCCGCCGAACTGTCCGCGCCGGCCACGGATCTCGCGCCCTGGCCCGCCGACTACCTGTCCCTGATCGCCGAGCAGCGGGAGGCCGTGGCCCGCTGCGAGCAGGTCGCGGGCGCGGTCGCCCTGGAGAACGCGGCGACGGCCGCCGACGCCCCGCGCCCCGCGCTCGTCGTCCCGCCCTCCCCCACGGCGGCCGTGGCCCGTCCCGCCGGTCCACCCGTGCCGGTGCCCGCACCGGCCGCGCGCCGTCGCCGCTGGCCGTGGGCGGTGGCCGCCGCCGCCCTGGTCACCGCGCTCGCCGTCACCGTGCCGGTGCTCCTGCCCGACGGCACCCCGGAGCCCCCTGCGGCGGGCGCCGCGCCGACCACCGGCAAGCAGGACGTCGGGCCGCTCGCCCTGCCGGACGCCGATCCGGGCCACAGTGGCGAGTTCACCTCCGCCGCGCTCGACACGAAGCGGCGCCCGGACGGCTGGCGGCCCTGGGCGCGCCGTCTCACCGGCACCGGGCGGACGGGCGGCTGCACGGCGGGTGCCGGTCTGCTGGTGTGCGGCGACGGTACGGGAGCGGCCCACGCCCTCGACCTGGCGACCGGCGAGGAGAAGTGGCGCAGCAAGGGCTTCAGCGCGGACCGGCTGAGGGACGACACGTACCCGGAGACCCCCTCCGGCAACGCGGCGATCGCCCCGGCCACCGACGGCACCCTGTTCTTCGTCCCGGCCCGCGCGGGCATCGTCGGTGTGGAGGCGGCCACCGGCCGGGTGAAGTGGCACTTCACGAAACTGGGCTTCACCGGCCTGATCAGCATCACGTACGCCGACGGAAAGGTGTACGCCGCCAACTACAACGACAGCCCGGAGGACTCCCCCGACGCGGCGATCACCTTGTGGGCGCTCGACGCGGACACCGGCGACGGCAACTGGGGAGTGCCCCTTCCGGCGCCCGCCGGGCCGCTGGTCGTGCACGACGGATGGCTCTACGGAGCCCTCGCGAGGGGCGGGGTGCGGGGCGCCCGGCCCGGCACCGCCCCCGATCCGCTGACCCGCGACGACCTCGAGTGCTCGGGCCTGATCTCCCACGCGGACTCGCTGCTGTGCTGGTCGACGGAGCACCCGGGGATCGCCGTCCTCGATCCGAAGACGCTGCGCACCCGCCGTACCCTCGCCCCGTCCGTCACCCCGGCCGCCACCCCGGTGATCGGCGACCGCGGCGTCCTGGTCCTGCGCGACACCGCCGGCCGGCTCCGCGGCGTCGACTGGCGTACAGGGAAGCCCCGTTGGGACAAGGCGGCGCCGGCCGGGACGGGCACCCTGCTGCTGGCCGGGCGGCGGGTGTTCGCCGTGGGCCGGCGCGAGATCCGCGGCCTGGACGTCACGGACGGGACGGGCGCCCGCTCGCTGCGGCTGCCCGCCCCGTCGGGCCTGCGCCTGGACACGGGCACGCTCGCCGAGCCGCTGTGTCTGGGCGGGGCGCTGTATCTGTCGACGCGGTCCGGGCTCGTCGGCTCGGTCGCCGCGCCGGACTGACCCGACGCGGCTCCCGGCGCTCGCGGTTACGCGACCGCGCTGCCCGTCCCGCGCGCGCCGCCGATGTAGTCGCCGAGCGCCTGGTCGTCGTACACGGAGATGTCGACGGGGGCGCCCTCGGGGATGTCGAAGTCCTTGACGACCTTGTCGAGGACGGCGTCGGTGCCCGGGGCGACGTACGTGCCGAGGTTGTGGGTGGTGCCACCCGCGGAGTACGAGATCTTCACTTGAAGCTCTCCCCTCCCTTCGCAAGCCCAGGAAGGGGATTCCCGTCTACCTTGCAGCGACAGGCTTGACGGTTTTACCCGCCCTGCGACCGCGCCTTCCGGCGGCCGGCACCTCCACGATGACGTGGCCGATCCGGTACAGATGCAAGATATTCCGGGCCGCGTTCCAGTCGGCGTTCGCCGTCCAGCCGCAGTCAGGGTTCTTGCAGGCGAACAGTTCCTGGCTCTCTCGACTGCCCGGGGTGGTGAATCCGCAGGCGGAGCACCGCTGGGAGGTGTGCGGGGCGGCGACCTTGACGAGCCGGCCGCCGTGGCAGGCGGTCTTGTACGTCAGCATCGTCACGGTCCGCCCCCACGCCTCCTGGGCGATGGAGCGGTTGAGTCCGGCCTTCGCATCGGCCCCGTTGCGCAGGAACGCGCCCTGCTGCTCAGAGTCGGGCTTGGGGGCGGGGCTCTTGGTCACGCCGAGGATGTCGAGTTGTTCGACCACCAGCACGCCGTACGTGCGGGCGAGATGGGTGGTGGTCTTGTGCTGCCAGTCCAAGGCTCGTCGCGTGGCTTTTGCTCGGAGCTGCTTGATCTGGTCGTAGGTGTGCCGCAACCGCTTGGAGGCCTTCTCCCCGCGTTTGCAGAACGTCTTGCGGTGCGCGGCCTGCCGCTCCAGCTTGAGAAGCTTGGCCTTCTCCTTCCCGGTCAGCCACTTGTCCCGGTCGGCGGTGCCATCCGGAAGCCGAGGCGGACGCCCGTGGTCCTGGTGATCCTTGTTGGACAGAGCCAGGGGGGACACCCGCTTGCCGACCGGGAGGTCTTTGGTCCAGCGGAAGTCGACCCGGCCGACCTTGGGAATGTTGACCACGCCCCAGCGGCGGTGGACCCGGACGATGTTCAGGTAAAGGTGTCGCCGTCGTTCTTCGTGTCGTACACCCAGAGATTCTCGTCGTTCGGGTGGAACTCCACCTTGCCGACGAACGAACCGCCCTGGTTCAGCTCGACCTTCACCGCGTAGCCGCCGAGGTCGTTGGCAAAGCAGGTGCCGTCGAACGGGTCGGCCAGTGTGCCTCCGCTGCACGGGCAGGTGCCGGTGTCGCGGTATTGACATCCTCTCTGCCCTAAAGGACGGAGATTCCCGCCTGGCTGCCGGATGTCCGGATCGCCGTCGGGTGGGTTCCTGTTTCTTCGCGCTGTGCCGGGACGAGTCCGGGTCTTACCCGCGCTCCGCAGGCTGATACCGCCAGTCCGGCGGCCTTGGCGACGTTGACCGCCGCGTTGATGTCTCTGTCAAGGACGGCACCGCAGGCCCCGCACGTCCATGTACGGACGTGAAGGGGCTTGGGGCCGTCCTTGACACCGCAGTGCGAGCACACCTGAGACGTGGGCTCGAAGCGGCCGATACGGATGAAGGTGCGCCCGTAAAGGGCGGCCTTGTACTCCAGCATCGCGGTGAACGCCGACCATCCGGCGTCGTGCACAGACTTGGCCATGCGAGTGCGGGCGAGTCCCTTGACCGACAGGTCTTCCACGGCAACCGCTTGATTCTCGCGGATCAGCCTGGTGGAGAGCTGGTGGTGGAATTCGCGCCGCGCATCGGCCGTCCGAGCGTGGGCACGAGCAACCTTGATCCGGGCCTTCGCCCGGTTCTTAGACCCCTTCGCCTTCCGGCTGAGATCCTGCTGCGCCTTCTTGAGCTTCTTCTCGGCCCGGCGCAGGAAGCGAGGGCTGTCGATCTTCGTGCCGTCAGAGAGGATCGCGAAGTGGGTCAGGCCGAGGTCGATGCCGAGTACGCCGTCCGTGGCAGGCAGCGCCTCGGGGTCGGTCTCGACCACGAAGCTCGCGAAGTACCGTCCCGCGCTGTCCTTGACCACGGTCACCGTGGACGGGACGGACGGCAGGGATCGCGACCACTTCACGGCCAGGTCGCCGACCTTGGGGAGCCGGAGCTTTCCGCCGGCCGTGATCTTCCATCCGGCGTTCGCGGTGAACCGGACCGACTGCCGGGTGTCCTTGCGGGACTTGAACCGGGGCGGCCCTGTCTTCGGACGCTTGCCCTTGAGGCCCTCGAAGAAGTCCTTGTAGGCCGTGTCCAGGTCCCGGAGGGACTGCTGCAACACGACTGAAGACACCTTGGCGAGCCATCCCCGCTCGGGGGTCTTCTTCGACACGGTGAGCCGCTTGGACAACTCTCCCGGCGGGACGAACGGCAGCCCCGCGGCACGGGCGTCTTCACGAACACGCAGCGCGTCGTTATAGACCACCCGAGCGCACCCGAACGCCCGTGCCAGCGCCGAGCGTTGAGAACTGTTCGGGTACAGGCGGAACCCGTACCTGAGCTGCATGACCAGCACACTATCGGGCGCCACTGACAACACCCGACTACAGAAAGAACATACGGGGGAACGCACAGGTCAGAGCAGCTCCGAGATGGCCTGCACCCCGGCGTAAACACCGGAGCACTGGCCAAGATCAAAGGTAGACGCTCGGCGTCGGGTTCGGGCTGTAGGCCTGGGCGGGTGCGGCCGTCGTGGCGATCAGGGCGCCCAGTGCCAGCGCCGTCCCCGTGAACAGTCCCGCGAGTCGTCGCACGGTCCTCATCGTGTTCTCCCCCGTTCCGGAAACACACCGCGCGGCGGTCGCCGGCGGCCCGTACACGATGGCAGACGACATCGGCACGGACCACCCCACACCACGCGGAGCGCCCTACTCCGTCCGGAACCGGACGAAGACGCCGCGGACCAGTGGCCGGTCCTCGTCGCCGGCCCGCCACCGCGCGCTCACCTCACCGGCGACTCCCGGCGCGAGGGCCTCCTCCGTCCCGAGTTCCTCGAGGAGGCGCACGGCCTCGGGCCGCCCGGCCCGCGCCCCCGGCGCGAGCCGCACGCCCACCGTCGGGTCGAGCGCCCCGTCCACGCTCTGCGCGTGCGCCGGGGCCTCCCCGCGCAGCAGCCGCCCCAGTTCGGTGAGGAGCACCGGGTCCGCCATGCCGTCGTAGATCCAGCGCTCGCCGAGCACGCCGTGCTCCGTGGTGCCGATGAGGGCGTCGGCGGGCGCGTCCGGGAGCGTGGCGCCGCGGTAGGTCATCGGGACGTGGTACGTGACCGGTTCGGGCCCGGAGGTGTCGGTGACGGCCATGAACTCCATGCCGACCTCGCCGGCCGGGTCGTCGAGCCGGAAGCCGCCGGTCCTGCTCAGTTCGGGGGTGCCCGTGCCCCGGTACCAGGGCCGGTGCGGCAGCCAGTCCGTGAGGAGTTCGAGCTTGGTGGGCTGCAGGGTCGTGCGGTGGATGATCGCCATGCCCGTCATCCTGCGCGAGGGCCCGGCGCGCCCGCCACCGCGATTGCGCCTCCGGGCCACGGCTCCGGCCGGTTCCCGCCAGAGGCTCCAGAGGCGTCCGCATCCCTCACAGACTCTCCACGGGCGACGCCGATCCGCCCCGCCCCACTCCCTTGTGACCCTCCGCGACGCACGGGACGCTGCGAACCGGCGTGCCGTCACGCCGAGTTGAGGAGGACACCCCATCCATGGCAGAGACCTTGCCGGTGACACGTACCGCCGGCCGCAGGTGGGCGCACGCGCTCACCGCCCTCGCCGCCGCAGCGGTGGTTTCGGCCGTCACGCTGCCCGCGCAGGCCGCCCCTGCTCAGGGGCGGATACTCGGCGCCGGTGCACCCGGCGCCGTGACGGGCAGCTACATCGTGACGCTGAAGGAGGGAACGAGGGCGCCGTCCGCGGCCGGGCAGGACCTGGCCGAGAAGTACGGGGCGACGATCCGCCAGACCTACGGCACCGCGCTCAACGGCTACGCGGTGCGGCTGGACGAGGCGCAGGCGAAACGGCTCGCCGCCGACCCGGCCGTGGCCTCCGTCGCCCAGGACACGAGGGTCACCCTCCAGGACACCCAGCAGAACCCGCCGTCCTGGGGCCTGGACCGCGTCGACCAGAGCGACCTGCCGCTGGACCGCTCGTACACCTCGCCGGACTCCGGCGGTGCGGGCGTGACCGTCTACGTCATCGACACCGGCATCCGTGCCTCGCACCAGGACTTCGGCGGCCGCGCCTCCAGCGGCTGGGACTTCGTCGAGAACGACGCGGTCGCCCAGGACGGCAACGGGCACGGCACGCACGTGGCCGGCACCGTCGCGGGCACGACCTTCGGCGTCGCGAAGAAGGCCGACGTCGTCGCGGTGCGGGTGCTCGACAACGCGGGCTCGGGGACGACGGCCCAGGTCATCGCGGGCATCGACTGGGTGACCAAGCACGCGAGGAAGCCGGCGGTCGCGAACATGAGCCTGGGCGGCTCCGTGAACACCCAGCTGGACGCCGCCGTCCGCAACTCGATCGCGTCCGGCGTGACCTACGCGGTCGCGGCGGGCAACAGCGGGCTCCCGGCGGGCCTCTCCTCGCCCGCCCGCGTCTCCGAGGCCGTCACGGTCGGCGCGACGGACCGGACCGACGCCCGCGCGAGCTTCTCCAACTGGGGCTTCACCGTGGACCTGTTCGCCCCCGGCGTCGACATCACCTCGGCGTCCTACGCGAGCGACACGGGCAGCGCCACGTTCTCGGGTACGTCGATGGCCTCGCCGCACGTCGCGGGCGCGGCCGCCCTCTGGCTCGCCGGCCATCAGGGCGCGTCCCCGGCCGAGGTGAGCAAGGCGCTCACCGACCGGGCGGCCGCGGGCCGGGTGAAGGGCGCGGGGCTCGGCTCCCCGAACCGGCTGCTCCAGGTGAACAACCCGTAGGCACGTACTACGTAGGCACGCAGGCGATTCCCCGCGGAGGAAGCGGGAGCGTCGACGGTCCGGCCCCGCCGTTCGCGGCGGGGCCGGACTCGTGCGCCCGTGGGTACGCGCCGGGTGCGGGAGGGTTGTGTGCGCGCTGACGCCCGAGTAGGTAGGTAAGCACCGGATTGCCCGCCCCGTACGCGTGGAAGGCTCCCCGGTACGCGCCCGACCACCCTCCTCCGATCCCCCGACAGGAGCGGTCATGCCCGCACAGCGTCCCCGCAGCCGGCCGCGCCCGCCCGCGCCCACGACGGGCCGGATACCGGTGCGTGACGTCCGGCCCGTCGTCGACCGGGGCCGCCGCCCCGCGAAGGCCGTCACCGGCGAGACCTTTCAAGTGACCGCCACCGTGTTCCGCGAGGGCCACGACGCCGTCGCCGCGCACGTGGTGCTGCGCGCCCCCGACGGTACCCGCGGCCCCTTCGTCCCGATGCGCGAACTGGCCCCCGGCACCGACCGCTGGGGCGCCGACGTGACCCCGGACGCGCCCGGCGCGTGGACCTTCGCCGTGGAGGCCTGGAGCGATCCGGTGTCCACCTGGCGGCACACCGCGCGGATCAAGATCCCGGCGGGTATCGACACCGAACTCGTCCTGGAGGAGGGCGCGTTGCTGCACGAGCGGGCCGCCGCCCGGGTCGGCCGGACGAAGGCCTCCCGCACTGTGCTCACCACGGCGGCCGCCGCGCTCCGCGATCCGTCCCGCGCCCCTGCCGCCCGCCTCGCCGCCGCCCTCGCCCCGGAGGTCGACGCGGCCCTCGCCACCCACCCGCTCCGCGAACTCGTCACTGTCTCCCGGGAGTTGCCGCTGCTGGTGGAGCGGGAGCGGGCCCTGTACGGGTCCTGGTACGAGTTCTTCCCGCGCTCCGAGGGCGCGGTCCTCGAACCGGGGAAGCCGCCGGTCAGCGGCACGTTCGCGACGGCCGCCGAGCGGCTGCCCGCGATCGCCGCGATGGGCTTCGACGTCGTCTACCTCCCGCCGATCCACCCCATCGGCACCACCCACCGCAAGGGCCCCGACAACTCCCTCACCCCCGGCCCGCACGACGTCGGCGTCCCCTGGGCGATCGGCTCGCCCGAGGGCGGCCACGACGCGATCCACCCGGACCTGGGCACCCTCGACGACTTCGACGCCTTCGTCGCACGCGCCCGCGAACTGGGCCTGGAGATCGCCCTCGACTTCGCGCTCCAGTGCTCCCCCGACCACCCGTGGGTGGAGAAACACCCGGAGTGGTTCCACCACCGGCCCGACGGCTCCATCGCGTACGCGGAGAACCCGCCGAAGAAGTACCAGGACATCTACCCGATCGCCTTCGACCGGGACCTGCCGGGCCTGGTCGCGGAGACCGTGCGGGTGCTGCGGCACTGGATGGACCACGGGGTGCGGATCTTCCGCGTCGACAACCCGCACACGAAGCCCGTCGTGTTCTGGGAGCGGGTCATCGCGGAAGTCAACGGCGCCGACCCCGACGTGATCTTCCTGGCCGAGGCGTTCACCCGGCCCGCGATGATGCACACGCTCGCGCAGATCGGCTTCCAGCAGTCGTACACGTACTTCACCTGGCGGAACACCAAGCAGGAGCTGACCGACTACCTGACCGAGCTGTCCGGCGGGGCCGCCTCGTACATGCGGCCCAACCTGTTCGTGAACACCCCGGACATCCTGCACGCGTTCCTCCAGGAGGGCGGCCGCCCCGCGTTCGAACTGCGCGCCGTGCTCGCCGCGACCCTCGCCCCGACCTGGGGCGTCTACAGCGGCTACGAGCTGTGCGAGAACACCGCGGCGCGGCCGGGCAGCGAGGAGTACCTGCACTCGGAGAAGTACGAACTGCGGCCGCGGGACTGGGAGTCGGCCGAGCGGGAGGGCCGCACGATCGCCCCGCTGATCACCCGGCTCAACGAGATCCGCCGGCGCAGCCCCGCCCTGCGCACCCTGCGCGGGCTCCACTTCCACCACGCCGACCAGGACGCGGTGCTCGTCTACTCGAGACGCGACGGGTCGAACACGGTCCTGGTGGTCGTGAATCTGGACCCGCACCACACCCAGGAGGCCACGGTCTCCCTGGACCTGCCGCGCCTCGGTCTCGCCTGGCACGACACCGTCCCCGTGCACGACGAACTCACCGGCGAGACGTATCGCTGGGGCCGGACGAACTACGTACGGCTCACCCCGGGCCAGGCGCCCGCGCACGTCTTCACGGTCGGCGACCACACGCACCCCTGACCGGAGACTCCTGACCGGAGACCCCTGACCGGAGATCACGAACCGGAGATCACGAACTGGAGGGCCACCCCCGTCATGTTCATGAACGAGCCCGTTCCGGACACCTTCGAGGACACCCCCGCCAAGGACCGCGACCCCGACTGGTTCAAACGTGCCGTCTTCTACGAGGTCCTCGTCCGCTCCTTCCAGGACAGCAACGGCGACGGCATCGGCGACCTCAAGGGCATCACCGCGAAACTCGACTATCTCCAGTGGCTCGGCGTCGACTGCCTCTGGCTGCCACCCTTCTTCAAGTCCCCCCTGAAAGATGGCGGTTACGACGTCTCCGACTACACCTCCGTCCTTTCCGACTTCGGTGACCTCGCCGACTTCGTCGAGTTCGTGGACGCCGCCCACCAGCGCGGCATGCGCGTGATCATCGACTTCGTCATGAACCACACCAGCGACCAGCACGAGTGGTTCAAACAGTCCCGCGCCGACCCCGAGGGCCCCTACGGCGACTACTACGTCTGGGCCGACGACGACAAGCAGTACCAGGACGCCCGGATCATCTTCGTCGACACCGAGGCCTCGAACTGGACCTTCGACCCCGTACGCAAGCAGTACTACTGGCACCGCTTCTTCTCGCACCAGCCGGACCTCAACTACGAGAACCCGGCCGTCCAGGAGGAGATCCTCGCCGCCCTCAAGTTCTGGCTCGATCTCGGCATCGACGGTTTCCGTCTCGACGCGGTCCCTTATCTCTACGCCCGCGAAGGCACCAACTGCGAGAACCTTCCGGCGACTCACGAACTCCTCAAACGGGTCCGCAAGGAGATCGACACGCATTACCCCGACACGGTGCTGCTGGCCGAGGCGAACCAGTGGCCCGAGGACGTCGTCGACTACTTCGGCGACTACCGCTCCGGCGGCGACGAATGCCACAT
>NZ_JBITJS010000020.1:0-164735 GCF_044460245.1 Streptomyces sp. NPDC050145 | reverse complement strand
AGATTCGAAACCCACCTCTACCAGCCCCCGACACCCGCCAGACCACTGACATCTCCACACCGACCCACCACCGACAAACCAACCAACATCACCAGTGTGCGCTCCTGGGCGCCAACTGCGCCTGAGTAGGCGTACTTAACATCCCGGTGGTCTGCACGAAGGAGCGTCAGGCGCCAGCGGCGTGGCTCGCTGTGCCGAGCCGTCGAGGCGCACGGCCCCCGGCCGACGCGCAAGGGGACAGCTCGGCGCCTTTGGCCTCGAGCACGCGCCGCCATCCGTCCTGTCCAGCTCTTCTCCCCCTGCTGGTCGGGGTGGACGGGGTGCGTGTGAGGGGTTGTCGGCGCTATTGGTGAACCCTTGGCGGTGGCTCTGACCTGGGCTTTTGCTGAGTTCTCAGGCGTAGGTTGCACTAGGGTTTTGCGGGAGTTTTTGCAGGTGGTGTTGAAGGTGGTCTTGCGGACAGGGCTTCGGCGTAGTCGCGTGATGTCCGGTTCGTGGCGGACTATCAGCTCAGCGGCGATGTTCTCGGAACACGACAGGCATGGCTTCGAAGATCCGGGGACGTGATCTCCGAGCCATGCCGTCGTCGATCAGCGCACCACACCTCAGCTCGGCTCTTCGGGGACATCTCTGACGTTCGGTTCCGTCGTGGAGGGCGTTCCCGAGGGCCTCCCTTGCGTGCCCACGGGCGGTGGGGGCAGCGGGGGGTGCGGCGGGGGCGGGGCAGGGGTGCGCTTGGTCCGCACACGTGCCGTGATCGAGGGGAAGAGGAGTCCGATGACTGCGCCAACGGCGATGCCTAGCAGCGCGGACAGCAGAAACTCGACTCCGATCCCGTACTGGACCAGTTTCGGCAGACCCACGACGATCAGGCCGAACGCGCCCAGGTCTGATGAGCCCTGCCATCGGTCACGCCACTCCACCGGCTGCTTCTTCATTCCCCCCCTTACGTTTGCCTGGCCCACGAGCAGGGGTGCGCGAGCCGGATGGCCTTGCCCACCCCTGCCGAACTATGAAGCCCTACTACCTTCCGACGCCCATTCTGAGGGCCCTGGCGACGGGACCGGCTGCTGCTGTGCCGATGGCTCCGAAGAGTGAGCCGTTGATGCAGGCATCGCTGCGGTCCTCGGCGTCACCGCCGGTGACAGCCGCCCGCTGGGAGGAGTCGATGAGCGGGGCGGACCACCGCGCGCTCATCGACCGCGCTCTGGGCACGAACAGCGGCGGACCGGATCAGGGCGATGAAGATGCGTAGTGGGCGTTCGGCGTGTGGATGGAGGTCTGGATGATCGGCCCTGATCTTCCGCCAGCCCACGAGCCGATGACTGCCGAGGCCGTCCTGGCTCGAGGCCCACGGGTGCGTGGAAACGCGAACTCATGGACGGCGTTATCTACTTCTACGGCGAATTCGACGAGCGTGACGTCGCCGCCGCCGAACGCGCGTACACCGGGCACCGATCACTCATCAACACGGCCCGCGGCCTGCGGAAAACACCGACGAGTCCCGGCTGCCATACGGCAGCCGCCGGCCACCCAGTCTCAAGCCTGGCGGCTGGTGTGCAGGCAGCACTGCAACGACGGCCTCCCGGCGGGATGAAGCGCCTGGCCGCGCTCGTCTGCAGGCAGTGGCCCCTACCCGGCCCGCGGTCAGCTGCTGGCAACAGAAGAGGGAACGCGCAGGACTCCTCGGGAATCACGAAGCGGGGGCGCGATCTTCGCACCGAAGCGGCGGTGCTCGACGTGCCGCAACCACCTTCTTGCTGGGAGAACACTCAGTCCGATCGTCGCAGGACGAACCCACCAGGGGAGATGGGGGGCCTGGTGCCGCATCCCCGTCAACGCCGGGCCCTGCACCGATGCGTACGGAATGGCCGCCTGTGGACAGGCTTGTCCGCCAGAAACGGTTCCGGCGAACAAGCCCAACGCCACTGACGCACCGGTGAGGGCGTCAGGCGGATTTGAGGGGCTGGCCGGTCGCGTCGTACACCTGCCCCGTCACGGCGTTCACCCGGTAGATGTCGACCACAGGCTGCTCCTGCCCACCATCGCTGTCTCCAGTGCTGGGCCAGGTCACGTTGACGAGCCAGTTGGGCTGCCACTTGCCGTCCTGCTCGACCGCCTTCACGGTGACAGCCTTGGCGTGGAATTCTGCGCCGGCGTTGCCGTTGGCTCGCAGCTGTGCCTTGACCGACTTCGTCGCGGCCTTCTCGGCCTGCTCGGCGTCAAGTTTGGCCTCGGGAAGCTTTGCCCGGGTAGGTCCCCACCTGACATCGATCTGGGATACACGGCCTGCTCTGTCCACCTGGACGTCCAGCATCCTGGGCATCAGAACGTCGTTGTGGGTCCATCTCCAGTTCGTCATCCAGCCCAGCTCGGCCTTTGCACCCACCGGGGACGTCTGGTGCATGGTGGCACTCTTCGCCCACGGATACGTTCGCTGGGCATAGGACTTCGCGATCCGGGCGGCTGCTGCATCGGTGGACGGGGCCTTCGCACCTTCGACCGGGTAGCCCATGGCAGTGGGACGGTCGCTGTTCTCCAGCTGCACGTTCAGGTGCTTCTTGTCCGGCCACGAGAGGCTGCCGGTGCCGAAGCCTCCGGAGTTGCCTGCTTCACGGAAGTGCAGGTTGAAGACGATGCTGGTGCAGGGCGCGTCACCGCACGGCTGCTCGTACATCTTGCCGATCCTGTAGCGATCACCGAACGCCTCATGGACGGCGGACTCAACCGCCTTCTTCTGGCCGGAGCTTGCGTCGACGAGGCTGCTGCCGTCCACGTTGGTGAAGTCGAGCATCGGACGCACCACCCCCGACCCCAGGAGGAGCAGCGCTGCGAAGGCGATGAGGGCCCCCTTGGCACCCGCCCGCCAGGCGAGGGAGTCGCGGATGGCGAGCACGACGGCGACAACGGTGAAGCCGATCAGCCCGCCGATGATGTTCATCTCGGCATCGGCGCTGTCACACACGCGGCCCAGGCCGTCAACGGTGGCCTGGATGAATTCGATGGCCGGTGGAAGCGCGATCACTCCCACGAGTACAGGCAGCGGGCGACGGATGGCCAGGAGCGCGCAGGCGCCGACGGGCACCATCATGGCCAGGTTCCACAACCCTTGCGTGGTGTGAAAGGGCTCGGCGAACTGGTGATTGAGTACGCATACGCCGCTGGCTGAGCCCCCGCCCATGAAGGTGACGCCGAGAACGCCGGTGAGAGTGAAGGCGAGCCCGGCCCACCATGCGCCATGAGGGTTCTCGCGTTTACCGGCGAGCATCCAAGCTGCGCCGCCGAGAATGAGACCAATCAGTGTGCACGCGGCCAGGTAGCCGACGTGGTGTTGAAAGATGGCGGAAAACACGGCGTGGTTCCTTGCGTGGTCATCTCGGGGAGAACGGGACCGGTAGGAGGGCAGGCCCCGCCTTCGGAGACGGGGCCTGCGGTGTGTTGGTTCAGCTTCAGCAGTGCGAAGACGGCGTCTGGAACGTGCCGCCGCTGTAGCTGAGCATGCCGATGGTGCTCGTGCAGTACGAGCCGGCCGACAGCGACCACGTCTGCCGCTTCGTCGAGCCCGAGCTGATGGAGACAGAGCTGCCGTAGTGGTTGGTCCCGCCGCGCGAGTAGCCGAGCTTGGCGGTGATGGTGGAGCCGCCCGACTTGTAGTACTCGGTGCTGACGAGGCCGCTGGAATTCTGCTTCACGGCCAGGATGCCGTTGGACAGCTTGGTGCATCGCTCCATGGGCTCGTTGGTGACGGTGTAGCCGGAGCTGTCGCAGTAGGTGACGGCCGAAGCGGACGGCGCACTGAACATGACCGACCCCGCGGCGATGGCAAGGGCGACCAGGGTGGCGTTGCTTCTGCGGCGCATGAAGATCTCCAACATGCAGTGCTCATGTCAATGACCTCCCCGGATGGAGAGGTCGGCATGGACGGAAGATGTTGTGAGTGCCTGATCACGTAGTGCTCACAATGTGAAGATCAATTGACCGCTTCATGGTCATTATTTGAGCTTCATCTGAGCTTTGGTGCACTAGGCGCTCCGCGAAATCCCGTGTTCCGCATACGAGTTGAGTAACAAGGAGCCGGGCGTGCAGCAGCGCATCCACCTGGCCATTGTCTTCTCCCACCTCAATCACAGCGGCTACGTGTTGGGCGAAGGGGGCCGGGCTGGTGCCTTGTGCGGTGGCATGTGCGCGCTCCAGAGCCGCTTCCAGGGCCAGGTGGCGGAGCGCTCGGGTCCACCGTGTGCTGCTTCAGCAGTTCTTCGGTCACGAGCAGCCAGTCTCCCCTCTCGCTGCGCCGACGCCAGCGAGCCGCCGGCCAACGCGCGAACCTGACCTGCCCGGAGGCGTTGGGTCCATGCAGTGCGGTGATGTGCAGGAGCAGCGCCCGCGCGTCCGTAGGAGTGAGGTTGCTGGCCAGGGCCAACCGCAGCAGTGCGCCCAGCGCGGCTGCGGTGCGACTTGCCGGGGATCGGGAGGCTCTAACGACGACTCGTAGCGAGGTGTTCTCGGAGGGCTTTCCGTAGCATGGGCAGTGAGGTTCGAGCTCCGAGCGCGTTGAGGAACTCGGGGACTGTCCAGCGGATCAGGGCGCCCTGGCGCGAGAGGTAGAAGGCGACTTCGCGGATGTCGTAGCGGTTGTCGTAGTCGAGGAGGAGGTAGCCCGCGAGCTGCTGGACTTCTTCCTGCCCGAGGCGGTGCGGCCGGGTGGTGGCTTTGCAGTCGATGAGGATCCCGCCCGTGATGAAGTCTGCGTCGGCCTTCACGTCGGCGCTGCCGGCGAACACGGCTCCGCAGGTGCGTTCTTCGGGGGGAAGGTTCCGTAGGGGCTTGAAAGGGTCTTCAGCGAGTTTCATCTGCTCGTCAATGTCGTCGAGGACGTAGTGCGGTACGGCGCTGATGAGGCCGTTGACGGTGGTGTGCTCGTCGACGTGGGCGAGGAGGTTGCGTTTGCGGTGGAAGGAGCCGTTGCGGTAGATGGCTTCGAAGAAGCTGGTGATGAAGCAGAGCCTGGTCAGGTCGTCGTCGTTGAGCAGGCGGTTGGGGTCTGTGAGGTGGGCGTGGAGGCGGCGCATGATGCCGGCCCCGATGGTGTGGAGGTTGGCGCGTACGGCTGCTGGGGGTGCTCCGTCGATTGGTGCGGTGCTGCCGATCAGGTCGATGCCGGCGATCGCGGCGGGTCCCGGGTCGGAGCCGAGGCTCAGGCGCAGTCGGTAGTCGATGGTGTGGCCGAGGGCGGCGTAGTCGGGGCGGCGTTCGTTGAGGGGCTGGGTGGGGTGTGGGAGGCCGCGGGTGTGTCGGAGGTAGGAGGCGAGGAGGCGCTCGGGGTGGGGCAGGTGGCAGGCGAGGAAGGTGGACATGGGCGAGCGTGGGTACTTGAGCTGTCCGGTGAGTGGTAGCCGCGCGAGGGAGATGCCGTCGGGGGTGGTGTCGGCGGTGGCGGATGCGGCGTGGGCCTGGAGGCGTTTGATGCCGGTGATGTCGAGGAGGTGGCGGGCGCGGGTGACGGCGACGTAGATGAGGCGTGCTGCGGCTGGGTGTACGGCGCGGGGTGTGTCGTCGTCTGGTGGGGTGAAGCCGGCTCCGATGCGTACGCGGTTCCACTCGCGGCCCTTGGCCTTGTGCACGGTGGAGACGACGACCTGGGCCTGGGATTCGTCGGTCATGCGTTGGACGGTGGTGATGATCTGCTGGGGGCCGTAGGTGTCGACGAGTTCCACGATGGCTTTGAGGTCTGCGGCGGCCGAGTCTTGCTCGGCGTACTCCTGGACCTCGCCCCAGGAGGTGAAGAGGGCGAGGTCGTGGTGGGAGGTTCGGCGGCCGGCCTTTAGATCGATGGCGGCTTTCGCGATGTTCAGCAGCGGTTTTCCTCCGCCGACGAGCGCGACGGGCACGTCCTGGTCCAAGAAGCGCAGGACTTCGGCGAGGGCGTCCGCGTTGCCGCGACACAGCACGGCATCGGGGACGTCAACCTGTGTGAGCTGGGACGGTTCGGCGGCGTGGCCGGTGAGTTGCATGGTGGAGGCGGCCGCGCGCAGCCAGTGGTTGGCCACGTCCGCGATGACCGGTCCGAAGCGGAAGGACTGGGTGAGTTCCATCCGTTGGCCGGGGAAGCCGCTCATGATGTCTTTGGCGTGCCGCCACTCATAGATCTGCTGGGACGGGTCGCCGACGCAGACGCGCTGTGCGTTCTGTGCGAGGAAGATTTCCTCGAGGACCGGGTTCGTGTCCTGTGCCTCGTCGAGGAGGATGTAGTCGGTGGGCAGCCGAGGCCGGGTGAGGGCCCACATCTTGAGGTAGTGGTCGTGCTTGAAGGGCAGCGTGCCGTTCGGCGAGCAGATGTCGTCCCATGCCCAGCGGGCCCGGGGCAGCAGCACGCCGGCGACGTACTGCTGTCCGGCCTCGTCGAGTCCGTTCACGATCCCGAGGTGGCGCGCTGCCACCTGCTCCTCTGTGGAGTAGCAGAAGTGCCGGACCATCTCCATCACGAGGTGGGCCAGCGTCGTCGGCTTGAGCCGGCGTCCCCCGACGGCAAGGTCGCGGTCGATGTTCAGGAGCTGAGCGGTGCGCCACATCGGCATGTGCTGGGTGGCGTCCAGGCGCGCTTTGAAGCGGCTGCCCAGTGCACGGTAGGCCAGGCCGTGCGAGGTGCTGCAGTGCACGTTGTTGCCGAAGCGGGCTTTGGCCTCCAGCGCGATGGGTTTGTTGAAGGCGATGTACATGCCGCGGCGGCGGGTCGCGGCGCCCATCATCACCAGGGTCGATGTCTTGCCTGTTCCCGCTCCCGCTACCAGGGCGAGATCGTTGCCGGCGGCGAAGCTGTCCCGTGCTGCCGCCTGTTCCTCGGTCGCCTCCACGGGCACCGTGTCGTCCCCCTCCGTCAGACCTTGATCCGTTCCGCCTGCCAAGTCGGCCTCAGCCGAACTCGTTCTGGCTGGCCAGCAGCATGACGGCGGGCACTGACACCCTGACAGGATCATGGGAACAGAGATTTGAAAATGCGAAGAGGTGACCGAAAACCGTAACGGGCCAGCGGTGCAGCGCCCACCATCCGATTGCCGACATCGAGCCGTCGGGGAGCGACAAGAGCCTCAAGTGCCGGACGTACTTCGATCGGGGGGCGCACGGTGTTCTGAGCCCATACCGGGGCCCAGTCGCTGAGCGGCGCTGCCTTCCTCTTCGCCCGGTGGCATCTGCTCGGAGATCTCAGTTCCCTTGGCTACCGGCACGCCGTGCGCGTGAAGGGCCGGAGGCTTCTGCGGAAGCTCCGTGGCAGCACCAACCGCATCACCGACTTCGTGAAGGCCGTCCTCGTCCTTCATCACGCATCAACGTGAGGTTGGAAATGGCTCAGTGCGCCGCCGTGACGATGTCGATGAGGTTCTCCACCGCGCGGGCGCAGTCGTTCCTGGTGAACCTGAGGCGGCGCACGTCCTCGGGGGCGGGTTCGTAGGCCAGGGTGTTGCCTCGTCCCTGGATGATGGACGGGTCCGGTTGCAGTGGATGCTGCTCGTCGCGCTCGCCGATGACTCTCTTGCCGCCTGCGGCGTCGACCAGTAGCTGGAAGAACTGGCGGTAGGACATGTTCTGATCGCCGATCAGATATGCCGCGCCGGGTTCGCCGTGGAGCAGGGCTCCCCGGATGGCCTGGGCCAGGGAATCGGCGGACATGTAGTTGGTGCCGCCGGGTGGGGCGAAGTCGGGGATGCCTGGCTCGTTGCCGGCGGCCCACGACACCATCCGCCGGTAGCGCCGGGCGGAGGCGCCGGTAATGGCCCCGATGATCGAGGGCGGATTGAGTGTGCAGACGTTGAACGACGCGTCGGCGAGGGCGCGCGCCCCGTCGTCGGCCGCTTTGCGTGCCGCGATGTAGGGGTTGCTCGCGGCCAGGTCCGGGCGCAGGTGGTGGTAGTAGCTGCCTACTTGGACGAAGCGGCTCACGCCGGCCTGCTTGGCCAGTGCTGCCATGCGGGGGACCCCGGCACGTTGTGTGTTCTCCCAGAATGCCGTGGTGTCGTCGTCGGGGTTCTTGTGTCGCACGTCCTGGCCGGCGGCGAACACGATGCCGTCGAAGGGAGCGAGTTGCTCGGGGGTGAAGGTGGGCGCGGTGTAGTCGCCGGTCAGGTGCGGGAAGTCGGCTACCGGGGAGTCGTCGGGGGCCGGTCCGCGGCCGGCGACCGTGACGTCGTCGCCGTGGTCGCGTAGATGGAGTGCGGCGTGGGCGCCGATCATGCCGGTTCCGCCGATGATCAGAATCTTCATGGGGAGAGTTCCGTTCGGTGAGGTCAGGGGGTGCGGGGGCGGTTGGTCCAGCCGCCGGAACGGCGTGGGAACCAGCCGCCGGCGGCGTGGGTTCCGCCGTCGACGTGGATGGTGCCTCCGGTGACGAAGCGGGACAGGTCGGAGGCGAGGAACAGTGCGACCCCGGCGACGTCGTCGGGTTGCCCGGGCCCGCCCAGTGGGGACCATGTCGGCCACAGGTGTCGGTCCTCGTGGGGAACGATGTCCTCGTACGGCACCTGGGGTGTTTCGACGAGGTCGGGGGCTATCGCGTTCACGCGGACACCCGAGGGGCCGATCTCGGCGGACAGTGACCGGGTGAATCCGGTGAGTGCGGCCTTGTAGGCCGAGTAGACGGCGTGGCCCGGGATGGCGCGGTGGGCCTCGACCGTGGTCAGGTTGATGATGGAGCCGCGGTGCCGCTCGGTCATTCCGGGCAGGAGTGCGTGGGTGAGGCGGAGTACGTGCGCGAAGTTGATGTCGTGCAGCTCGTCCCACAGGGCTGGTGAGTTGGTGTCGAAGGGGTGCGGCGGCTGTACGAAGTGCCCGACGTTGTTGACCAGTACGTCGGGCTGGTGCTCGATGAGCTCGGCCGGACACGGGGTGCGGACATCCCATTCGAGGCTGGTGATCGAGCCGCCGGCGGCGGGGTCGAAGGGGTGCGGTGTCATCGGTTCGATGTCGGCGACCAGGACGTGCGCGCCGTGCGTGGCGAAGACCCGTGCGACGGCGGCGCCGATGCCGGCGGCTCCGCCGGTCACCACGGCGCGCCGGTCGGCCAGCAGTGGACCGGGCGTGAGGCGGTTGGGTTCGGTCATGGACGGAGTACAGACCATGTGTCCGAGCAGGGACAGCTGTCTTCCCGCTGGGCGGAAACAGTGGGTCGTCGGCGGCCTGTGATCGTCCTACGGTTCAGGCTGACGTCGCATGTGCGGTGCTCGCGGTCCGGAGTGTGTTTCGCATGCCGGTGGCGGGGATGCGAGGGAGGCGAGGGGATGACTGTGCGTGTGCAGGGTGCTGACGGCCCACCGGCCGGCGTGATGCAGCGTGCGGCGCTGATCCTCGATGCCCTGGACGGCGTGGAGCTCCTGAATCTGTCGCAGATCGCCGCAGCCACCCGGCTGCCGCTGTCCTCGACCCACCGCGCACTGGAGCAGATGCTCGCTTTGCGCTGGGTGCACCGCATCGGCAGGGACTATCAACTGGGCATGCGGATCATTGAGTTGGGGTCTGCGGCGTCGCATCAGAATGCGCTGCGTAGTGCTGCCCTGCCGAGTCTGTACTGGTTGCACCGGGCCACCGGCTGCGTCGTGCATCTGGGCGTCCTCGACGGCGACGAGGCTGTCTACCTCGAGAAGGTCGGCGGTGGACTCGCCACCGGCGTACGTTCCCGTGTGGGTCTCCGCTTGCCCGCCCGGTCTTCGGTCATCGGCAAGGCGTTGCTGGCAGGTTCGTCGAACAGCACCGCACGTGATGTTGCTCGTGTGCGTGAAGCACGTGTCGTCTGCGAGCACGAGGGGTGCAGGAAGGGCTTCAGTTGTCTGGCCGTTCCGATCGGTGCCCTCGGGCACGGCGAGGCCGCCGCGATCTCGGTCTTCGGGCCGGTCTCCAAGGTCCGTACGGACCATCGCATTCGCCTGTCGGTGCAGACCGCGGCGGCTGATATCGCGCGCCGTATGGCGCTGGCCCAGCGTCCCTGAGGCGTCGCCCAGGGGCGGCCCTTGTGTTCCGTACGTGTCTGGACGAGGCCGCGCACGCGGTGCGGGCCTGTACGGGCTTTCGGAAGGTAGCTGTCAGAGGCCGGGCGGTGGGGTCAGGTCGAAGCGTGCGATGACGTCGGGCAGCCAGGCGGGGCGGCCGAGTTGGAGGCCGTATTTGGCGGCGAGTTCAGGGAGTGCGTCTGCGGGCGGGGGCTGTTCGTCCTCGAACATTTCGACGACTTCGCGGAAGAAGTGCTCGAATCCGGCGGGGCTGATGATCTCGATCATGCGGGCGGGAACGGGTCCGGCGTTCCACATCGTGTGCAGTTCGCCGCGCGGCTTGGTGATGTAGCCGCCGGCCCCGAGGACGACCTCGCGGTCTCCGGAGCGGAAGCCGATCTCTCCCTCGGTGACGATCGAGTACTCGTCCTCCCGGGTGTGCAGGTGTGGCGGGACGAGGGCTCCGACCGGGAACGGGTGCTCTACGACGGAGACCGCTCCGTCCGTGTCCGCGCCCCACAGTTTGAAGGCGACTCCGATGGAGCCGAGGAAGCCCTGGGGTCCCTCGCCGGGGCGGACGACGGTGAGCGGTGGTGCCGGCGATTCGGTCATGGTGATCACCTCGGTGCGCTTTTTGGCGATACACTGGTGTTCCCTTAAAAGTCTCCGCCGCCGACCCGGAGGTGTCAAGCTTTGGGTGAACAGCAGCGTTCGCTGAAATCTCGTGGCTACGAGATGCGCAAGCGGGCCGAGGACGTGGACCGGACCCGGCAGCGCATCGTCGAGGCCGCCGTGCATCTGCACGGCACCGCGGGCCCGGGTTCGACGAGCATCGCCGCGATCGCCGAGCGCGCCGGGGTGACGCGGATGACCGTCTACCGGCACTTCCCTGACGAGACGGCCCTGTTCGAGGCATGCTCGGGGCACTGGATGTCGCGCCAGCAGCCGCCCCGGCCCGACCAGTGGCGCACGATCGAGGACCCCGTCGAGCGGCTGACGGCCGGGCTCGCCGACCTCTACCGCTTCTACCGCGCCGGCGAGCAGATGCTGGCCCTGGTCATCCGCGACCAGCACGCCGTGCCCGAGTCGATCCGCCGGGCGCGTGAGGCGATGGCCGAGCAGTACGTCGAGGTGCTGGCCGAGCCGTGGCCCGGCGGCACCGACCGCGCCCCCGTGCGGCGGGCGGTGATCGGCCACGCCACGGCCTTCTCGACCTGGCGCTCTCTGTGCCGGGAGCAAGGACTCTCCGACCGCGAGGCGGTCGAGGTCATGGTCACGCTGGCGGGCGTCGTCGGGGCTGACGGCTCCGCGGGGTGAGGTGTCGCGTCCTCCACAGCCCGCTCGTCACAGTGCCGTGGTCGGTCGCCGCGTGGAACGCTTCCCACCAGACCCCTCACCGGCCGATTACGGACTGAAGTTTGGGCATGTCCCGGGTAACTGGCCCCGCGGCAGTTCGGGCATCGGACGCACGTGAGCCGAGGTGGCGAGGCTGGCCGAGGCGGACCAGGGGCCGGGGCCGGCTGAGCAGGTGGCGAGCCGGGCCGCAGGTCGGTTCAAGGGCAGAGGGCGCGTTGCGCGGTCGTCACCAGGGGTGTGGCGACCGCGTCGCGGCGCGGACTCGGAGCCCACCCCGACGTATGCGGAGAACCCTCCCCGTGACCGCGCTCGCGTCATCGCTCGGCCCGTGGAACACACCCCGGCCCTGGCTCCGGACCGGCGTTGAACGTCCGTATCGCTGCAGGTCGTTCCATCGACGGCGTCCGCGCAGCCGCGTCACGCACGCGCAGGGGCCGGCGTCTCCGGGCTCCTCGGAGCGGGCCGTTTTCGACTCTCTCCGGCAGAGATCGGTTCCACCTATTCCTTGTGACGGGCGTCACGTTCTGGTATTCGCCTCGCCGAGCCGCACGGAGGGATCGGGAGCCGGTAGAAAAAGCGGCGCACGCCACCCGAGGAATTCAGGTGGGGCGACGCACACGGTTTCCCGATCGGGTGACCGTTCTCGATATCTCACGGGGAGACAATCGAAATGAACAACGGCATACGCACGCGTCTGGTGTCCGGGGCTGCCGCCGCCTTCGCGGCCGGCGCCCTCGTGCTGGCGGGTTCGCCGGCGCACGCCACCTCGGCGTCCACTCAGGTGGGCCTCCCGGGCGGTAACAAGATCAGCATCAACGCCTGGCACTGCAGCACCTACGTGAAGTCCTGCTCCTGGAAGGCCTCCACGAAGATGTCCGGGTCGCACCCGAAGCAGGCGGCCTGGATCCAGAACCGTGCGGAGCTCAAGGCGCACGGCTTCCGCGTCTCCGTCAAGATCTCCAAGAACCCCGAGGCCACGCTCACGATGAAGAGCAAGTCCCTGGGTGTGGTGCGGTGGAAGAACCACACCGCACGGATCGCCGACACCTACGGCAAGATGACGCCGAGCAAGGCCACGGTCTACGTGTCGACGAAGAGCTGCGGCTCGGCCAAGGTGACCAGCCGGATCAAGGTCAGCGAGAAGTGCGCGTACGCGGGGGCGGCGTGACCTTTGTTCGCCTCGGCGGACACGGCGCCTGACATGAATACATGAGTACGTGAGGGTGCCGCACCGTCAGAGCCCGACGGTGCGGCACCTTTTTGCGACTTCTGCATTCCCTGAAACTCGATATTCCCTGAGAAGGGAAACAGCGCGCGGGGGACTTTCGGTGAAATTCGGCGTAGCAGGACACGGAACGAAGCGGATGGGTGTCTTGATGGGGGTGGTGGTCGTGTCTGCTCTCCTCACGACCTCGTGCGGCGGGTCCGCGTCCGAGCGGTCGGGAGGGCGGGATCCTGCCGCTGCGGGGCAGTTCGACCGTCTGGTCAGTCAGGAGAACGGGTACTACTACCACCCGTTCCTGCGGGAGCAGCCGGCCGGTCCCCAGGCCCAGTCCTTCGCTCTGCGGACCTTGTCCGAACTCGGTGACGCTCCCCGGGTCCGTATGGATGCCGCCCAGGTCCGGTCGTGGCGCGAGGGAGCGTTGGAGACCTCGTCGCTGTGGGGCCGGGACTGGCTGGTCCCGCTCTGGCAGGCCGGCGCCGACCGGGCGCTGGGTCAGAGAGATGCCGCGGCCGTGAACCGGACGCGTACCAAGGGTGGTTGGTACGTCGACTCCGCGCTCGGCGACGACGACGAGGCGGCGCGGCTCGGTGCCACCTGGGCCGCGCTCGGTGTGCTCGACGCGCTCGGACGGCTGGACGACGTACCGTCCGAGGACCGGGCCACCACTGTCGCCTGGCTGGGCTCGGCAGCCAAGAGGCGGCACGCGCTCGACCAGAGTAGCGCCCTGGCCGGTTCGCTCCGGCTGCTGAAGCAGCCGGTCCCGGCCTCCCTCGCCCGGGTCGCGGCCCCGCGCACCGGCGGCTTCGCGGATCTGTCGCCCGACGAGCGGGCGACACGGCTCTCCGACACCTACAGCTACGTACTGGTCCGGGAGGCGGCGGGACAGCGTGCGGTCGTCGACCGCACGGTGTGGGAGCCGGTGCTCCGGGACGGCGCGGCGACACTCCCCTACGAGCAGCTCTACCAGCTCGTCCACGTGCTGAAGGCGGCCGGGACACCGCGGTCCGCCTTCGCTCCGGTCCTCGAGCGGCTCCACGGCACGCTCCTCGACGACGGGACCGTCCGCGAGCCCGACGCGTTCATCGGCGATCCCGAAGCCTCGCTCTTCGTCCAGCGGCTGAGGACCCTGGCCGGCTGGTCGCGCGAGGACCCCCGCCTGCTGCAGGCCATCGCCCGCGAGGAGAAGTCCGGCACCGCGAGCCCCGAGGCCACCGAGCGGCTGAACCGGGCCGCTCTGCGCGCCGTCACCGAGAACAGCGACCCGAGCGACCGAGTCCGGCAGTTGTGCACGGATCCGAACCTGGTGCCCACGACCGTGACTCCGCAGAACGCCACCGCATGGCAGCGCACAGTCCTCACCTGCGCCGACGCGGGCGCGGAGACCCGCGATCCGGTGGTCGCCGCCTGGCGACCGGACTCCGCGGACGCGGTGGTCGCCGCGGCCACACTCACCGTGGGTCTCGCCGACAGCGACCGTCGCGACCGTGTCCCGTCCTGGATCACCGCCGACGCACTGCGACGGTGGGCGCGGGACCCGGCCCCGTTCGGTTCCCTCTACGACTACACCCTCGTCGTCCGGGCCTACGCCCTGCTCGGCGGCGCCCTGGACGGTCCGCTGCGCGCGGCGCTCGGGCGGGCCGTCACGCCGTACCGGGGGTGCCCCGGGCTGCCGGACCTGTACCGGGTCGGCGGTGGCGACGAGGCCTGCGACCTGAAGACCACCTGGGGCGTGTGGGCGCTGGACCGGGAACTGGACGGCGCCATGGGCTGGTTGCCCGACGCCACGAGGATCGGGAAGTGAGCGAGAGTGCGGTGAGCGTGCTGCTGCGGGCCGAAGGTGTGAGCAAGTCCTACACCCTGCGCGGGCGGAGGGTTGATGTCCTGCGGGATGCCGATCTCGCCGTGGAGGGGGGCATGGTGACCGCCCTGGTGGGTCACTCGGGCTCCGGGAAGACCACTCTGTTGCACATCCTCGGGCTACTGACGCCGCCGGACCGCGGCCGCGTGGTCTTCGACGGCGCGGACGGTGGCGGGCCCGTCGACACGACGGGCATGTCGGACAGGGAGCTGGCCGATCTGCGGCGCGGCCGGCTGGGGTTCGTCTTCCAGTCGTACAACCTGCTGCCTCAGCACTCGGCTCTGCGCAATGTGGCTCTGCCGTTTCCTGGCCGCCGCGCAGAGGGCGAGCAGCGGGCTCGTGATCTGCTGGCTCGCGTGGGGCTGGCCGACCGGGCCGACCATCTGCCGAGCGAGCTGTCGGGCGGTGAGCAGCAGCGGGTCGCGTTGGCCCGGGCGTTGATCAACGACCCGCCCGTGATCCTGGCCGACGAGCCGACGGGGAACCTCGACACCGACAGTGAGGAGCTCCTTCTCGGGCTGTTTCACGAGCTGGCCGGTGAGGGCCGGGCGGTGGTTCTTGTGACCCACAATCCGGCCGTTTCGGCGGCTGCGGACCGGGTGCATCTGCTTGAACGGGGCGCGTTCGCTCCGGTCGGTCGTACGGAGACGGCTACGGAGACGGAGACCGAGACGGGTACGGGGACGAGGAGCTCGAAGTGAACACCTTTCGTCTGGCTCTCGCGAACGTCCGCGCCCTGCGGCGCCGCCTGTTCGGCCTCGTAGCCCTGGTCACCGTCGCCGCTGCCGTGTGCCTGGGCGCGCTGGGGATCGCCGACCGGGCGCAGGGCGCCGCCGACGCTGACGTCCGGGAGAGCAGCGCCAACCGCAGCGTCACCGTCGACCGGCCGGACGAGCGCCCCGACACCCGGCAGTTGACGGACCGCACCGCGGCTCGGCTGGCGAAGCTGCCGCACGTCGCCTCCGTCCAGCCCCGCGCCCAGGTCTCGTTCGGTGTGCTGACGGCGGCGGGCGACACGGTCCTGCTGTATGCGACGACCTACCGGCCCGCGCTGCCCCCTCCGGTCGTGAAGTCCGTACGCAAGCACCTCTTCCCGCTGCGCCCCGGCGAGATCGTCGCGCCCGCCACGTCGCAGGGTGTGGACCTGAGGGGGCGGGTCGGCCAGGACGTCGACATCGAGACCACTCGCTTCGTGCGTCAGGGCGAGGGGAAGGGGGTGCGTGACCGTGCTCGGCTCGTCGGTGTGTACGACCCGACGTGGCAGCTGGACAACCCCGATGCCGCCTACGCCGCCGACACCACCGTGATCGCCTGGGCGGCCCGGCGTGCCGGGGAACCGGAGGACCGCTACCTGTCCACCATCGGCTACGACCAGCTGACCGTGGTCGCCGAGACAGCGGCGGACGTGCCGGCGGTGACTAAGTCGGTGCAGGAGCTGGGCTATCCCGCGGTCACGATCCAGCAGCAGCTCGACGCGCTGCCTGCCGTCCTGGACATGATCAGTGTCGTCGGCCGGGTGCTGCTCGGGGTGCTCGGCGTGCTCGCCTTCGTCGGCGCCGTGACGGTGACCGGTGCGTTGTCGCGGCAGCGCGCTCAGGAGATCGGTGTCCTCAAGGCGGTCGGTTTCCGCACCCGTGCGGTTCTGACGATGCTCGTCACGGAGATGGCTGTGGTCGGTGCCGTGGCCGCGCTGGTGGGCGCGGTGCTCGGTGCGGTGCTCGGCGGTGGCACCGCCGCTCTGCTGCGGGGCAGTGCGGAGCTGGCTCCGTACGTCAAGGGATGGCTCGTGCTGCCCTCCGCGAACGCCCTGTTGCTGGTGCTCGGTCTGACGGTGCTGGTGGTGGCGGCGGGCTCGGTGGTCCCGGCGCGCAGAGCAGCACGCAAGTCACCCACGGAGGCGATGAAGGACTGGTGACGTGACCGCCCTCCTGTCGCCCGGTTGGCAGGATCGTGCACGGCGGGCGTCAGGAGGCTGCCAACCAGAGCTCTGTGGGGTGGGAAAGATCGCTGCGATGCTTCGGGTGCGGCGACCGGGGATCAGGCCCCGGACCGCTCTCGAGAAGGCGGCGCCGCGCGGCGCCGGGAGGGAAGACCCATGATGCGTACCGTCACCAGCAGGCTCGGCCGGGGGTTCACGGCGGCGGTGCTGACTGCGCTGACGGCGGTGGGGGCGTGCGCCGCCGTCGCGGGCAGCCTCACGTCCGCGAGCGGTGACGCAACCACGGTGTCGCTGCCCTGTCACGGCCCCAGGGACGCAGGCTGCAATCCGGCCAACGGCTGGCAGGACGGGACCAAGCCCTGATCCCTCGCGGCGAGATGGCCCTGCGGGGCATGTCGAGCGGTCCGGGCGCCGAGCATGGTGCCCGGGCCGTCGCATGTGCCGAACCTCTTCCCCGATCATCCGAGGAGCACCGCCGATGCACCGCATGCAGGCCCTGGGTCTCACGCCTGCGGAGGAGGAGACGTACCGGCACGTCCTGCGGCACCCCGGCCGGAGCATCCGCGCGATCGCCGCCGCACCCTGGCACCCGTACGAAACGGGCGCGGCCACCGTCGGGCGGCTGAAGGATCTGGGCGCCGTGTTCGAGCAGGACGGGCTGCTGTGGCCCGAGAACCCCGAGCGGGTCGTCGGCCGGCTGACGGAGCGGATGCTGGCCGAGCTGCACACCATCATGCAGAACCTGTCCCAGGCGTACGCGGTCGTGCGCTCGCTGGAGGAGGAGACGGCCGCGGCCGGACCTCCCGGCACGGACGACCCCGCGCAGATATCTGGGTCTTCCGGCTGACCGCGGCTGCTGACCGTGCCTCTGTGGTCAGATCCAGCCCCGTTCCCGGGCCAGCAGCGCCGCGTGGGCGCGGTTCTCCGCGCCGAGGATCCGGATCAGCTCCGATATGTAGCGGCGATACGTGCGCAGGGCCGTGCCCACCTGCCGCGCGCCGGTCTCGTCCTTGCTGACCGTGCACATGGCCCGTAGCACCTCGGCCTGCAGACCGGTCAGCTCCGGTCCGTCGGAGGCGCGACTCCCCGGGCCGACCACGTCGGCGAAGTCATCGGCTCCCGCCCACAGCCGCTCGAAGTTGTTGACGACGGTGGTGACGATCCCCTCCTCGCTGGAGCAGAGAGCACCCTTGGAGGTGTTCTTAGGGTCCACCGGCACGAGTGTCGTGCGGTAGTCGTACACGAGCATCAGTTCACTCAGGTCCTCGATCACCCGGACCTGCGCCCCCGCCGCGATCAGCTCCTGGAGGTACGCCCGCGTGGTGTCGTCCGCCACCGCGGACCCGCGGACCAGATTGCGCAGGACGACGCCGCGGCGCAGGCAGCGCAGATCGAGCGGGCGGGCGCTCTCGATGTTCTCCGGGGTCAGCGCGTCGTACGGCTCGCAGGCCAGGATCTCCGAGCGGGCGAAGAAGGCCAGTTCGTCCAGGCGCTCGCGGATGGCGGGCAGGCCGATCAGCCGCTCCACCGGGGCGTGTTCGGCATCCGGGCCCCGCTCGGACGACTCGAGCGTCAGAGAGTCCACGATGGGTCTCAGATCCGAGAGCGTACGAATCGTGTGGTAGAGCTCCTCCAGCCGTTGCTGGGCCAGCCGGTTCACCACCACGTCAGGAGTGTGCGGCCACACCTTGCCGCCGTCCTCCCGAAGGACATGCAGTTCCCTCAGCCGGCGCACCGCCGACTCCAGCACGATCGGTTCCTGCCTCGACAGCACGTGTGCCTGGGGAAGCTCGACGCCGGGGCTGCGCAGCAGCAGCCGGTACACCTCTTCCTCCACCGCCGTGATACCGAGGACGGCCATGTGATGCGCGGGCAAGAGCAACTCCGTGGGGGACGGGCGGGGAAGGATCCGGCCGGCGAATGGTGCCTGGAGCTTAGGAGCCGCGCTGCGCGAGGTGGAACCTGTGAACTGACCCGGTGACGGACCCGTGGCACCGCTGTGACAGGCGTGACAGGCCGTGAACAGGCAGGATGCTGCGTCCCGTTGACCAGATCCGGCCACCCTTCCTGTTCCTCGGCTCCTCGGCCACCTGCGATATTCGGTGTCGACGGAGGCAGGCACGGTGAGTGCAGTTCATGAGAGGCAAGGACCGGATGCTCTTCAGACTGCTCGGACCGGTACGCATCGCAGGCACAGCCGAGATGCAGTCCAGCGCCCGCCGCGCACTGCTCACCGCACTCCTGCTGCGCCGGGGACAGTTCGTCGGCATGGACGAGCTGACGGAACTGCTGTGGGCCGCGCCGCCGAGCTCCGCGGTGGCCAACCTCAGAAGCCACCTCACCGGACTGCGCCGCTGCCTGGACACCGCGCAGCCCGGCCTGAGCAAGCGCCTGACCACCAGCCGGGGCGCGGAGACCGGATACGCGCTCCGCGTCGACGCGGACGAGATCGACCTGTCCCGCTTCCTCAGGCTCGCCCGACAGGGGCGTGAACTGCTCGCCGCGGGGCACCACCAGCGGGTGGTCGGCGTCCTCGGCGAGGCACTCGCCCTCTGGCGCGGCCCCTTCGGCCAGCGGCTGCCCGCGACACGGTGGTTCCACGCGCACACCATGGGCCTCAACAACACCCGCCTCGAGGCCTGCCAGAACTACTTCACCGCCTGCCTGCTGACGCAGCGCACCGAGATGCTCCCGTACCGCATCGAGACCGTGCTGGCCGGAGCCCCCCACCGGCAGCGACTGTGGCAGCTGCTCGCCGCGTCGTACTGCGCCCAGGGGGACGTGCCCGGCGCGCTGGGGGTGATCGAGCGCTGCCGGACCGTCTTCGCCGAGGAACTCGGTCTGGACGTGCCTCCCGGCGTCGAGGCCATCCGCGCGGCCGCGCTCACCTGGGACACGGCGCGCGCCCATCGTCTGGTGGCCGAGATGGCCCGGCGCTGACGGTGGGCCCGGCGGGGTGAGGGTGAGGGCTTGGTCAGGTGGTGGGTTGATCAGGAGGTGGGGTCAGCTTTCCCGGCACCGACCCGCTGGGTGGAGGGGGTGCCGGGGTCCGACGGCCGTAGCGCACCGACCACGCGATGAGGGCGAGCGCGGACAGCGCGCGGGAAATCTTGTTCTCTTCGGTCACGAGGGCCACCACCAGAAGTGCCATGAGCAGCACTTGAGCCGGCCGGTCCCATCGCGACAACTGCCCGATGAGCGACGTGATGGCGGAACGATCGCTGCGAACAGCCTTCGTACGGCTCCGTCTGTAGATCATCCCGCCCCCTGGCGACCTGGCGCTCGCTGTCATGGTCACGCTGGCGGGCGTCGTCGGCCCCGCGTCCTGAGCGGGGCCGCCTACCGTTCGATCGACTCCCCCGCCGACCATACCGATCACCGGCGGGCGTGGTTCCTCGGAGTGTCAGTTGTTGGGCACGGATCCGACCAGGCCGCCGTCGATGACCAGGTCCTGGCCGGTGATGTAGGAGGCGTCGTCGGAGGCGAGGAAGGCCACGGCGGCGGCCACCTCGTCGGCGTGGCCGACGGTGCCGAGCGGTACCTGTGCGGCGTTGCGGGCGTCGGCCTCGGGGTCGGTGTTGGCGCCGCGGTACATCTCGGTGTCGATGTAGCCGGGGCTGACGGAGTTGACGCGGATGCCGCGCGGGGCCAGGTCGGAGCCGAGGGTGCGGGCCAGGTTGTGCACGGCGGCTTTCGTCGCCGAGTAGACGGAGGCGATCGGCAGACCCCGGTGCAGGGTCCAGGAGGCGTTGAGGACGATCGCGCTGCCTTCCTTCAGCAGGGGCAGTGCCTTCTGGACGGTGAAGAAGACGCCCTTGAAGTTGACGTCGGTGGAGTGGTCGAAGTCGGCTTCGGTGAGCTCGGCGCTGGGCTTGAAGACGCCCGTACCGGCATTGGCGAAGACGGCGTTCAGCGTGCCGCGCCAGGCTTCGATGCGGCGCATCAGGACGTCGAGGTCGGCCAGGTTCGCCGCGTCCGCGCGGACGGTCAGCAGTCGGTCGCCCGCGCCGAGACGGGCGGCGGCCTTCTCGAGCCGGGACTCGTCGCGTCCGGTGATGACGACGTAGGCGCCCTCGTCGAGCAGGCGGCGGGCGGTGGCCAGGCCCATGCCGGAGGTGCCGCCGGTGATCAGGACTGTTCGGTTCGTGAATCGCTTCATGTGGAAGATCCTGCGCGGCCCGGCGAGGCACCGGCAGTGCGTGACGAACCTGGGTCTGTCACCACCACCTTCGACCGGTCCGTCAGGCGTGCTGCGGGACGGTGGCGCCCAGCAGGGCGGTCAGCCGTTCCTGCGTCGGTGTGTCCGTCGCCGGGGTGTGCAGCATCAGGCGGTGGCCGGGCAGGTCGGGGAGGATCAAGGTGGTGTAGTCGAAGACGAGCTCACCCGCCTCCGGGTGAACGACGACCTTGGTGCCGGACGTGGCATCGCGAATGTTGTGCTCGGCCCAGATCTCGGCGAACTCGGGGCTGACGGCGCACATATCGGCAGCGATCCGGCCGAACTCCTCGTCGTCCGGGTAGCGTGCGGCGTCCGCTCGGAACTGACCGGCCATGACCTGCGCGGCGTCCCGCCAGTGGAGCAGCGACGACCGGTAGCGGGCCCCGGTGAAGAAGGTCACCAGGCAGTTGTGGTCGCGCTCTTCGTAGCCGAAGACCAGCTCGGCCGTCTGATTGACGGCCACCAGGTTCCAGTGCCGGTCGATCAGGTAGGCGGGGCGGGGCAACCAGGAGTCGATCAACCGGCGCAGCTCGTCCGGGACCTGGCGGCCGGTCACCGGTGGTGCCTGCGGCGGGTTCAAGCCGGCCAGGAGGTAGAGGTGTTCGCGCTCGGCGCCGTCCATGCGGAGCACTCGGGCGATCGCGTCCAGGACATCTGCGGATACGTTGATCTCCCGGCCCTGTTCCAGCCAGGTGTACCAGGACACCCCCACCCCGGCGAGTATCGCGACCTCCTCGCGGCGCAGCCCCGGAGTGCGGCGCCCGCGCACATCGCCTACGGCCATGCCGGCGTCGGCCGGGGTCACCTGAGCCCGCCGCGATCGCAGGAACTCCCTTATCTCGGCGCTCCGTCGGGCCCGCGCCTCTGCGGACAGCTTGGTGATCTCCATAAGGCCAGGGTAGATCCTGGAGTCGGGCATGCGGCCGTGCTGGTAGCCCTGGGGGAAACCGCAGGGTGATGCGCGGGATCACCGTACAGAGCCGGACGGTTGTCCTCGTAGTGGTGCTGAGCTGCGATTTCTAGCGTGGGTGGGGTTCGGGGCGCCTGCCTCGGAGCATTCGATCGCCTACGCCAGGAGACCTCCGTATGTACCTCGTGACCTCAGCCGCCGCTGCCGAGCCGACGACCGGCGTCGCCGGTTGGGCGGCGCATCTTGTCGATGTGTTCGGTGGGCCGGGTGCCGGTCTGGCGATCGCGCTCGAGAACCTTTTCCCGCCGCTGCCCAGTGAGGTCATCCTGCCGATGACCGGTTTTGCCGCGGGGCGGGGCGTGATCAGTCTCTTCTCGGCGCTGTTGTGGACGACGCTCGGGTCGGTGGTCGGTGCGGCGGCGCTGTACGGGATCGGGCGGGCCGTCGGCCGTGAGCGGATGTTCGCGCTGTGGGCTCGGCTGCCGCTGGTGAAAGTCTCCGATCTGGAGAGGACGGAGGTGTGGTTCCGGCGGCACGGTACGAAGGCGGTGTTGCTCGGGCGGATGGTGCCGATCTTCCGCAGTCTCATCTCGGTCCCTGCGGGACTGGAGCGGATGCGCCTGCCGGTGTTTCTGTCGCTGACCGCCGTCGGTTCGCTGGGGTGGAACTCGGTTCTGGTGCTTGCGGGTTACTGGCTCGGTGAGCGCTGGGATCTGGTGGAGACGTACGTGGGTGTGGTGTCCAAGGTCGTGCTGGTGGCGGCTGTCACCGCGGTGGCGGCGTATGTCGTGGTACGGCTGCGGGGGCGAGGTCGAGGTCGAGGTCAAGGTCAGGGTCGGCACCGTGATCGCGAGCACGAGCGCGAGCGCCGGGCGAGGGCCGAGCGGGCCCGTTAGGCTCGGCTTTCGTGCTGGTGACGGGCGTGGGGCGAGTGGAGGCCGGGGCGCTTCGGCGGGCGGTCGGCGTGCTTCTCGGGTGCGTTGTCGCGTGTGCGGGGTTGCTGTGGCTCGCCGTCGGCGGGGGCTTCCTGGGGCCGTTCCTGCTGTGGCCGCGCACCCGGTCCGGGGCGCGGGCGGCCCTGGTCGCGGGGGCTCGCCGGATCGCGGCGCTCGAGCGGCGCCGTCGCATCGTCTTCTTCGGTGACCGGTTCCCTCTGTCTTACGTCCCTGAGGACAGCACGGTTCTGCGGTATGTCGCCGCGCGTGCGTATGCCGGGTCGGTCACCGCGGTCACGCTGGCCTTGTTCGGGTTCGGCACAGTGCTGGCCGGGGTGTTCGGCATCGCGCTGGTGCGCGGGCGGGTCGGTGCCGTCGAGCTGCTGTGGCAGGTGCTGTTGGGTGGCGCGCTGCTCTTTCTCGGTGTGCAGGGCCTGCGCTCCCTGGGCGCGCTGGATGCCCGTCTGGCGCGTGACGCGTTCGGGCCTTCGGAGCGGGAGCTGTTGCGGCGGCGGATCGACGAACTGGCCACGAGCCGCGCCGCGGTGGTGCACGCCGTCGACGCGGAGCGGCGCCGTATCGAACGCGATCTGCACGACGGGCTCCAGCAGCGGCTGGTCGCCCTCGCGATGCTGCTCGGGCGGGCCCGCCGCCCCGGCCGCGGCCCCGAGCAGTCCGCCGCGCTGCTGGCGCAGGCCCACGAGGAGGCGCAGGGCGTGCTCACCGAACTGAGAGAGGTGGCGTGGCGGGTGTATCCGTCGGCGCTCGACGGGCCGGGGCTGCGGGAGGCGCTGGGCGGGGTGGCCGAGCGCAGCCCGGTTCCGCTGCGTCTGGAGTACGGTCTGCAGCGGCCGCTCCCCCGGCCCGTCGAGACAGCCGCGTACTTCGTGGTGTCGGAGGCGGTGACGAATGCCGCCAAGCACGCGCAGGCCACCGGCATTCACGTCCAACTCACCATGGCATCCGGGGTGTTGACTGTCTCCGTCCGGGACGACGGGTGCGGTGGAGCCGACCCGCGCGGCACCGGGCTCGCCGGACTGCGCGGCCGCGTCGAGGCGCTCGACGGCCGGTTGCGGGTCGACAGCCCGCCGGCCGGACCCACCACCATCACCGCGGAGCTGCCGTGCGTCTGATCATCGCCGAGGACTCGACCCTGCTGCGTGAGGGGCTGGTGCGACTGCTGGCGGAGGAGGGGCACGAGGTCGTCGCGGCGTTCGGGGACGCCACGACGCTGCCCGACGCCGTCGACACGTACGGTCCGGACGTCGTGGTCGTCGACATCCGGATGCCGCCCACGCACACCGAGGAGGGGCTGCGGGCGGCGCTGGAGATCCGTGCGCGCCGGCCGGCGACGGGGGTGCTCGTGCTGTCGCAGCACGTGGAGCGCACGTACGCGGCGCAACTGCTCGCGGGCGGCGCCGAGGGAATCGGCTATCTGCTCAAGGACCGGGTGGCGCAGGTCGAGGAGTTCCTCGACGCGTTGGAGCGGGTCCGGGCGGGCGGCGCGGTGATCGACCCGGAAGTGGTGCGGCAGCTTGTCGGCCGTTCTGTCCGCGTCGACCCGCTGGCCCGGCTCACCCCGCGCGAGCGTGACGTCCTGGAGGTCCTCGCGCAGGGGCACACGAACAGCGGGATCGCCGAGCGGCTGCACCTGTCTCTGAGCGCGGTCGAGAAGCATCTCAACGCGGTCTTCGACAAGCTGGAGCTGCCCCGTACGACGGGGTACAACCGGCGGATCCTGGCGGTCCTGCACTATCTGGAGGCCTGAGCCGGGGGCAGGGTGATGTTCGCCTCACGCGCTATCAGGCGTGTCCGGGTGGGGTGGTGCGTCGCAGGGTGCATGGCTCAGGCGTGGGCGTCGGGCCGCGAGGATGTGGAGGAGGCCCACGGTGGGTTCCTAGCTTCTGGCAGGGGTCAGCGTAGCTGCCGGCCTTGATGGTCCTGGCCTTGTCTTAGACAGAAGTCGGTGGGCGCTAGACCATCGGCCGACGTCGTGCGGGTGGGGTGCGGCCTTGACTGGGGGCATGACGACGGAGAGGTCCGGACCGACGAATCCGGCGGGGCGGGCTCTCGCTCCCGACTTGGCGCGTGGCTTCATGTTGTTGTTCATCGCGTTGGCCAACTCCCATTACTTCCTGCGGGGTTCGCGGATTTTCGGGGGCTTTCCGCAGGGTGGGTCCGTGGTCGACTCGGGTACTACGTGGGTGATCTCCACGTTTGTCGACGGGCGGGCGTTTCCCATGTTCGGGCTGCTTTTCGGGTACGGGGTGGCGCATATCGTGCGTCGGCAGGCCGCGTCCCGGCCTCGGGACGTGCGGCGGCTGTTGTGGCGGCGTGGCTTGGCCCTGGTGGTCGTGGGGACTGCGCACGCGATGCTCTTGTACGTCGGCGACATTTTGGCCGCTTATGGAGTACTGCTGTTCGCAGGGGCGTGGATGGTGCGGTGGAAGGACCGCTGGCTTCTTCTGACCGCATTGCTGTTCTTTGTGCTGACGTCGTTGCCCAGCGCCGGCTCGTCGGCGGTGAGCAGTGATCCGCCGGATCCGTCGATGCTGCCTGCGGACGTGGGCACGATGTTCGCCGCTCGCCTGGAGGTGGCGCCGGTGGTGGCGCTGCTCGGGCCGATCGGGTTCCTGTGCCCGTTGGCGGTCGGGCTGTGGGCGGGGCGGCGGCGGGTTCTGGACGAGCCCGAGCGGCATCGGATTCTCTTGCGGGTCGTGGCCGTGGTCGGAATCGGTGCCGCGGTGCTCGGTGCGCAGCCCGCGGCGCTGATGGCTGCCGGGGTCGTCGATGTCCCCGGGCCGCAGGTGCTGGAGTTGGTCGGGCCGCTGCATGATGCCACGGGGGTTCTGGGTGGGTTCGGGTACGCGGCGCTGGTGGCTCTGGTGGCGGCGCGGGTCGCTGCGCGGCGGGGGCGTGTGGTGAGTGCGATCGCTGCTGTCGGTCAGCGGTCGATGACCTGCTATCTCGCGCAGTCGGTGGTGTGGGCGGTGATGTTCACCCCGTTCCTGCTGGACCTCTCCGGGAGGCTGACCGTCGCCGCTACGGCGCTCCTGGCTGCGGCCACCTGGTTCGCGACCGTGCTGGTGGCCGACCGCATGCAACGGCGGGGGCGGCGTGGCCCGTTCGAGGTGCTGGTGCGGCGTGTCACGTACGGCGGAGCTGTCCCCTCGGGGGAGGCGTTGAGGCGGCCCGTGTCCTGAGCGTGCGTGCGGCAGGGCCCGTCGGTGACGGGCCCTGCCGGGCAAGCTCAGAAGAGGGGTGTTCTCCGGTGAGGGTCAGCCGGTGGTCCAGATGACCGGCTTGTCGCTGTACGCGTCGCCCTCGTCGAACTCGGCGCCCGTGACGTCGCCGCTGCGCGACGCGGCGAGCGAGCAGGTCTCGAACGATGCTCCCTTGCCGAACTCTGCGGGCGCGGATTCCTTGTCGCACTTGCCCGGGATGTCACCGATCAGGGAGACGCCCGTGCTCTGGCCGCCGTCGAGCAGGCCCCTCAGCTGTACGTACGCGCGCGACAGGTCGGTGTCGCCGACGTTCTCCACCTTCATCTTGATGAAGTACGGCGTCAGGCCCTTCGCGCGTGCGCCGAACTGGGACATGTCGGCCTCGGCGCCCTTGTCGATCGCCGTGACGGTGATCGCGAGGGTGCCCTTCTTCTTGGCGTACTCGAAGGGGAGGACCGCCTTGTCGCCGACCTTGAGGCCGGCGCCCGGTGCGGTGACGTCGCCGGCGGGCTGGGCGTCGCCGCCCGCGTTCTCGCTGCTGTCGGCGCTCGGGCTCTCCTGTTCCGGAGTGGGCGCCGTCGCCGCCGGCGACTCCTTCTCCGTCGCCGCGTCCTTGCTGTCGCCGCCGCAGGCCGTGAGCCCGAGGCCGAACGTGGTGACCAGAACGGCCGTCAGTGCGATACGCGCCTTGCGCATGTGCCAAAACCTCGCTGTTGGGTGAGTTGTCCGCCGATCCGGCGATGTCCCGCGCAGTTTGTCAGGCCTGTGTGCATGTTTGGTGCGCGTGAGGTGGTGGAGACGTCGGGGCACGCCGTGTCCCGCCCGGGGGAGGAAGCCTGCGACATTCGTCCGCCGTACAGAGCACCGAAGTTGCGTGAGATGTTCGCTCGCGAGGTTCAGTGTTCAGTTCTCAGTGTTCATTGCTCATTGCTCGGTGTTCAGTGGCGGGCGCTCGTCGCCGCTTCCAGGTTCTGGCTCATGCGTTCCAGGACATGGACGGCTGTGCGGTACTCGTCCGGGGAGATGCCGGTCGTCGACAGTTCGCGGAACGCGTCGACGCGCGCGGCGACGTCGGCGAGACGCCGGCTGCCATCACGGGTCAGGGCGAGCCGGCCCGGTGCGGAACGCTCCGCCCATCCGTCGGCGAGGACGGCGTCGACGGCGGAGGTCAGTGTGGCGCTGTCGGCGTTGGCGGCGAGGATCGACAGGACGTCCGTGTCGGCGGCTTCGGGGGTGTCCTGGATGACGTTGAGGACCTGCCAGGCGATGCGGGTGAGGCCGAACTCCTCCAGCATGCCGTTCATGTGGCAGGTGAGGGCCTTGTCGGTGCGGTTCAGCCAGTAGCCGATCGGTTTCATGAGCGTGCTCGTGCTCCTTCAGCGGGGGCGGGGGCGCCGCCTGGAGGGGTGCGTTCGGCGTCCGAGTGGTGCCCGCTTCGCGGCTGCGGGCCGGGGCCTGTCACGGATGCGCGGGCGCCGCGGACAGGAGTGCGGGCCAGTCCTGGGCGACGGCCCAGTCGGCGAAGCTGTGCCAGCCGACTTCGGGGTAGTCGCGCCTCAGTGACGTGACATCGACGTCGAGGCCGACGGCGGTGAAGTACGCGAACATGGCCGCCAGGTCGGCCGAATGGGTCCGGACGTAGGCCAGGGGTACCTCTTGGTGGGCGACCTGGCGGCCCATCGCGGTCGTGAGGATCTCCGCCATCCGGGCGGGGGTGCACTCGTCGGAGGCGATGTCGATACGGCGGCCGGCGAACTCGTCACGGCGCTGCAGCGTCAGCGCGGCGAACGCGCCGATGTCGGAGGCCGGGATGAGCGTGAGGGGCCGGTCGGTCGGCATGGGCCAGGCGAAGGTGCCGTCGCGCAGGCCGTCGAGGGTCCAGCCGCCGGCGTAGTTGTCCATGAACGCCGCCGGGGCGATCACCGTCCAGGGCACCCCGGCGGTACGCATGTGCTGCTCGATCAGGAGCTTGCTCTCGTAGTGCGGGACGCCGGTGTCCCGGTCGGCGTGGGCGGCGGAGGTGAACACGATGTGGCCGAGGCGGACCTCTGCCGCGGCGTCGACGAGGGCCTTGCCCTGACGGATCTCGGTGGCGGTGTCGGTGCCGAACGGGGTGGTCACCGCGAAGAGGGAGTCCGCTCCGGTGAGGGCGGCCTCGAGCGAGGGGCGGTCGTCGAAGTCGGCGTGGCGCACCTCGGCGCCGAGGGCGCGCAGGGTGTCGGCGGCGGGCGAGTCGGGGCGGCGGGTGAGGGCGCGGACCCGGTGGCCGGCTGCGAGCAGGGCGCGGGCGGTGGCTCCGCCCTGGGCTCCGGTGGCTCCGGTGACGGCGACGGTGAGCATGGTTTTCCAACCTCTCGAATGAGTACTATCACTGCGTGACGCATTAATTGCGTCACGCAGTGACTACGAGAGATTGCTGCGCCGCGCAGCGATTTGGAGTGTGATCCAGATCACGAACTCACGTCGGGCCCTGCTGTCCGCGGAACTGACGGAGGAGTCCCGCCGCTACCTGGCGGCCTACGTGCTGTTCAACCAAGCTGTCGCCGACCACCTCGGTCTCCACCCGACCGACGTTCAGTGTCTGAGCCTGCTGACCGCAGGGCCCGGGCCGCACACGGTCAAGCAGATCGCCGGCATGACCGGCCTGACCACGGGCTCGGCCACACGACTCGTCGACCGGCTCGAACGTGACGGCTACGTGGTCCGCACCCCCGACCGGCAGGATCGCCGCCGCGTACTGGTCACCCCGGTGCCGGAGCGCATCGCCCGCGTCACAGAGGTGTGGGACGAGCTCGGCCGGACCTGGCAGGCGCTCCTCGACGACCACACCGAGGACGAGCTCGAAGTGATCATCCGGCACACGCGACGGGCCCACGACCTCAGTCACGCCCACATGCGGCACCTGCGATCCCGCCCGAAGCCGGACTGAGCCGACTCACGACCTCCGTCAGGCCAGCGGAAGCGCTGCCCCGTGCTCGTGCGGCGCACGGGGGCCGTGGATCCGGCGCTCATGTGCCTGGATCGGCACGTCCTTGATGCTGGCTTCGCGCCGGCGCATCAGACCGTGGGCGTCGAACTCCCACAGCTCATTGCCGTACGAGCGCCAGTGGCCGCCGGCCGCGTCCCGCCACTCGTACTGGAAGCGCACGGCGATCCGGTCGTCACCGAAGGCCCACAGTTCCTTGCGCAGGGCGTAGTCGAGTTCCCGTTCCCACTTCGCTGCGAGGAAGGCACGGATCTCGTCCCTGCCGGTCAGGAAGGTGTCGCGGTTGCGCCATACCGAGTCCGGTGTGTAGGCGAGCGCGACGCGGTCGGGGTCACGCGTGTTCCACGCGTCCTCGGCCGCCTGCACCTTGGCCACGGCGTCCGCTGCGCTGAAGGGGGGTACGGGAGGGCGGTTCGAGGTGGTCGGCAGGCTCCGGGTGTCGTGTTCGTGGTCGTGGTCGTGGTCGTGGGAGGAGTTCACTGCGACCACCGCGAGTTCTCGATGACGGTCACGAAGTCGGTGCGTACGAATCCCGGCGTGAAGCGGGCGAGGACGTCGGCCTTGACGTTGCCGAACGCGGTGGCGGGCCGGTGCGCGATGCCCTCGGTGAACGCCTCCAGGATCCGGCGCTTGAAGTCCGGGCGCGGGTGCGCGGCCACGACCGCGTCGCGCTGTTCCTGCGTGGTCTCGTCGAACCCGAGCCCCAGGACGTCGACTTCGACGCCCGCGGTGACCAGGGCCACCTCCGGCTCCATGTGGTACGGGATCTCCGGCGTCGTGTGCAGGGCGATCGCGGTCCACGCCGTGCGGGTGCGCTCGGCGGGCAGGCCGTGCCGCGTCAGGAAGTCGCGGGCCGCGTCGGCTCCGTCGATCTCGAAGCGCTGTGCGGAGGTGGCGTACTTCTGGGTGAGCCCCAGGTCGTGGAACAGCGCTGCCACGTAAAGGAGTTCGGGGTCGAAGTCCAGACCGCGGTGGCGGCCGCGCAGGGCGCCGAAGAGGTAGACGCGGCGGGAATGGTCGTAGAGCAGGGCGCCCGCGGTGTCGCGGACCAGTTCGGTCGCCTCGCGGGCGAGCGCGCTGTCGGGGATCTCGATGTCGGCGATACGTGTGCGTGTCGTGGTCACGGTCGGCTCCTGGTCCGTTGCTGGCCGGTTCTTGGCCTGTTGCTGGCCCGTTGTCGGCCCGTTGCTGCGATGCCTTCAGCCTGCCGTCCGGGCGCATGCTCGCACCATGTCCTTGTGGACGTGAACCCCACACATATGGCCATGGCGTGGCGCTAGCCTGGGGAGATGAGCACCCGCGAGGATCCCATCCGTCGCCCTCCGCGCCGTGTCGTCTGCGTACTCGCGTACGACGGCGTGCGGCTGCTCGACGTGACGGCTCCGCTGGAGGTGTTCAGCACGGCGGCCGAGCTGGGGGCCCGCTACGAGGTGGCGCTGCTGTCCCCGCACGGCGGCCCCGTCACCACCTCGGCCGGGACCCGGCTGCTCACGGACCCGGTCGACGGGCTGGCGGGGCGGGTCCACACGTTGATCGTCCCCGGCTCCCCCGCCCTCCCCCGGCAGGTGCCGCACGGACTGGTCGACGCCGTCCGCACGCTCCACTCCGCGTCCTGGCGCACCGCGTCCGTGTGCACCGGCGCCTTCGCACTCGCCGAGGCGGGGCTGCTGCGCGACCGGCGCGCCACCACGCACTGGCGGCACACGGCGACGCTGGCCCAGCGCCATCCCGGCGTCGACGTCGACGCGGACGCCATCTTCGTGCGGGACGGACGGATCTTCACCTCGGCGGGCGTGAGCGCGGGCCTCGATCTGGCCCTGGCCCTCGTCGAAGCCGACGAAGGTCCTGACCTGGCCCGTGAAGTGGCCCGTGACCTGGTGGTCTTCCTCCAGCGCCCGGGCGGGCAGTCCCAGTTCTCCGTGGCCACGCGTACCCCCGCCTCCCGCCACGGCAGCCTCACCGCGCTCCTCAGGTCGATCGACGCGGACCCCGCGGCGGACCACTCGCTGCCGGAACTCGCCCGCCGGGCGGGCCTCAGCGCCCGCCATCTCACCCGGCTCTTCCGCGACGAGATCGGTGACACCCCCGGCGGCTACGTCGAGTCGGTCCGCCTCGAAGCCGCGCGGACCTTGCTCGACGCGGGCGGGACGGTGACCGCGACGGCCCGCCTCAGCGGTCTGGGCAGCGACGAGACGCTGCGCCGGGTGTTCCTGCGCCATCTGGGAGTGACGCCGTCGGCGTACCGTGCGCGGTTTCGTACGACGGGGCGCGGCGGGTCCGAGGGCGGTCGGGGCCGCCGTGGGGTGGAAGCGGTCGACTGACGGGCTGCGCTTGGACGGGGGCGCGCAGTCGGCGACCCGTACCCGAGATTTTCCGCCGCTGGTTGCCGGGCGGGGCCGGTGCGGCGGCGGGGAGACAATGGAAGCAAGGCCGAACCGTTGCCGTCCGGTCGTCGGCGCCCTGGTCGGGGCGGCAGCCATGACTGAGAGCCCGGAGCCCTGCCGGCGGCGTGCCCGCGCGCGCGGGCACCGGGTCCCCCGGCCGAGCCCGAGATCTCTGGAGGGACGCCATGTCGCACACCGCCCAATGGACCGCCCGCCTGCATCTGTCGGAAGACGATCGCCGGACCGAGGCGCGGGTCGATCTCAACACCGGTTCCGCGCATCTCACGGGGAGCGGCACCGCCCGATGCAACCCCATCGACACCGACGTTCCCGAGATCGGTGACGAACTCGCCGCTGCCCGCGCGCTGGAGCAGCTGGCGGCGCAGTTGAAGAGAAACGCCTACCACGACATGGAGGCGGCGGGGAATGTCCGCAAGTCCCGGGTCGCCCAGCTGGGATGGCCGGAGATGACCAGGTCGTAGCCGTGATCGGAGCCGTGATCCAAGCCGTGATCCAAGCTGTGATCGAACCCCTGGGTCCCTGGGCCCGGGGGTTCCCGTGAGCTTCCGCGCGAGCCGTTCGATCCGCTCGATCCCCGAATGCGCGATCCAACTCCGCCTGGTTTTCGGCAAGTTGAAGGCCAGGTGGAGAACTCTTGCCCGAGGGAATGGGCGCCGGTCGCGGCGGCAGGCGCTCTTGCGGGATTCCTATGGATCAGTCAATCTTTCGCCTGGCAGCCCGGGATGGCGAACGGCGCGGCACTCCCAGCATTGATTTGTCATGCTGATTTGTCATGCCCCTGCCATACCGCCTGCCGTATCGATCGGTGTATGCCGGCCACCGGCCCCGACAGGGACCCGGCTCGGCGCACCCCCCACAGCAACGCACCACCGATGAGGAGGACCCCTCACATGTTCGTGATGCGTGATCGGCGGCGCAGACGCGCCGCAGCCGGTGCCATAGCCGTCGCGGCCCTCGCCCTCGGCTCCCTCTCCGCCCTCCCGGCCCAGGCCGCCGCGGGCACCGCCGAAGGCGTCGTCCTGAACGCCGGCGCGAAGGGCACCGTGGCCAACAGCTACATCGTCACCCTGCGCGAGTCCGCCGCCCAGGCGGAGACCGCGAAGGGCCGGGCGGTGGCGACGAAGTTCGGCGCCAAGATCAAGCGGACCTACACGGCCGCGCTCAACGGCTACTCGGTCGAGCTCTCCCAGGCCCAGGCCAAGAAGCTCGCCGCCGACCCGGCCGTCGACACCGTCAGCCAGAACCGCGTCTTCCACGTCGACGGCACGCAGCCCTCCCCGCCGTCCTGGGGCCTGGACCGGCTGGACCAGAAGGCCCTGCCGCTCAACCAGAGCTACACCTACCCGGACAGTGCGGGCCAGGGCGTCACGGCGTACATCATCGACACCGGCGTCCGCATCACCCACAGCGACTTCGGCGGCCGGGCCTCGTACGGCTACGACGCCATCGACAACGACAACACCGCGCAGGACGGGCACGGTCACGGCACCCACGTCGCGGGCACCGTCGCGGGCAACTCGTACGGCGTCGCCAAGAAGGCGAAGATCGTCGGCGTCCGCGTCCTCGACAACTCCGGCTCCGGGACCACCGACCAGGTCGTCGCGGGCATCGACTGGGTGACCCAGAACGCCGTCAAGCCCGCTGTCGCCAACATGAGCCTCGGCGGCGGCGTCGACACCGTCCTCGACGACGCCGTGCGCCGCTCGATCGCCTCCGGCGTCACTTACGCCGTCGCGGCCGGCAACGACGGGGCCAACGCCTCCAACTACTCGCCGGCCCGTGTCGCCGAGGCCATCACCGTCGGCGCCACCACGTCCTCCGACGCCCGCGCCAGCTACTCCAACTACGGCAGCATCCTGGACATCTTCGCCCCGGGCTCCTCCATCACCTCGTCCTGGAACACCAGCGACTCGGCCACCAACACCATCTCCGGTACGTCGATGGCCACCCCGCACGTGGTCGGCGCCGCCGCCCTCTACCTGGGCGCGAACCCGACGGCCACCCCGTCGCAGGTCTCCTCGGCACTCACCACGGCCGCCACCCCGAACGTGGTGACCAGCCCCGGCACCGGCTCGCCGAACAAGCTCCTGAACGTCGGCGACGGCGGCACCACACCGCCGCCCACCGGGGACCGCTTCGAGAACACCACGAGCTACGCGATCAACGACAACGCGACCGTGGAGTCCCCGATCACCGTCACCGGAGTCAGCGGCAACGCCCCCTCCGGCCTCCAGGTGCCGGTGAACATCGTCCACACCTACATCGGTGACCTCCAGGTCCAGCTGATCGCCCCCGACGGGACCGCGTACACGCTGAAGGCCTTCGGTACCGGTGGCAGCGCGGACAACATCAACACCACGTACACCGTCAACGCCTCCTCCGAGGTCGCCAACGGCACGTGGAAGCTCCGGGTCACGGACAACGCGTCCTACGACACCGGCCGGATCAGCTCCTGGGCACTGCAGTTCTGACGCCGAGGCTCTGACACCGACCGAATGAGGGGGGCGGCCGCCTACGACGCGGTCGCCCCTCTCAGTTCCGCGTCCAAGCGCGCATCTCCGCGGCCGCGGCGCGGACGTCGAGGGCGTCGCGGTCGATGCGTTCGGCGAGGTCGGCGGCCGTCTTGGCACCGACCGTGACGAAGAGACCGGACGCGCTCAGGTACGAGGCGGCCACGACTGCGGCGAACAGCTTGTTGCGGGCCTCGAGGGCGGGGACGCGGACCAGTTGGTGCATGAGGGCCGCGGCACGGTGGTGCGGTTCGGCGTAGACGTAGACGTCCATCACCTTGTCGGTGTGGCGGGCGACGGCCGCCTGGAGGCTGCCGAAGTCGGTGACTTCCGGGTCGCCGGGCAGCACGCGGTGGGCGAGGTCGAGAAGCCAGGCGCGGTCGATGTGGATGATCACGCGGCGCGGGTGTCCTTGCTCGCGGGGGCGGCGCCGTGGCCGTCGGTGCCGAAGCGGTCGTCGAAGTGGCCGGCCCACTCGCCGGTGAAGTGCCCGGCGGCACTGAGGAAGCGGTGGCGGACGTCGTTGGCCTCGTCGGCGAGGACCAGGCGGGCGTACTCGTTGACTTCCATCCCGGCCGCGGCAGCGCGCTCCTCGATGCCCGCGTACACCGCTTCGTCGACCCGAACGTTGATCTGTTTCTTCGCCATACTTGAGTGTAGCGCCCCGTACAAGACGCTACGCCGCGTTCTTCCGAGCGCGACCGGCGCCGGAACGCGATCGGGGCCACTTCTCCAGCTACGTATCCGGTCGGTGGGCTGCCGCGTCGTACGGGTGTACATCCGCTTCCCGCGCAAGGAGCCATGACATGACGACTCGAGCTGATCTGCCGCCTGCACCGGACGTGCTGGCGCAGCCTGTGCCGGCTGCGGCCCAGGTCGCGCGTCGTGAGTTCCTGGCCGCGCTGGAGCCGCTGCGGGGCGAGCTGTTCCGGTACTGCCGTCGTCTGACGGGCAGCGTGTGGGACGCCGAGGATCTTGCCCAGGAGACGCTCGCGCGGGCGCTGACCCGTGCCGCGCAGTCCCATCAGCGGGTTGAGCGTCCGATGGCTTGGCTGGTGCGGATCGCGACGAACGCCTACCTCGACCAGGTACGCCGCCCCGCTCCCCTACCTGTCGAGCCGGACGAGCGAGCGGCTCCTTCCGTAGCCGACTCTGTCGAGGTGCGGGAGGCGCTGGCGGAGGTGGCCACCTTGTTGGCACCGCAGGAGCGTGCCGCTGTCGTCCTCAAGGACGTTTTCGACCTGCCGTTGAGGGAGATCGCCGTGATGCTGAGCACCACCGAGGGCGCGGTGAAGGCCGCGCTGCACCGTGGGCGCGGACGGCTCGCCGACCCCGGCCGGACCGTCGCCCGTGCCCGCCGCACCGCCCCGGACCGGGGCACGCTGGAGGCACTCGCGCAGGCGTTCACCGCGTACGACCTGGCCGGGCTGACCAAACTGTTCGTCCAGGACGCGGTGAGTGACGTCATCGGCATGGCCCACGAAGTCGGACGGGACGAGATCGCCGCCGGCTCACTGCACCACACGCTGCACCTGGAGGACTCCGTCCGGTGGCGCGCCGAAGTCCGGGACCTGGACGGCGACCCGCTGGTTCTCATGTGGGCCATCCCGGCTGACGGCAGCGGACCCGAGGCGGTCGAAGACATCCTGCGCGCCGAAACAGCGGACGGCGGAATCACGCACCTGCGCTGGTACTACTTCTGCCCAGATCTACTCACCGAGGTCGGCGAACGACTGGGCGTCCCCTGCCGAACCCACGGCCACGGCCTGTAAGAGCTGCCGTACCCACCGCGGCCTCGAGCCTCCGCGGCATCAGCAGCCGACCCGGCTCGGGCATCCCTGAGGGTGCGGGGCACCGGTCAAGTGCCGGGGCCGTCATCCTGGGCGGGCCGTACAGGGCGAGTTCGAGGAGGCGACGGTGACGGACCGGGGTTCCGGTGGGCGGGCGGGGCAGCTGATCGACGCCTGGGACGAGATGCGGGAGTGCGTCGATCACGATCCGCAGGAGTACGAGCGGCTCGTGGCCGAGTGTGCCCGTGAACTGGCCGCCGATCCGGGCGGTCCGCTCGCGTACCGCTGGACTCTGGGCCTTGTCCTGGCCCTTCCGTATCTGGCCACCAGGAAGCCGGAGGACTCTGACGCCGAGGCGGCGTTCGGTGCGGCGTCGACTGCGGACCGGGCGCTTCCTGGCGAGCCCTGCGAGCACCGGGAGCATCCGTTCCAGGGGAGTCTGGAGGAGGAGCTCGAGTGCGTGCCTGACGTGTTGCGGGAGCTCGGCGGCGACGAGGTGGGCGGTGAGGGGCTCTGGCCGGACCCCCGGCAGTCTCGTGAGGCGTGGCTGTGCCCCCGCAACATCGCCGGGTATGCGCGTGTGGTGATGGAGTCGCTGCGGCCGGGCTCGGCCGGGGGCGACGTGCCGCCGTTCCTGCCGTTCGAGGAGCGCTACGAGCTCGAGGGGCTCACCGCGATCATGGAGGGCTATCCGCTCACCAGGACCTTCGACGTCGCTTTCGACCTCTCCTTCGCGGCCTCCGCGTTGCAGGAGGCCACGGGCGAGGACCTGGCCGGTCGGGTCTTCACGGCCACCGCCGTGACCTGGTACGTGGAGGTCGAGGCCGATCCCGAGCACGAGGAGGCGCAGCAGCTCGTCGCCGAGTTGGTGGCGGCTTTCGAGCGTGTGCTCGAGCTCCTCGGCGAGGGCGGGCCTTGTGCGCACGACGCGCACCCGGCCCTTCCGGACGACACCACCGAGGCTCTGTGGGTGGGCGCGCATCTGGCGAGCGCCCGGGGGCGGGCCGTGTACGTGCAGTGGCCGAGGGAGGGGGTTCCGCCACTCGACTCGGCGCGGTGTTCGGCGTTCGTCGCGGCCACTGCGCGTGATTCGCTGGCGCGGCTGAGGAGTTGCTGACCCGCCGGGAGACCTGCCGGGGACAGCGAGGCGGACACAGGGGGGGGGACAGCAGTCGGGTCAGGCGTTGGCGGGCTGGGTCTGCTGGGCGTGCCGCGGCTGGCCCGTGGTGGCCTCAGGGGCGGAGGGCTTGTCGGCGAGCTTGAGGATGATGACGCCGGCGATGATCAGGCCGAGCCACAGGTACTGGACGCCGGTGAGGGTCTCGTCGAAGAACACCGGGCCGAGCACGGCCGCGCCGACCGCCCCGATACCGGCCCACACGGCGTAGCCGATACCGACGTCGATGGTGCGTAGCGCCTGGCTCAGCGCCCACAGGGTCAGGAGGAAGAAGACGATGCCGACCAGCGACCAGGTCAGTACGGAGAAGCCCTCGCTGCCGCCCACGGCGAGGGCGTAGACGACTTCGAAGCCTCCGGCCAGCAGGAGCATGGTCCAGGAGCGGGTGGCGGACGGGGCAGCGGGCGCGGTGGTGGAGGACATGAGATCGAGGTCCTTTCGAGGCTGGGAGGGGAGAGGAGAGGAGGGGGGGGAGGGAGCCGTAGGTCAGGGGCGGCCGGCCAGGAAGGGGTCAGGCGCCGCCGCTGAGTTGCAGGCCCACGACCCCGCCGATCACCGCGAGGATGCCCAGGGCCTTGCCCCAGTTCAGTCGCTGGCCGAAGAGCAGCGCGCCCAGGAGCGTGATGCCGACACCGGCCACCGACGTCCACAGGGCGTACCCCACACCGACGTTGAAGGTCAGGAGCGCCTTGCTGAGAGCGAACGTCGCCAGCGCACCGCTGATCAGCGTCGCCGCGGTCCACTTCCGGTTGGTGAACCCGTCGGCCTTGCCCGCCGACAGCGCCACCGTGATCTCGAAGACGACAGCGATGGCCAGGTAGATCCAGTGCATGACAGAAGACCTTTCGTTCAGAACTACTTGGAAGCATTTGGAAGTACTTGCTTGTACGTGCAAATGCTTTGGAGCCGTGAGGCGCCCCGAGGTGAACCGCGGCGATGTCGAGAAGCTTGCATGCACATGTACTCTGTTGTCAACGGCTATCGAGGAGGCCCCATGAAGACGTCACAGCCCGCACCGGCCTACGCCTCCGACCAGGCGCTGTGGAGCCGCGCTGTCACGCTCTTCGGGCGCGTGGAGCGGGAGTTGTCCCAGGCGCTGCAGCGCCGGCACGGCATCAGCCTGTCGGAGTTCCGCTCCCTGGAGAACCTCCACCGTGCAGACAAGGACGAACTGCGCATGCAGGATCTCGCCGAGAGCGTCGGCCTGGGGCAGTCCTCGGTAACTCGCCTGGTGGCGCGGCTGGAAAAGGCCGGGTACGCCTACAAGGACTTGTGCCCTTCGGACAAGCGTGGCGTCTACGCGGTCATCACCGAGGACGGCCGGCGGCGCTACCAGGACGCCTGCGCGACCTACGCGGAAGTGCTCTCCTCGGTGCTCAACACCTACGCCGCCGACCCCGAGCTCGGCCCCAGCGTCCAGGCCCTGCGCGGTGCGCACGGACTGCAGTAGCCGACCCGATCGCACGCCACTCCCCCAGGCGCATCGAGGCGCAGGTCTCCTTGTAGAGGCAACTTCATTTCGCGGCGGGTTCGCCTTGTCGCCTCCAGCAGGTACTTGACGGGACATGTTTTTGGCGGAGGGCGGGTTCGTCCCGTCCCGCCTCACCCAGGGCCGTATTGGCCATGCACGCGTCAGGCGGTACGGTCAGTGCGATATCGACGACGGTCGACGGAAGCCGGTGAGAGTCCGGCACGGTCGCGCCACTGTGTGCGGGAGGTCCTCGGGCCTCTCGTGAGTCAGACCCGTGACGGTCGTCCAGTGCACCACCGAGACGGGACGCGAACTCCCGAAGGAGGCCCTGCCATGGCGCAGCACGTCGCCCAGCCGACCGCCGACACGCCTGCTCTTCCGGCCACACTGCCGCTGAGGACGATCGCCCCCTGGGCCGCGTTCTTCGGCATCCTGATGCTCGTCCTGCTGTACTTCGTCGGCGCCGAACAGGGCGCCACCTCCGTGTTCAGCGGCGCGGGGGTCCATGAGTGGGTGCACGACGCCCGCCACCTGCTCGGCTTCCCCTGCCACTGAACCCGTAGGGAAGCCGCGCGCTCATGAACTCGACCACCGTACGCAATCTGCTCGTTCGGGGCATGCTCGCCGGCCTGGCCGCCGGCGTGCTCGCCCTGGTCGTCGCCTACTGGCTCGGTGAGCCGAACGTCGACGGAGCCATCGCCTTCGAGGAGGCCCACGCCGCACACTCGCACGGCGGAGAGGAGGCCGAACTCGTCTCGCGGAGCCTGCAGTCGACCGCCGGTCTCGCCACCGGAATGCTCGTCTACGGCATCGCCTTCGGCGGGATCGCCGCCCTGGCCTACTGTTTCGCCCTTGGTCGCGTGGGCCGTTTCGGCCCACGTTCCACCGCGCTGCTGCTGTCCGGCAGCGCGCTCCTGGCCGTGTACGTCGTGCCGTACCTGAAGTACCCGGCCACCCCGCCCGCCGTCGGCAACCCCGACACCATCGGTCAGCGCACCACGCTGTTCTTCCTGATGATCGTGCTCAGCCTGCTCCTCGCGATCGGAGCGACGATCCTCGGGAAGCGGCTCGCGCCTCGCATCGGTACCCACTACGCCACCGTCGCCGCGCTGCTGGGGTTCGCCGTCGTGATCGGGATCGCCTTCGCCGTGCTGCCCGCGGCCGACGGCGTGCCCGAGCACTTCCCCGCCACGCTGCTGTGGCGGTTCCGGCTCTCCGCGCTGGCCGTCCAGGTCACCTTGTGGAGCGGGTTCGGCCTGGTCTTCGGGGAGCTGGCGCAGCGCCTGCTCCGGCCGAAGCCCGCTCGGGCCGCGACCACCGGGGCGGTTCCTTCCGGGAACTGACCGGCTCAGTCCGCCCGCTGGGCCCGGCCGGTCGATCCGGCCGGGCCCAGCGGCTTTCCCAGCTGTACGTTCCAGCGGCCGCCGCGCCCGCTCAGCTCGGTGACGGTCGACGGCGCCACGTCACAACGCCAGAACGCGGACGCGGGCGCGCCCAGGGCGTGCACGACGGCGGCTCGCACCACGTCCGGTTCGACGACGGCGACCACGGGTCCGTCATCGGGTGCGGCGTCGGGTGCGGCGGTGTCGAGCCATCGGGCCACGCGGGCGCACACGTCGAGCACCGACTCCCCGCCGCCGGGGGCGAACTCCGGGTCGCCGAGCCACCGGGCGACGGCCTCGGGCTCCGTCTCCGACACTTCGGCGAGTGTTCTGCCGTGCCAGGTTCCCCGGTCCGGCGGGGCCAGTTCGGCGGGTGCCGTGACGGGGCCGAGCCCCAGCGCCTCGGCGGTCTCCCGGCAGCGCCGGCTGTCGGAGACGACCGCGCGTACGGGCACGGGCAACGCACCGGCCGCCGCCTCGGCAGCGGCCCGCCCCGACGCGTCGAGCGAAGCGCCGTCGTCGAACCGGGCCTGCCGCAGGGCGGCGTTCACGGCGGGGGCGACGAACAGGACGCGTCGGTTCATCACTCGCCGCGCCTGGCGGACGGCTCGTAGACCCGGATGCCGGTCAGGATGATCCGCAGGATCTCGCGCAGTTCGAGGTGGAGCGGTGCCCGCTGGTCCGGCGACTGGGACCAGCGGTAGAGCAGGCCGAGGTAGGAGTCCCGCAGGATGTTGCCGACGCGCAGCGGGTCGATGCCGTTGGCGACCTCGCCCCGTTTGCGGCCCTCCTCGACGATGGCGGCGAACAGTTCGCCCGCGTGCTCCTCCTCCATGAGCGGGCGGCCTGCCTTGACCCAGGCCTGGAGCATCGTCGCTGTCAGCTCCCGCTCCTCCTCGTTGAATTCGGCCAGTGCCGCCACGCAGCGTTCCAGGTGGACGGTCACATCGTCGTTGCGCGACTCCATGGCTTCTCCCATGAAGTCCTTCAACCGCTTCTTGCGGGCCTCGGCCCACACGGTGATGAGGTCCTCCTTGCGCTGGAAGTAGTTGAAGAACGTGCCGCGTGCGATGTCCGCCCGCTCGGCGATCTGGTCGATCGTCGTGCGGTCGTAGCCCTGCTCGGTGAAGAGGTCCAGGGCAGAGGTGTAGATGGCGTCCCTGACTCGCTGCTTGCTGCGCTCTCGGCGGCCCATGGGGCGGCTGGTCTCGGCGGTCAAGGGCGTTCTCTCCTCTGTCTCATGTCGTCGAAAATCATTTAGCGGAAAATTAAGTACTACAGTACATGTGTGATCTCCAGTACACCATTATCCTCGTTGCCTCATCAGGGAAATCACCAGTTCACCGAGTGGCTCGTCGCCGAGCAGCCGCTTCGCCGTGACGTCGATGCCGAGCTCGCCCTGCAGGCGGACCCGCAGCTCCGTCGCGAGCAGCGAGTCGAGTCCAAGGCCGCGCAGCGGTCGGCGGCGGTCCAGGCGTGACGCCGAGATGTCGAGGACCGTGGCCATGTGCTTCAGGACATCGAGTTCGGCCCGAGGCGCTGCGGGACCTTGCGCGGGCGGGAGCTCGGACGCCGGGTCCGTCCGGGGGGTCACCACCTCGTGGTCACCGGCCACGCGTCGCAGCCGTATCCCCTGGAACTCCGCCGCAGGTGCACCGGCCGTCGTGGTCAGCCGTACATCGCACACCGCGTCCTCGGACCCGAACGGATCCGGCGTGAAGCGGGTCAGCACCCAGCACTCCGCCGCCTCCGGCCGCCTGTCGGCGAGGCGGATCCTGTCGATGGACACCGGCAGGTAGGCGGGGGTCCCGGTGTGCGGCCACGCGGCCGACATCGTCAGCAGCGCCGCCTCCAGGCTCGCCGCGTCACCCTGGTTCGGCTTCATGCGCGCCACCGCCTCGCCGTCCTTGCGCCAGAGCCGCTCGGCGGCACGCAGCGGCTCGCTGATCGCGTACCCGCGCGCCTGGGCCCGGCGGTAGAACTCCGGGGGTGCCGGTGGACACGGCGTAGTGCTCGGCGACGTCGAATCGGTCCGCGGGTACGGGCGTGACCGCGTCGATGTTGTCCTGGAGCAGTTGCCAGAAGGCGTCGACCCCGTTCGCCCCGGGGAACCTGCATCCCATCCCGACGATCGCGATCTCGGGTATGTCGTGCTCGGTCTCTTGTCCGCGCGGTGCATAGATCATGGCTCAAAAATATACGCGAGGTCATGTTTGTACTTGATCAAGCGTCACATCCACGTCGTGGCATGTCCCACACCTGAGGCAACTCGCCCATATTGCAGGCCTCTAGGAGGATACGGCACCCACATCCTCGCCAGCAGGCCGCCCGCCATCGTGATACATCTATGCCTCACGGTCTATTATTGAACTGACATACAAGTTTGCCGGTGTCAGTGCTCGATCGGGACGGGAGAGGTCAGATGATCGCCAAGGTGCTGGGCCCCCTGCGGGTCACGATGAACGGGGAGTCGGTCGCCCCCACCGCACTGAAGGCCAGAAAGCTGTTCGCCCTGCTCATCCTCAACCACGGCAGAGTCGTCCAACGGGCCACCATCGAAAGGGAGTTGTGGGACGCGGACGCTCCCGCGAGCGCGACGACCGGCATCCAGAACTCCGTCATGCAGATCCGCAAGGCCATCGCGGGCTGCCGGAACGGCCCCTCGTCGGGCAGGGCCCCCAAGGACGTCCTGGTCACCGAGGCGACGGGCTACCGCCTCGACGTGTGCGGCGATCAGTTCGACATGACCTGTCACCGGCGGCTCGTCACCGACGCCGACCGGGCCACGGCCGACGGCGACTTCCCGCTCGCCTCCGCTCTGCTGAACAGCGCTCTGCGTCTGTGGCGTGACGTGCCACTGGCGGATCTGCCGACCGGCCCTGTGCTGCGGGCTCACGCGCACCGTCTGACCGAGGATCGCAGGGCCGCGTTCGGCCGTCGCGTCGCTCTCGACATCAGGCTCGGCCGCACGTCCGAAGTCGTGGGAGAGCTGCGGGCGTTGGCCACACTGCACCCCCACGACGAACTGCTGCACCAGTACCTGATCCTGGCCCTGCACCTGTCGGGGCGGCGGGGCGACTCGCTCGCCGCCTATCAGGACGCGCGCACCGCCATCGTGTACCACACCGGCCTCGAGCCGTCTCCGCAGCTGCGCGACCTCCAGCGCTGCATCCTCAGCGGGGCGGAACGTCTCACTCCGGAGCTGGAACTGCGCCTGCTCGGACGGCCCGTGCCCGTGAGCGTGTAGCACGGCATGCCGAGGCCAGGGACGCCCGCAGTTCTGCGAGCAGTACATCCGGCGTGAACGGGAAGAAGTGGCCGCCGTCCGCGAGCTTCGCCGTGCAACGAGCCGTCGTGAACCGGTTCCACCAGGGCAGGACCTCGGCCGGGACGAGCGGGTCGTCGCGGCCCGCGAGCGCGGTGAGCGGAACGGTCAGACGCGTCCCGCTCACCGCCGCCAGGAGCCGGGACGTGAACGCCAGGTCGTGTGCCAGCGTGCGCCGGGGCGGGGCGAGATCCGTGTTCCCCAGGGCATCCGGCGCAAGCCCGTGCCGGGAAAGGATCTGTGTGAGCCCCTCTTCCTCTTCCGAGCCCGGCGGCCCGAAGACGCGCAGCGCGTCGGCGCCGGGGACCGAACAGCTGACCACCAGTCCGTCGCACCGTGCGGCGCCGTGGTCGGCGACCGCGACGGCCAGCAGGCCGCCCATGCTGTGTCCGTAGAAGACCGTGGGCACCGGCGGCAGCGCCCGCAGCTCCGTGACGATCGCCTCGGTCGCCTCCGCGACAGATCCGCACGGCCGCAGGTCCGCCCGGTGTTGGAGCCCGCACCGTACGCAGTGCACGCGTCCAGCGGGCAGGACCTGCAGGCGACCGCATCGCCTCAGTGCCCCATACCGAGGCCGCCGCTGACCGGGAGGACCGCCCCCGGTGACGTAGCTGGTCTCGGGCGCCGCCAGGGCTGTTCGTTGCGTTCATGACGTCGCCCACGCCGCGGCGCGCACCTGGGGCACCTCGAGGTCCGGCCACACCAGAGCGGCCGAACCCCAGGTGAGTCCGCCACCGAAGCCGCCGAGCACCACCCGGGCTCCGGGCACGAGGGCGCCGGAGTGGCAGGCGTCGGCCAGGGCGAGCGGGATGGACGCGGCGACCGTGTTGCCGACCCGGTCGATGTTGGACACGAACCGCTCGGCGGGTACGTCGAGTTGGGCGGCGACGGCCGCCAGGATCCGGGCGTTGGCCTGATGCAGGACGAACGTGTCCACGTCCCCGAGGTCCCAGCCGGACTCGGCGGCGCTGGTCCGCACGGAGGCCGCCATGTGGCGTACGGCCCGTGCGAAGACCGGGCGGCCCTGCATCGTGAAGTAGGTGTCGGCGACCTCCGCGCTCAGCCCGGTGGAGCGCTGTCGCGACCCTCCCGCCCTCACCTCGATCAGACGGCTGTGCTCGCCGTCGCTGCCCAGGCTGAGCCCGTGCAGAGCGCCCGGCTCGGCGGCGTCACCGGCGGTCAGGTACACCGCGCCCGCGCCGTCGCCGAAGATGGCCCGGGTCGTGCGGTCCCCGGGGTCGAGAATCGTGGAGAAGGTGTCCGCACCGATGACCAGGGCGCTGCGTGCGAACCCGGACGCCAGCAGACCGGCCCCCGCCCCGAGTGCGTACACGAACCCGGTGCACACCGCGGCGACGTCGAACGCCGCGACCGCCCCCATACCGAGCCGTGCCGCCACGGCCGGCGCGGTGGCCGGGCACGGTTGGTCCGGGGTGCTGGTGGCCAGCACGACGACGTCGGCGGTCTCGGCTCCGGCCGACTTCAGCGCCCGGCGCCCCGCCTCCACGGCGAGGTCACCGGTGGCCTCACCGGGTTCGATGACGTGACGCCGGCGGATTCCGGTACGGGTGCGGATCCATTCGTCCGAGGTGTCGAGATGGACCGCGAGGTCGTCGTTGGTGACGACCCTCGGCGGCAGCCAGGCGCCGAGGCCCGTGACCACCGCCGCTCGGCCCGGGCCGCTCATCGCTCTCCCCGGCAGGTGCTGCTGGTCCTGTCGCGCGTTGCCATCGCGGTGAAATCCCTCCGGTCTGTGCTGGAGCACTCACCGTCCCAACGCCCGCTCCGCTCTTCCTCACGGACCTCCCACGCCGAGCTCACCGCCGCCGTGAGCACCACGTGAGCGGCAGGGGAGCGCGCACCGGAAGCATCGGTGGCGTACCGGAACGGACCATCACGACACACGGATACGAGGAGCAGCGTGAGGCAGCGCAGGATCGGCAGTCAGGGGCCGCTGGTGTCGGCCATCGGCCTCGGCTGCATGGGCATGTCGGAGTTCTACGGGCCCACCGACGAGGCCGAGAGCCTCACCACCCTTCAGGCCGCGATCGACGGCGGAGTCACCTTCCTCGACACCGCCGACATGTACGGCAAGGGGCACAACGAACGCCTGGTGGGGCGGGCCGTCTCGGGCCGCCGCGACGAGGTGTTCCTGGCGACCAAGTTCGGCATCCGGCGCGACGAGCGTGATCCCCGGCTCGGCCGGATGGTCGACTCGAGCCCCGCGTACTGCCGGCAGGCCATCGACGCCTCCCTTCAGCGGCTAGGCGTCGACCACGTCGACCTCTACTACCTGCACCGTCGCGATCCCGATGTCCCCATCGAGGAGACTGTCGGGGCCATGGCCGAACTCGTGACGGCGGGCAAGGTACGTCACCTGGGGCTGTCGGAGGTGACGGCGCAGACGCTGCTCCGGGCGAACGCCGTGCACCCCATCGCCGCCCTGCAGACCGAGTACTCGCTGTGGACGCGCGACGTCGAGGACGCGGTTCTGCCCGTCGCACGGGAGCTGGGCACGACCTTGGTCGCCTACTCCCCCATCGGCCGGGGCTTCCTCACCGGGAAGATCACCCGGCCCGAGGACCTCGACCCGAGCGACTTCCGGCACTCCCACCCCCGCTTTCAGCAGGAACACCTGCGGCGCAACGTCCGCATGGTCGAACGCCTGCGGGAACTGGCGGAAGACGTCGGCTGCACCCCGGTGCAGCTCGCCCTGGCGTGGCTGCTCGCGCAGGGCGACGACATCGTGCCGATCCCCGGCACCCGCCGCATCGCCTACCTGCGCGAGAACGCGGCCGCCGCCGATCTCCGCCTCACGGAGGAGCAGTTGGCGGCGGTGTCCGCGGCGGTGCCGCGCACCGAGGTGTCAGGCCCGCGGTACGACCCCGCGGGCATGGCCACGGTCGGTCACTGAACCGCCGGCCCACCCCGCTCCACCCGCTCGACCCGCTCCACTCGCTCCACTCGCAATCCGGCAAGGAACTCTCATGGCAGACAAGCTCAAGCAGCTCCAGTTGGCCGCCGTCAACATCGACGGCGTCCTCCTCAACGACACCTTCAGCCCGGTCATCCACAACTTCATCGTCAGCCGTGGCGGCGAGTACACCGCTGACGTCGAGCGCAGCATCTTCTCCCAGCCGCAGCTGGTCGGCGGCCAGGGCATGGCCAACGCGGCCCGCGTGCCGTGGACGGCGCAGGAGGCCATCGACGTCTACTTCAAGGAGCGCGAGGAGTACACCCGCGAGCACCCGGTCGAACTCCTCGACGGCGCCCTGGACCTGCTGCGCCGACTGCGCGCGCTCGGTCTGAGGACCGTCAGCTACGGCGGCCTCGACAAGTCCCATTTCGACACCTACTTCGGCGAGCACCAGGACCTGTTCGACGGGCCAGGCTACGTCTGCACCAACGACTTCCGCCCCGGTCTTCGGGAGATCACCACCGAGGTGTTCGGCCTGGACTTCGACCAGGTGCTGTTCATCGACGACGTGGCGCGGGTCGCCGAGGTCGCGAGGGCCCTGGACATCCCGTTCATCGGCCACCCCAGCTCCTTCGAGCACAGCTTCCAGCCTCAGCTGATGCGGGAGACGGGCGCCCGGCACATCGTCGACTCCCTGCACGGCATCGACGAGAACCTGCTGCGCACGCTCGACGCCGAGGCCGCGGCCCACAGCGTCTGGCGCGCCGCCTGAGTCCAGCGGCACACGACGGCCGGCCGGGGCCCGCGCGCCCCCGCCGGCCGGCGCCGCCCCCCCCCCCGGCCGGCCCCCCCCCCCCCCCCCCCCCCCCCCCCCTCGCCTCCCCACCCACTCCCACCCGCCCGCCCCGCCCGCGGAAGGAAGCTCCGTATGTCAGCCACCGACGAAGCACCGCACACCGTTCTGCTGGACTTCGACGGCGTGCTCAGCATGAACGCCTCCGGCCTGCTGCTCCAGGCACTGCACGAAGGCATCAACCGCCACACCGAGCTGCCGCTCGAGGCCACGACCCTGCAGTTCAAGGCCATCAGCACCTTCCCCCAGCAGCAGAGCCTGCGGGTGCTGTTCGCCGGACTCGGCATCGAGCGACACCTGCGCGAGGAGATCGAGACGCTGCGCTCCAGTCTCACGGTGCGGGGCACGCGCATGGCACTGGGACAGGGCGTGGAGGCGTTCTGCGCCGACCAGCGCGCCCGCGGTGTCCGACTGCGCGTCTTCTCGACGATGGACACCGCCACCGCACGCCGTTCCCTGCTCGATGACCTGTTCGAGCCGCAGGACTACGTGCCGCTCGGCCATGCCTCGAAGGCGGACCCGGACACGTACACGGCCCTGCTGACCTCGGAGCTCGAGCCCCGGCCCGAACGGTGGATGCTCGTCGACGACTCCCCGCTGGCCCTGCGCGCAGCCAAGATCGCCGGACTCCGCACGGTGCTGATGCGCGGTGACGTGTTCACCGACGGCGACGTCGCGCCCTTCTCCTCCTACATCGACGAACAAGTGCGGTCCTTCACGGAATTGGGCGCGCTGCTCGATGCCGCGGCCGAGCCGCTGCCCGCCACCTGACCATCGCCCCGGCCCCCCTGGAGGGACACCACCGACATGCCCCAGTCCTCCGCCGTCGCCGACGGCACCCGAACCCCCCTCGCCGCGTCCGGGCCGGTGGCGAGTCCGACCCGCGTCCTCGTAGCGGTCGCGCTCGCCGCGGTCATGCTGCCGATCTCCGTGACCGGCCCGGGTGTCGCCCTCGCCGACATGTCGGGGGCACTGCACGCCTCGGCCGCCTCCACACAGTGGGTGCTCAACGCCTACAACGTGGCGTTCACCGCGCTCATGCTCGCCGCCGGATCCGCCGCCGACCTCTTCGGCCGCCGCCGGCTCTTCCGACTCGGCACGACCGTCTTCGCCCTCGCCTCGCTGGTCGCGGGAACCGCACCCACCATCTGGCTGGTCGATGTGGCCCGCTTCGTGCAGGGCATGGGCGCCGCCGCCGTGCTCACCAGCGGATCCACACTGCTGGCACACTGCTTCACCGGCGCGGCTCGCGCCCGGGCCTTCGGTATCTTCGGTGCCGCGATCGGATTCGGCCTGGCCATGGGCCCGTTCATCTCAGGACTGCTGGTGGGCGCCGCCTCCTGGCACGCCGTCTTCCTGGTCAACGTCGTCCTCGGCGCCGTCGTCCTCCTCCTGGGCCGCACCCTGCCCGAGTCCCGCAGCGCCGAGGCCCGCCGCATCGACAAGCCCGGCGTCCTGACCTTCACGCTCGCCCTGATGCTGCTCGCGCTCGGCTTCGTCCAGGGCCCCGCGCAGGGCTGGACGAGTCCGGCGACCCTCGGTTCGTTCGCGGGCGCGGCGCTCTTCCTCGCGGCCTTCGCCTTCGTCGAACTGCGCAGCGACGAGCCGATGTTCGACCTGAGCCTGCTGCGCAGCCCCACCTTCGTCGCCATCATCTGGCAGCCCGTCAGCATCGTCTTCGCGTTCGCCGCCCTGCTGGTCTATCTGCCGCCGTACTTCCAGGGCGTGGGCGGCGCCGGCTCCACCGCCTCCGGCGCGATGCTGCTCCCGCTCACGCTCCCGGTGTTCCTCCTGCCCCTGTTCTCCGGCGCGCTGGTCAAGCGGGTCTCGGTACGCATGCTGCTCGCCGTGGGCCCGGCCGTGCTGGCGCTCGCGCTGCTCCTGATGACGCTCACCGACCCGGTGGGTCACCGCACGGGCATGTACGGGGCCCTGCTCCTGGCCGGTATCGGCATCGGCCTCGCCTTCGGCGTGATGGACAACGCGGCGGTCAGCGTGGTGGCACCCGAGCGGGCGGGCATGGCGTCCGGCATGTTCAACACCCTGCGCGTGGCCGGTGAGACCATCGGCGTCGCCTGCGTCGCCGGGCTGCTGCTCACCTCCGCCCAGGGCCGGCTCACCGAACACCGCGGTCTCGCGGACGACGTGGTCCAGGGCCGTCTCGACTCCGTGCGCGCGGCGGGCGGCGAGGCACTGGTTCACCAGGCGGCCGCGGGCCTGGAGCACGGCTGGAAGGTGGTGTACGTGGTCCTGGCGTGCGTGGCGCTCGCCGGAGCTGTCGCCATCTTCACGCTGGTCCGCGACCGGGACCTCGACCCGGCACGCCACGACGCCTGACCGGCGTGACGCACGTGCGAGCCAGGGCCCGGTTCCCTCCTTGGGGAACCGGGCCCTGGCGTCGCCGCGCTGCTCAGTTCTGCCGTCGTACGGCGGTGAATTCCGCGTCGGCCACCGAGCGGCCCTGCTGTTCGAACGCGACGCGCACCCGCACGCCCCCGCGGCCCGGCTCCTCGCCCCGGCGCGCGATCACGCTCAGCGGCGTGTCCAGTTCCGCGTAGAGGCGGAAGGCGGCGGACAGTCCCCGCACGATCCATTCGGCCGCGGGCGCCCCGCCGTGCTCCGCGGCGGTCAGCAGAGCGGCCTGGCGCCCCGCCTCCATCAGCACCATGCCCGGCACGTGGTCCTGTGCGTGGTCGAACAGACTGGGGTGCCCCCCGGCCACGCGCAGCCGGGCCCGCATGCCGTCCTCGGTGACGGCGGGCCCGTCCAGGACGACGTTCTCCACCTGCTCGCGTCCGACCCGGACCGGCGCCGCGAGGCGGGGGCCTGCCACCTCCCGGTGGTCGTCCGAGGAAGGCAACGGCCCCTCACCCTTGCGTCCACGCAGCATGGCGTACACAGGATCGGCGACATACTTGACCCGCATCGTCACTGTGCCCAGCTCCGTACCGGCGAGCGAAAGGCGCATCCGGTACCCGGCCCCGCGCAGCCGGTCGCCGGTCCACTGCACGTCCTGCATGTGCGCCTCGATGACCAACTCGGCAGGGCCCGGCGGGAGTTCGAGACCGAGCAGCCCGGGCAGCTCCATGGCCCAGGCCTCCAGAACGAACTTCGTGCCCAGCGGGGCACCGAAGTGCGCGTGCACGGCGTGCGTCTCGGCCTGCCGACAGCATTCGAGCAGCAGAAGCGGATCGACGGCCTGCGCGGTGGTGTGGTCGGTGAAATAGACATGGGACGGCGGAAGTTGGGCTGCCGCGACGAAGCTCGTGTCGTCGATCTTCCTGCTGTCCGTGAGGAACACCTCGGACAACGCCCTGCGGTGCACCAGTTCCCGTGCCACCGTCCGTCCGAACTCGAGGGACGCGACCGCGCTCCCGACCCCGGCCGACTCCTGGACCACGCTCATCTTCTGCCTTTCCACGAAGCTACGAGACGTTCGCCCTCACGCTGCCAACACGTGCTCACGCCCGACTCATCACCTCGTCACGCGCGCCGGCGCGTCCTGTGGAACACCCTGCGCGGCCCTGCGCGGGCCCGCCGCCGGAGATCCGGGAGTGCTCCGGCGGCAAGACACGCGGACAGTGCCGGGCCGCCGGCACTCGTGGCTTCTCCTAGAACCCGACGGGGCGCGCGAAGACGCTGTACGCCCAGAGGGCGACGACACCGCCCACGCTGAGCAGCACCACCCAGGAGGCCAGGGACATCCGCCGGCCCTTCGGCCTGCGGGCGGGCTTGGGCTTGCGTCCCTGACGCGGCGCCTGGTTCCCGCGGCCGCGTGGCGCCGCGGCCGGAGCCGTGTCGATGGCGGTCTCGGCCAGCAGCCGGCGGCAGATCCCGGCGAGCTCCGCCGTCCCGGCCGTGAGGTCGGCCACCGCCTCCAGGCGGGCCGGGGCGGTGGTGCCGCCGTCGAGGATCCGACCGGCACGGATCAGCGCCTGATCCCTTCGGCCGGTCGGCGCCATGCTGATCCAGCGCCCCACATGCTCCCCCCGGATCACCACACCGCCACCGCGCTCGCGGTAGACGGTGTGCTCCCTCCACAGAACGCCGGCCAATTCGTCGGCGGTCTCTCTCAGTTGCGCCTGCATGACCCTCCCCTGTCATGTCCCTGCCTTCGGAACAGACGCCAGACTCTAGCCGCCGCCGGAACCGGTCCATGATCGAGCCCCGGCGGTCGACTCACCGGGCGCCGTCGGGGTCACAGGCCGCGCGGGCCAGGGGATGGGCGCAGGGGGCCTAAAGCGTTGTCATCTTGGAATACGGGCTCAGGATCCGCCTCTGCTCCGAACCGAAGTCCACGAGCGCCGCGACACCCTCTTCCATGGCCACCACCCGGCCGAGCCCGTACACGTCATGGGTGACCTGGTCCCCTACGGCGAAGTGCTTGAGGGCCGGTGCGACCGGGGCCTTGAAGGGGCTGGTGGGCAGGTGACGCTTGGGTACCGAGGGTTTAGTCATGGCTCAGTATGCGCCCAAACGGAGCCCCCTCCTGCCGCCCCCGTCGACCCCGGACACAAAAGGCCAGGTCACAGCGCCTTACGTGAGCAGCCGATGCCTGTCGACCTGTCGAAATCGGCCGTCGGTGCGTGGGATGCTGCTCGTCGGCTCGCGACGGCGCCGTCCGGCGTCCGCTCCTGGCCCGTCCCCTGATCAGTTTCTGCCTAGGTGAGCACCACGTATGAGAGAAAAAGTGAGATTCCCCAGTGTCGTCGGCCCCGAGCTGGCCGGGGTGATCGATCTGCCGGAGGGCGAGGTCCGGGGGTGGGGGCTCTTCGCGCACGGGTTCACTCTCGGCAAGGACTCGCCGGCCGCCTCACGTGTGTGCAAGCAGCTGGCCCGCGAAGGCATCGGCATGCTGCGCTTCGACAACCTGGGCATCGGCGACTCCGACGGTGACTGGGGCGACGGGTCCTTCACGGTCAAGGTGCAGGACACGGTGCGTGCCGCGGCCTTCATGGCCGAACGCGGGACGCCCGTGGATCTGCTGGTGGGGCACTCGTGGGGTGGCGCCGCTGCCATCGCGGCCGCCGGGGAGGTGCCCGGTCTGCGCGCTCTGGCGACGATCGCCGCGCCCGTCGACCCCAGTCACGTCGAGCGGCAGTACGACTCGGTCCTGGACCGCGTGCTCAGTGACGGCTCGCACGGGTGGTTCGTCGGCGGGCGGACGCTCGTCCTCAAGCGCGCCTTCGTCGAGGACGTCCGCAAGGCGCACCTGCGTGACCGGATCGGCGAGCTGAACCTCCCGTTCCTCGTCGCGCACTCCCCCACGGACTCCACCGTCGGTATCGACAACGCCGCGGAGATCTTCCAGGAGGCCCGGCACCCGCGCAGCTTCATCTCCCTCGAAGGCGCCGACCACCTGCTGACCGCGCGCGGGCAGGCACAGCGGGCCGCGCACATCATCAGCGCCTGGGCCGACCAGTACCTCGACGAGGCTCGCCCCTGAGCGGCGGCTGAGGCCCGGGCCGGGCAGGCTCCACCGCTCGTCGAGCCTGCCCGGCCGGTAGGCGTTACCTTGAAGTGAAGGGCTCGGTGCCGCATCCCCCGTCGGCGCCGGGCCCTTCATTCTTTGCTCCTGCCTCGTGAGGGGCTGCGGCTACCTACTGGCGGCCGGCGCCCTGTCCGCCGTAGCGCTCGGCGACCGGCTCACGCTCCGGGCCCCGATCGCGGCCATCAGGAGCAGCGTCCCGCCGATGCCCGGCACGAGTGCCGTGAAGCTGATCGGCTGGGTGGATGTCGACGCGCCGACGAGGTCGTCGGGGTCGCGCACGATCTCGTAGCGGTCACCGGGACGGGTGTCACGGCCGCACTGATCGCTGTCCCGGAGCCAGAGGGCGCGCCCCTGTGTCGTCTCGGCCTTGCACTGGTAGTCCACACCGCCGGTCCGTGGTTCGTCCTCCTGCTTCACCTCGGTGACGGTGGCCCGTACGTGCTCCCCGCGCCAGTCGAGGACCGCGCTGCGGAAGCCGTTCGGGACCATGAGGAGCAGCAGCACCCAGAGCAGTGCCAGCCCCAGCATGCGCTTCTCCGAGGGCATGCCGAGGGTCAGCAGGAGCATCAGAGACACCATGACGAGCGCGGCGTAGCCGACCATGGAGGCTTGGGGCGCGTTGTGCAGGAGGGCGGCCAGGACGCCGGCGGCCGTGACCATGGCGCCTCCGGCCAGCGCCAGGAGCGCCCCGGTGAGTCGTGGCCGGGGCGGGGTCCAGGAGCCTCGTCGGGTCAGAATCCTTTCCAGGCGCCGCCCCCGTGCCGTGGCCTGCCGCTTCGTCCTCGACTTCGTCACTCCTGCCGCCCCCTCGCTCGCGCCCTTCAACTCGCGTACCCGGCAGGGGTGTTCGGCACGCTTGATCATCCCGTCGCCTCTCCCCATACCCCCACTGGGTAGGGTCGTGCTCGCGATCACTGAGGACGAGGGGGCACGGTGACCACGGAGTTCGACGCGCTCGACGGCGAGACGACCATGGCGCTCTACCGCGAGCTGCGGGGGCGGGGGCGGAGCGCGGAAGGTTTCCGGGAGGCGGCCGAGGCGGCCGGGTTGGCGGAGTCGGAGGCGAAGGCGCATCAGGAGGAGCTGGTGCGGTTGGGCCTGATCGACGGCGCGGGCGGGGACGCTGTCGTGCTGGTGCGGCCGGAGGTGGCGTTGCGCCGGCTGCTGGCCAGGGAGCGGCAGGCGATGCTGGCGAGGGAGCGGGAGGCGGCGTCGGCGTACTCCGCCCTCGGGGAGCTCGCGGAGCGGTATCTCCGCGACGGGGAGTCCGGCGGGCGGGGGTCACCGGTCGAGATCGAGGTGATCACCGGGCGGCCGGGCATCGACCAGATCCTGCTGGAGATAGCCGAGTCGGGTCAGAGCGACGAGTCGTCCATGCACCCGGTGGCGTTCCAGCAGAAGCATCTGGACGAGTCTTTGGAGCGGGACCGGATCTCGCTGGACCGAGGGGTCCGGCGGCGGAGCCTCTACAGCCGTCGGCTGCTCGGACTTCCTTATCTCGTCGAGCACTTCGACGACCAGGTGCGGATCGGGGTCGAGGTGCGTACCGCGCCCGCGGTCCCGCTCACCATGATGATCATGGATGCGCGGCTCGCCCTGCTTCCGCTGGACCTCGACCGGCCCCGCGACGGTCTGATCGTCGCCCGCGGTTCGGCCCTGGTCCGCTCGTACGCGGCGCTTTTCGAGTACTGCTGGATGACGGCGACCCCGTACACCGGTGCGGTCGCCGCACCGGATCCGCACGGGGCGGATGCCCTCACCGAGCAGCAGGTCCTCGCGCTGCGAATGCTGGCCGGCGGTGCGAAGGACGAGCGGATCGCGCGGGCGCTCGGGGTGTCGCTGCGGACGGTGAGCCGGCTGCTGTCGGAGCTGATGCAGCAGCTGGGGGCGTCGAGCCGGTTCGAGGCGGGCGTGCGGGCCGCCCGCCTCGGACTGCTCGACTGATCACTGATCAGAGCGCCGCCCACCTCGAGCTGCTCTACTGAGCGCGGTTCAGAGCCCGAACAGCGGGCCCGTCGGAGGTTCCAGGCGGGTGCCCGGGGGCGGCGGGCACAGGGCCGCGGCGTCGATCGGCCGTGGCACCGGCACGCCGAGCGCCGTCGCCAGCCGGGCCGCGCCGTGCGGCATCACCGGCCACGACCATACCGACAGGGCGCCGGCCACCGCGAGGTGAGCGGCGAGCGCGGGTGCCTCCCAGGTGTTGGCCCGGCCGAACTCCACCGCCTCGACGACGACTTCGTCGAGCAGCGTCACCGCCTGCGCGGCCGCGAAATGCTCCGGGCCCAGGGCGGCGCGCAGTTCGGGCGCGATCCGCCGCAGCCGCTGCGTGAGCTCCGCCCACCCGACGCCGCCCGGTGTCGCATCGGGTACCAGCCCGCCGTGTTCGTCGCGCGCTGCCGCGAACACGCTCCCCAGCCAGCCGTTCCACCGCCCGACGAGGTGCCGCCGCCCCTGCGCCAGCTCCCGCTGCCGATGCTCCACGGGGGCGCCGTCGGGCCGTCTGAGCAGCACGTGCCGTCGCAGGGCGTCCGAGCCGACCGCCGTCAGCGCGTCCAGCGCCCACAGCGGCGCGGCCGTGACGTACGGGTCGTTGATGTGGAACCGCGCGGGCTGCGGGAGGCCGGCGACGCGCAGCAGCGCCGGGACGAGGGCCAGGTGGACGGCGGTGTCGCGGCGGCGCAGGAAGTGCACGGCCTCGTACGGGCCGTCCTCGGCAACGGTCTCGGCCGCCACCAGGTGGGCCAGTGCCGCCGCGAACTGCGGGTCCACGCGCTGCCCGGCGAAGCCTTGCACCGGCACGGCCGGGCCGCGGCTGCCGGGAGACGTCGCGGGCAGAGCGTGCGTCCACGACGCACGGAGCACCTCGTGGTGGGGCTCCAGGGGGAAGAACAGGCGGCGCAGCTCGCGGGGACGAGCGGGGCCGCCGCACCGTGCGCAGTGCGGATCGATCAGCTCCTCGGCGTCGTTGGGGCGCAGACAGGCCTCGCAGGGGCCGGCCCCGCACGGCGCGCCGCATCCCGGGCACTCCCCGACGACGAGCCGCCCCACGCTCCACCGCTCGCAGGACGCGCAGTACGGGTGCCGTCCCTCCCGGGCGGTGAGCAGGCCGGCCGCGTACAGCCGCCGGAACCAGGCCGCCACCCCGGCCCGATGACCCACGTCGTGGCCGACGCGCACCACGCCGTCGAGGGTGATCTGCGCGTGCGCCCAGTCGGCGGCGATGCTCTCGCCGAAGGACTCCGCGACTTCCGCGGGCTCGCGGCCGGAGCGCAGGGCCCGTGCGAGGACACCCGGGTGGTACTCGTCGATGGCGGACGTGAACACCACGGGTTCCCCGTCGGCGCGCATCCGCCGGGCCAGCGCGTCGGCGGCGACGTACGGGCCGGCGAGCTCGCCGATGTCCAGCTCGCCGTCCGCGGCGGCCGCGGCGGCGACCACCCACGTCGTGGGCGTCGGGGTGAGGGAGAAACGGGGGCGGGGGCGGGTGGGCCCCGCGACGGGGGCGGCGGTGACAACCGCGGTCACGACACGACTCCTTGCTACGCGGACAACCGGTGGGTGTCTCCCCCGGACGGGCCCTCCGGAGGAGACGGGGGAACGCTCCGCCTGTCCCCCACCCTGCGCCGGATCCGGTCCGGAACGCGAGTGATCACCGTTGCGTGCCCGCGCCATGGCGTGGATGCGCCAGGCCTCGGACCGCCGTCACGGATCTGGAGGGTGCTGCTTCCCTCCCCGGGTCCTCGGCCGTCCGACGGAGGTACCCTGCGGCGGTGAGCGAAGCGTTGGACGAGGGGCCGTTCTTCCACGGTACGAAGGCCGATCTGCGGGTCGGGGACCAGCTCACCGCTGGTTTCCGTTCCAACTACCGGCCGGAAGTCGTGATGAACCACATCTACTTCACTGCCCTGCGTGACGGCGCGGGGCTGGCCGCCGAACTCGCCGCGGGCGACGGGGACCCGCGCGTGTATCTCGTCGAGCCGACCGGGGAGTTCGAGAACGACCCGAACGTCACCGACAAGAAGTTCCCCGGTAACCCCACCCGCTCCTATCGAAGCCGGGACCCGCTCCAGGTCGTCGGCGAGGTCACCGACTGGACCCGGCTGACACCCGAGGCGCTCCAGATGTGGCGGGACCGGCTGGCGGCCATCCGTGTGGATGCCCGCGCGGAGATCATCAACTGAGGGGTGCCACTCCTGGTTGTCAGTGCCGTTCGGCATAGTGCCGCGCATGATCAACGATCTGGACGGCGTCGACTGGGCGTCGATGAGCCACGCGTACGGACCCGCTGTCGAGGTGCCCGACTGGCTGCGGGCGATGGTTTCCCCCGATCCCGAGGTCCGGGAGAAGGCGTTCAGCGACTTCTCCGGCGCCGCCCACCACCAGGGGGACGTGTACGACTGCACGACGCGCAGCCTGCCGTTCCTGCTGGAGATGGCCGAGGATCCCGCCACGCCGGATCGCGGCGCCGTCCTGGAGCTGGTCCTCAGCATCGGCCGGGAGGCCTGCGACCAGGGAGAGGACGAGTGGCTGATCATCGACGCCGACGGAGAGGAAGTGGCGTCGACGGCGGGGCGCGACGGCATCACGCTCCTGCGCGAGCACATCGCCACCCTCGCCTCCTACGCCTCGGACCCTGATCCGCGGATCCGGCGGGCCGGTGTCGAAGCGATCGGTCTGTTCATGGACGATGCCGACCGGGCGGTGCGGCTCCTGCGGGAGCGGTTGTCCGCCGAGACCGCAAGCGTCGAGCGGCTGCTCGTCATCCGTACGGCGGCCGACCTGGCCCTGCGACTGCCGGCCGCGCACGCCGGCGTCATCGCGTGGCTCGGCGGTCTGGCCGAGGCGAGTGCGACCGATCCGGACATCCGTCTCGCCGCGCTCGTGCACCGGGCCCGATGTGCCCCCTCTGATCTCGATGCGGCGGTCGGCACGGCGGCACGGCTGCTGGGCCGGATCGCCGGCGCCGCGGAGTCCGGGCGTGCGGCCCCGGCAGCGTGCGCGTGCGCCGCCGATGGTGCGGCCGAGGAGAGGGACGGGGAGGCGGACGGGGTCCCGCCGCAGATCACCGCGGCGTTCGCCGACATGGAACGGCACAACCGGCTGCACGCGCCGACCACCACGCTGTTGCGCACCTTCCACCAGGTCCTCGACGAACGCCTGGCCGCGCGCAAGGAGTTGCTCACCGCGCAGCTCACCAGCGCGCATCCCGCCATCCGCCACGACGCGATCCGTATGGCCCGGGACCTGATCACGGCCCGGCGCGGCGATCACAGCCCGCTCGTCCTGCTGCTGGCCGGGTGTCTGCTGCCCGATGACTGCTACACCTCCGCCGCCGCGGGCGAGAGTCTGGGGGCTCTGGCCGTCGTCGCGGAGCCTGCCCGCGAAGCGCTGGCCGCGTACGTCGCAGCCCTCGTCACCGCCCACGGCCCCGACGTGTGGGCCACGCCCAAGTCCCTGCTGCGCCGCGCCTACCAGGAGGCCGTCATGGCGCTGGCACATCTGGGCGACGTGCGGGCCCTTCCGGCCCTGCTGGTGGGTCTGGACAGCGGCATCGACACCTGGCGTGCCGTGCAAGTGGCCGGTCAACTCCGTTCGGCAGCAGATGAGTTGACGCCGCGACTGTCGCGGCTTCTGGCCGAGGCCGATCTCACCGATCAGGGGGCCGACATGAGCGTCAGGGCCCTGATATCGGCCCTGTCCCACCTGGGCGATCCCCGCGCCGTGCCCGTCCTCGTAGACGCCGTCACCACCGCCGTCGAGCACGGTCAGGGGCGTACCGCCGCCAGTGCTCTCAAGGCCCTCGCCTCCTTCGGGCCCCAGGCCGCTGCCGCTCTGCCCGTGATCCGGCCGCTCGCAGACGCGGCCGATGTGAAGGTCCGCGCCGCCGCCACGGCCGCCGTGTGGGACCTCGAGGGCGATCCCGCCCACGCCGTGCCCCGGCTTCAGGCGCTGCTGGACACTCCGTGCCGACACGAGGCGGCCTACGTCCTGGGACGGATCGGACCGCCTGCGTACGCCGCACTGCCGCAACTGCGGGAGATGACAGCGGCCTCGTACGAATGGACGCGGGTGCACGGCGCCGCGGCGCTGTGGGACATCGCGGGCGACGCCGAAGTCGACCTTGTCCTACGGACGTTGCTCGCGGCATGGGAGGTCAATGACGCGACCTCGAACCATGTCCTGGACTGCCTCGACCGGATGGGTCCGGCCGCCGCACCGGCTCTGCCTCGCATCGAGGCCGAACTCGCGCTGTCCCGCCGCAGCGGTCGCTTCGCCGGGCTGTCCGACGACGAGGACCTCCAGCGTGTCTGCCGGGCGGTGCTGGCCCGCCTCGCCTGAGTTACAGGCGCCAGGTGCGGATGCGGTCGGCGGCGGTGAAGACGTCGGTCTTGCCGGTGAGGATCTCGGCGGCCAGGTCGACGAGTTCGCCGTAGGGGGCGTCGATGCCTTCGCCGCTCGCGTGCATGTAGGCGATCGTCACCGCGCAGGCGAAGCGGACGTTGTGCGCGGGCAGCGGCTTGAGGAGCAGGAAGGTATGGAGCAGGGCGGCGGCGCGCCAGGAGGCGTCGGAGTCGGTGCCGACGCGGGGCGGGTCGACGCGGTGGCGGGCGACGGCGGCCATGAGGGCGGAGAAGTCGCTGACGGTGGGGTGCTCGGGCATGGCGGTCTCCTGCTGTTGCAGGAGCCACCGCATGTCGACGTGGAGGACGGGCGGCATGGGTCAGGCGGCCCGTCCTGTGGTCCGGCCGGCCGGTCCGTCGTCGAGGCCCGCGGCCCTGATGGCGTCGGCGAGGGCCGGGTCGTGGAAGGTGCGGGCGAAGATCTCGGCGCCTTCCTTCAGGGCCCGGTGGCGGGCGATCTGGTCGGCGGTCGAGGCGCGTACCAGGGCTTTGAGGGTGACCCCCTGTTCGCGTGCCAGTTCGCGGAGCTCGTCGAGCTCTTCTTCGCTGAATTCCACATTCAAGGCGGGCATGGCTTCAGGGTAGCCGCCGGGTACCTGATCATCAATCGTTGCAGGTCAGAGTGTGTTATGTGAGGTACCTGGGGACAGCGGGGGCGGCAGCGGTCATGATCGGGGGAAGGCGGGTTCGACGGCTGAGGGGGAACGGGATGCTGACCGGGATCGTGATCGACGCTGTTGATGTCGTGGGGATGGAGCGTTTCTGGACGGGTGCGACGCAGGGGCGGACGGATGGTCTGCGGCTGCGGTTCGTGCCGGTCGATGAGCCGAAGGCGGCGTACAAGAACCGGCTCCACCTCGACCTGGCCGGTGGGCCGGACTGGAAGGCCGAGGTGGAGCGGCTGCTCGCGCTGGGGGCGTCACGGGTCGACATCGGCCAGGGGGATGTCCCGTGGGACGTGCTGGCCGATCCGGAGGGCAACGAGTTCTGTGTGCTGCGTCCGGGGCACCCCGGTGTGCTCGCGGATTCCGGTCTGGTCGCGATCTGCCTCGATGTCACCGAGGAGGAGCGGGAGGCTCAGTCGGTCTTCTGGCAGACGCAGGCCGGCTGGCAGGCGGTCGAGTCGTACGAGTGGGGCGTCCGCTTGCGCCGGACACCCACGAGCACGGTCTCATTGGTGATGGGGCCGCCTGCCGCGCCGAAGGTCGTGCGGAACAGGATGCGGCTGGAGGTCAGCCGCCTCGATCGGGAGCCCGGCGAGTTCCTGGATGCTGGCGGGAACGAGTTCCAGGTCGCGCGCTGACGCCTGGCCTATGGGGCGCGTGGAGGGCTTGTCCGTTCCTACTCGGTCGTGTGCGTGGGTTGAAGCTCTCCCCTCCCTTCGCAAGCTCAGGAAGGGGATTCCCGTCTACCTTGCGGCGACAGGCTTGACGGTTTTACCCGCCCTGCGACCGCGCCTTCCGGCGGCCGGGACCTCCACGATGACGTGGCCGATCCGGTACAGGTGCAAGATGTTCCGGGCCGCGTTCCAGTCGGCGTTCGCCGTCCAGCCGCAGTCAGGGTTCTTGCAGGCGAACAGTTCCTGGCTCTCCCGGCTGCCGGGGGTGGTGAATCCGCAGGCGGAGCACCGCTGGGAGGTGTGCGGGGCGGGGACCTTGACGAGCCGGCCGCCGTGGCGGGCGGTCTTGTACGTCAGCATCGTCACGGTCCGCCCCCACGCCTCTTGGACGATGGAGCGGTTGAGTCCGGCCTTCGCCCTGGCCCCGTTGCGCAGGAACGCGCCCTGCTGCTCAGAGTCGGGCTTGGGGGCGGGGCTCTTGGTCATGCCGAGGATGTCGAGTTGTTCGACCACCAGCACGCCGTACGTGCGGGCGAGATAGGTGGTGGTCTTGTGCTGCCAGTCCAGGGCTCGTCGCGTGGCTTTTGCTCGGAGCTGCTTGATCTGGTCGTAGGTGTGCTGCAACCGCCTGGAGGTCTTCTCCCCGCGCTTGCAGAACGTCTTGCGGTGCGCGGCCTGCCGTTCCAACTCGAGGAGCTTGGCCTTCTCCTTCTCGGTCAGCCACTTGTCCCGGTCGGCGGTGCCGTCCGCAAGTCGAGGTGGGCGCCCGTGGTCCTGGTGATCCTTGTTGGACAGGGCCAGGGGGATGTTCACCCCTGCGTCGATGCCGGCCTCCGCCCCCAGGTGGGGCTTGGGGGCGCGTTCGAGGGTCTGGACGCGGAAGGCGATGTGCCAGCCGAGGGCGTCTTTGACCAGGCGGGCGCCGGTGATCCGGTTCTCGTTGTTCGCCCGCTTGCCGACCGGGAGGTCTTTGGTCCAGCGGAAGCGGACCCGGCCGACCTTGGGGATGCTGACCATGCCCCAGCGACGGTGGACCCGGACGATGTTCAGGTCCCGGCCCTGCGGAATGTCTACGGACATCGGCGAGCGGAAGCGGCCCTTGTAGCCGGGCTCGCCGGCCCGTCTTTCCCAGCAGTTCACCCACGCCCGGTGGTACGTCTTCAAGACGGCCTGCGCGGCCTGTGCGGGAAGGACGGCGAGGTGATCGAGATCCTCGCGGGCCTGCCGTATCGCAGCGTCCGCGTCTGCCAGGGTGCGTTTGTCCTTGGGCATCATCTGCCACCAGGAGTGGAGGCAGTTCCACATGGTGCGGGCCGCGTGCGCCTGGTCATCGATGACGCGGATCTCGGCGGGGCTCAGTGCCAGTCGGGCGCGGTGCCCGAACTGCCTCTTCACCAGGCCGAGTTCGCTCATGACCCTCACGCTACTACAGTTGGTTCATGTCACCACGCTGGAATCCGAATCCTGATGTACGCAGCGGTCGCCACGTCGTTTACAACCTGCATGTGCATTTGGTGTTCGTCACCAAGTACCGGCGCGAGGCGTTCACGGACGAGATGCTGACGCGCTGCGAAGAGATCATGCGGGAGGTGTGCGCGGACTTCGAGGCCGACCTCAAGCAGTTCAACGGCGAACAGGACCACGTCCACCTGCTTGTTCACTACCCGCCGAAGGTCCAGCTCTCCAAACTGGTCAACTCCCTCAAGGGCGTCTCCGCCCGCCTGCTCCGCAAGGAGTACGACGCACACGTGCGCCGGTACCTGTGGGGCGGACGCTTCTGGTCCGGCTCGTATTTCGCCGGAAGTTGCGGCGGGGCGCCTCTGACCGTTGTGCAGCAGTACATCGAGCGGCAGAAACGCCCCGCGGGATGAGCTGAACAGTGCAGACCCATGCTTCAGTGTGGGTCGCACCTATTTTGAGATGGCCTTCACCATCCGGCCTGAAGGCCGGAGCACTGGCCAAGAACAAAGGTAGACCTCGACATCGGTGCAGGTGCCCTTGATGTCCCCGGCGTTCGCGGGCCAGTTCAGGGTGACCGTGTGGGTCTCGTTCGGGGGTGTGACGAAGATATGGGTGGGGGACGCGAGGCTGTTGCCGGTCTTGTCGATGGTGTAGGCGAGGTTGAAGACGGCGGCGTCGCCGGGCTTCAGGACGGTGACGCGGGGCTGGGGCTTGCCGCGGGCAAGGGGCTGGTGGTGTGGTCGGCGTCCTTGATGTCGACGCCGGCGAAGCCGGTGGCGGAGCAGGTGGTCGAACCGCGGTTGACCATGGTGATGTCGATGCGGCTCTCAGTCTGGTCGGGGTCGGCGGAGTCCGTCTTTCCGTTGCTCGCCTGGGCGCCGCCCGTGAAGGCCGCGTCGTCCGCCAGCTTGGCATCGTCGTTCGAGGAGGCGTGTGAGGAGGAGTGTCCGGAGGAGGACGAGCCCTTCCTGGAGGAGGAGCCGGTGCCGGATCCGTCGCTGTTGCAGGCGGTGAGCGAGAGGGGGCGGCGACGGTGAGGGCGGCCAGTGCGGTGACGCGGGTGTGCTCCACGGTGTTTCCCCCGTCTGGCGTCAGGGAGTGGGGACGGTTTCCGGTTCGGTGGTGGTGGCGGTGTGCTGCGGGGTCGCGGGGGCGGCCTGCGTGGACTTGGATTTGGCCAGCCAGAGGCCGGTGAAGACGGCGGTGGTCAGGGTGACGGCACCGGCTGCGAGGAAGGCGCTGTCGAGGCCGGCTTCGAAGGAGGCGCCGCTGGACTGGCGGGTGCGGACGACGGCTCCGAGGAGGGCGACGCCGAGGACCGCGCCGATCTGGCGGGTGGTGCTGCTGATGCCGGAGGCGAGGCCGCCTTCCTGCGGGCTGACGGCCTGGACGGCGGCTCCGGTCAGCGGGGAGAGGGTGAGGGCGAAGCCGGTGCCGACGATGGCGAGGCGCCACCACACGTTGGCATAGGGGGTGTCGGCGTGGACCGTGCCGAGTGCGAGGAGTCCGAGTCCGGCGAGGGCCATGCCGACGGTGACGACGACGCGGAAGCCGTAGCGGGCGGCGAGTCGGCCGGCGTAGGGGCTGACGACGACCATGGCGAGGGAGACCGGGAGGGTCTGGAGGCCGGCGCGCAGGATCGAGCTGCCCTGGACGTGGACGAAGAACTGGGAGAAGAAGAACGACGAGCCCATGAGCGCGAAGCCGACCACGACCATGGCCGTGTTGGAGACGGTGAACAGGCGCTGGCGGAACAGGCGCAGCGGCAGCATGGGGTGGGGGCGGCGTGCTTCGACGGCGATGAAGGCGGCGAGGAGGACTGCGGCGGCGGCGAAGCTGCTGAGGATGAGTGGTGAGGTCCAGCCGCGGGCGCCGCCTTCGATGAGGGCGTAGGTGAGGACGCCGACGCCGAGGACGGAGAGCACGGTTCCGGGGACGTCGATGGCGGGGGCGTGCGGGTTGCGGCTCTCTTGGAGGGTGCGCAGGCCCATCAGGAGCAGGATCGCGCCGATGGGGAGGTTGACCAGGAAGATGGCGGGCCAGCCGAAGGCCTCGGTGAGGACGCCGCCGGCGACGGGGCCCGCGGCGAGGCCGATGCCGCTGAGTCCGGCCCACAGGCCGATCGCCTTCATGCGTTCCTGCGGTACGGGGTGGGCGGCGGCGAGCAGGGAGAGCGAGGCGGGGCTGAGGGCGGCGGCTCCGATGCCCTGGAGGACGCGTCCGGCGATGAGCCAGCCGAGCGTGGGGGCGAGGGCGCAGAGCAGGGACGCGGCGGTGAAGACCACGACGCCGGCGAGGTAGACGCGTTTGCGGCCGAACCGGTCGGCGAAGACGCCGCCGGAGAGCAGCAGCATGGCGACGAGCAGGACGTAGGCGTCGACGATCCATTGCAGGCCGGTCAGTCGGGTGTCCAGGCGGTGCTGCATGTCGGGCAGCGCGGCTCCGACGATCGTGTTGTCGAGCAGGACCATGAACTGGCCCAGGCAGGTCACGGTCAGGAGTACGGCTCGGTGGGGGCCGTTGCCTGTGGTCGCAGGTGTTGCGGCAGCCATGTGGGGTCCTCTCACCCTTTAACGCAGTCAGCGACTGCGTTAGGCGACCATAAGGGGAGCCGTTCCATAAACGCAAGTCCTGACTGCGTTAAGGTGGCGGCATGAACGAAGGACAGCGGGCCCGCAGGCCCGGCGGGCGCAGCGCACGTGTCGGCGCGCAGGTGCACCAGGCCGTCACCGAACTCATCAGCGAGCGCGGCTACGGCAACTTCACCGTCGGCGAGGTCGCGGCCCGCGCGGGCGTGGCCGACAGCAGCGTCTACCGGCGGTGGGGCAGCCTGGAGGCCCTGCTCAGCGACGTGGCGCTGACCCGTCTCAACGCGCAGTCGCCGATGCCCGACACCGGGAGCCTGGACGGCGATCTGCGGACCTACGCGGCCGCCGTGGCGCGCGAGATCACCGGACCCGACGGACTGGCGGTGGTGCGCCTGGCCGTCGCCCTGTCGAGCGACGGGCCGCAGGGACTGAAGGCCGGCGACGACCTCTTCGCCGAACGCATGGGGCAGTTGCAGTCGATGCTCGATCGCGCCGGTGACCGTGGCGAGCAGGTCCTCGACGCACTCGACGTGCTGGACCACGTCCTGGCGCCCATGTACATCCGGGTCCTGTTCGGCATGGAGCTCACACCGGAGTACGTCGACGGGCTGGTGGACCGGCTGCACCGGCCCGGCTCCTGACACACCGGCCGACGACACCGACCCAGCTCCTGACGCGCCGGCCGGCGGCACGGCGCACGCTCCTCCCCGTCATTCCGGCCGGGCCGGCCGTTGCGGTGCGAGGTACGCGCGCAGGGCGACCGGTTCCTGGAAGGTGCCCAGGGCCACGTCGACACCGTCGGTGAGGAAACGTTTCTTGCGGGGGGCTCGGCGAGCTGGTTCGGCGACGGGGCCCTCGCGGTCGCCGTCCCGGGTCCGGCCCATGCTCTGCATGGCCTCGGTGAACGGGCGGAGCAGGTCGAGGTTGCCCGGTTCGACCGGGCCGCCCGCGGCCCCGGCGGCCACCGTCTCCGTCCGGACAATGCCGGTGAGGCGTTGCTCGAACTCTCCTTTGAGGCGTTCGAGCGTGTCGAGCAGGCCGGACAGCGTGGCGCTCTGCGGGCTCGCCGGCGTGCCCGGTCCACCGCAGGCGCAGGGTGGCCGGAGTTCGGCGGCGGTATCGAAAATCAAATGGTCATCCATGTGCACGACCTCTCAACGAGCGCAACGGCCTCATGGAACGCTGCAACCCGCACAACTCACCCGGCGCGACGGAAGGTTCGGGCGCGGACAGCCGTCACCGACCGTCTCGCCCGGTCCTCAGCGGGTGCCGAGGGTCCAGCGGGGTCCGTTCGGGCTGTCCTCGATGACGAGCCCGGACTGGCCGAGCTGGTCCCGGATCGCGTCCGCGGTCGCCCAGTCCTTACGAGCCCGCGCCGACTCCCGCTGATCCAGCACCAGCCGTACGAGGGTGTCGACGACGCCGTGCAGATCCTCGCTCCGCTCACCCTCACCGGCCCAGTGCGCGTCCAGCGGGTCCAGGCCCAGGACGCCGAGCATGGCCCGCACCTCCGCCAGGCGGGCGACGGCGGCTTCCTTGTCGTCGGCGGCCAGCGCACTGTTGCCCTGACGCACCGCCGTATGCACGACCGCCAGCGCCCCGGGCACGCCCAGGTCGTCGTCCATCGCCTCGGCGAACGCCGGCGGCACCTCGTCCGCCGGAGCCACCGTCCCGCCCGCCAGCTCGGTCACCCGCTGGACGAAGCCCTCGATCCGCGCGAACGCGGACTCCGCCTCGCGCAGGGCCTCCTCGCTGTACTCGATCGTCGACCGGTAGTGCGGAGTGCCCAGGTAGTAGCGCAGCACGATCGGCCGCCAGTGCTTGACCATCTCACCGACGAGCACGCTGTTGCCCAGCGACTTCGACATCTTCTCGCCCGACATGGTGACCCACGAGTTGTGGACCCAGTACTTGGCGAACTCGTCGCCGAAGGCCTTGGCCTGCGCGATCTCGTTCTCGTGGTGCGGGAAGATCAGGTCGATGCCGCCGCCGTGGATGTCGAACGCGGAGCCCAGGTACTTGTGGGCCATCGCCGAGCACTCCAGGTGCCAGCCCGGACGGCCACGGCCCCACGGCGTCTCCCAGTCCGGCTCACCCGGCTTGGTCGCCTTCCACATCGCGAAGTCGCGGGGGTCACGCTTGCCGGAGATGCCGTCCTCGGCGGGCTGACGCATCTCGTCCAGGTCCTGGTTCGACAGCTCCAGATAACCGGGGAAGGACCGCACGTCGAAGTAGACGCTGCCGTCGGCCTCGTAGGCGTGACCGCGCTCGATCAGCCCCCGCATCATCTCGATCATCTCCGGCACATGGCCGGTGGCGCGGGGCTCGTAGGTGGGCGGCAGGCAGCCGAGCGCGTCATAGGCGTCGTTGAACGCCCGCTCGTTCTCGTAGCCGATCGACCACCACGGCCGGTTCTGCTCCGCCGCCTTCTGGATGATCTTGTCGTCGATGTCCGTCACGTTCCGCACGAACGTCACGTCGTAGCCGCGGTACGTGAACCAGCGGCGCATGATGTCGAAATTCAGGCCCGAGCGGATGTGCCCGATATGGGGTGCGGCCTGCACGGTAGCGCCACACAGGTAGATCGAGACACAGCCCGGAATGAGCGGGGTGAAATCGCGGATCTGCCGGGCGCTGGTGTCGTACAGACGGATGGACATGGCGTCGTCCCTTCGGGCGGGCAGGTGCGACACAGTGCGACACACACGACCGCTGCGGCCGCACGCACCGTTCTAGCAGGCCGCGCCGCGCGGGATCGTCCGCTTCTGGCTTGACGCGACAGCGCCGGGGTGCTTGCGCCGCCCGCCCCGGCCGTCCACCAGGCGCGGCCTCTCGTGGCTGTGTCTGGTGGGCGGCCGGGGTCCCGGTCACGCGGACAGGTCGAGGTCCTTCAGGAACGCCGCGAAGGACTTCAGCCCCGGGTGCGCTGTGCGCAGCGTGGGGATGTCGGCCTGGTAGCCGTGGTCCTGGAACCACTCGAACATGAGGGCGATCTCGGGTGCGTTGGGGATGTACGGGTTCGACGCGACCATGTCCAGGGGGAGTTCCTGGAAGCGGGCCGGTGTGCCCGTGCGGGCGGCGAAGGCCTCGGCGATCTCGGCGGCGGTGAGTTCGTCGCCGGCGATCTCCAGCTTCCGCCCGAGGTACTCCTGCGGCCGGTCGAAGGCCTCGGCGGCGAACCAGCCGATGTCCTCGACCGCGATGTACTGCACGCGGGTGTCCGGCTTCAGGGCCAGCGCCACGACGCGGGTGCCGTCGACGACCTCCGGGAGATGGTCGGCGAAGTTGTCCATGAAGAACGTCGGGCGCAGGACGGTGTGGGGGACGCCCAACTCGTCGAGGTAGCGCTCGATGTGCCGCTTGGAGTCGAAGTGCGGTACGCCGCTGTGGCGGTCGGCGCCGCCCACCGAGCTGTAGACGACGTGCGCGACGCCGGTGTCCCGGGCGGCGCGGGCGACCGCGCGGCCCTGGCGGACCTCGCCGCCGAGGCCGGCCTTCGTCATGAAGTTCTGCACGCTGAAGACGCCGTGCACGCCGTTCATCGCGGCGCGCAGCGACGCCTCGTCGTCCAGGTCGCCCCGGACCAGCGTCGCGCCGAGGGCGGCCAGTTCGCGGGCCGCCGGAGCGTCGGGCGTGCGGACGAGGGCGTGGACGGCGCGGCCCCGGGACAGCAGGGCGCGGGCCGTGGCGCCGCCCTGGGCGCCGGTGGCGCCGATGACGAGGACCGGTCCGTCGCTCTGCACGATGCTGCCTGTCTCACTCATGCCGACTCCTGCGCTGCTTCGCCGAACAGGGACGCGTTCGCCGCGGCCCACGCGCGGTAGGGGCGGGGCTCGCGGCCGGTCAGGTCGCGCACCGCCGGGCTCACCTTCGACCACGGCACGTCGGGGCTGTGCAGGGCGGCCACATTGGTCTGCGCGGCCGGGCGGTCGCCGGTGATCCCGGTGAACACGTCGACGACCTCCTCCTGCGGGGCCACCGAGAACTCCAGGTCGCGGCCCAGGACGTCGCCCAGGATCCGTGCCTGTTCCTCGGAGGTGAGGACCTCGGGGCCGGTGAGCAGGTACGACCTGCCCTCGTGTCCCTCGCCGGTCAGCGTCACGACGGCCGCCGAGGCGATGTCGTACTCGTCGATCGGCGCTCCGGGGTTGTTGCCGATCCAGTCGCGGACGCGGTTCTCCTCGCGGACCGTCCTGATCCACCAGGAGGTGTTCGCGTGGAAGGGGCCCGGGCGCAGGAACGTGCAGCCGGCGCCGGACGCCTCCAGGGCCTCCTCGGCGGCGCGGTGCTCGTCCGCGATGCCGTGCGGCAGCGGATGCTCGACACCGCCCGAGGAGAGGAGGACCAGCCGGGGCAGTCCGGCGGCCTTCGCGGCGGCCGCGAAGGTGGCGGCCTCCCCCGCCACGTCGCCGGACAGGATCACCAGGGCGGCTTCGACGTCCTTGAGCGCGACGGCCAGCGCGTCCGCGTCGCCGGGGCTGCCGGCCACCACTTCGACGGCCTCCGGCAGGTTCGCCTCGGCGGGCTTCCTGCTCAGGGCCCGTACGTCCTTGCCGAGCGCCACGAGCTGCTCGACGGCCTCGCGACCGACCTTGCCGGTCGCTCCGGTCACCAGGATCATGGCTCAGTCCCTCCAGCCCTCGGGCCGGGGCCACGGCGAGCCCAGCTGACGGTAGGTGCCCTGGTAGTCCGGCCAGTCGCGGTGGTCGCGGATCTTGCCGTCGACGAAGCGGATCAGGTGGATCTGCTCGCCGGAGAACTCGCGCCCGGTGGCCGGCATGCCGACGAGGTCGCCGACGTGGGTCCCGTACAGGACGAGGTTCGCGCGCACCCACTCGCCGTTCTCCTCGAGCGACACCTCGACGAGGCGGGCCTGCTCGGAGAACGTCATCCGCAGCCACTTGACCGCCATCGCGAAGGAGTCGGGACCGCGCAGGTCCATGTGCTCCATGGTGGCCGGGTTGAGGTACTCGGGGTGGATGTACTCGGCTACGTCGTCCGTCTTTCCGGTGTTGTACGCGTCTATCATCCGGCGCACAGCGTCGAACTGGCTGCTCATGGGCTTCCTTCCACGGCTTCTTCCCACGGTCCGTCGGGCATCGGTTCGCATCTTCCAGGGCCCGAGCGGCCGGGGGAAGGAACGTCCAACGGGCCCCGACCGGACGTCAGTCGGTCCTCCAGCGGCCCTGCAGCGGCGCTGGGGCAGGGCCTCCCACGATGGGTTCGGACAGTCGTCCGTGAAGCCCCGCAGAACCCGGGAGACGTAGTGACCACCGAGACCGCGACCGCGACGTACAAGACGAAAGTCACCGCTGCCTTCAACGGGGCCGCGGCGACCTACGACCGGCTGGACGTCGAGTTCTTCACCCCGATGGGCAGCCGGCTCGTCGAACGGGCACAGCCGGGGCCCGGCGAGCGGGTGCTCGACGTCGGCTGCGGGCTCGGTGCCACGCTGCTGCCCGCCGCCCGGCTGGTCGGCGAGGAGGGCAGCGCGCTCGGCATCGACATCGCCGCCGCCATGATCGAGGAGGCCGGCAAGGAGGCGGAGCGCCAGGGCATCACCAATGTCGAGGTCCGCGTCATGGACGGCGAGTACCCGGACCTGCCGGCGCGCTCCTTCGACCTCGTGCTCGGCAGCTACAGCGTCATCTTCCTGCCCGACGCCCGTGCCGCGCTGGCCCGTTACGCGGACCTGCTGGCCGACGGGGGCCGGATCGGCTTCACCAGCCCCGTGTTCACCAAGGACACCTTCCCGTTCCTGCCGCCGCTGTTCACCGACCTCATCCCGATGTCGCTGCTCGAGCACCTCCCCGAGGCCTGGCACCCGGAGAACCTGCACCGGCAGCTGCACTCCTGGCTGGAGGACCCCGCGGACCTGACGGCGGCCCTGGAGAAGGCGGGCTTCACCGACGTCGAGATCCACGACGAGCCGGTCGTCCAGACGGCGCCGTCCGGCGAGGCCTGGGTCACCTGGTCGCACACGCAGGGCATGCGCCTGCTGTGGCAGCACCTGCCCGAGGCAGAGGCCGCCGCGCTGCGCGAGCGGATCATCACCGCCCTGGACGCGCTGCGCGGCGAGGACGGCCGGGTCCGCTTCGAGGTCCCGGTCCGCTACGTGACCGCGCGCGTGGCCCGCTGAGCCCCCTCGCCAGGCGCGTGCGAAGGGGCGGGGCCACCGGATCGAATCCGGTGGCCCCGCCCTTCGTGGTTCGTCGCCGGGGAAGGCGCTCAGGTGACCGAGAGCGCCCCGTCGACCGCGAGGACGGTGCCGTTGGCGTACGCCGCCTCGGGGCGGGTCAGCTGCACGATCCACCAGGCGATGTCCTCGGGCCGGCCGACCCGGCCCGAGGGGATGCGCTCGGCCATCTGCGCGAGGAACCCGTCGTAGGCCTCCTGCGGCATCCCGGCCCGTACGCCGACACCCGTGTCCACCACACCGGGCGCGACGCCCACCGAGCGGATGCCGCGCGGCGCGAGCTCGACGGCCCAGGTGCGGGTCAGGAAGTCCATGGCGACCTTCGCCATGCCGTACACGGAGTTGTCGGGCCAGGCGCGCAGGCCGAGCGAGCCGGCCGAGCTCACGTTGACGACGACGCCGCCGGTGGCCTCGAGCGCGTCCAGCGCCCGCTGCGTCAGGAAGACGGGGGCCAGCAGGTTCGTGCCGAGATGGGCTCCGACCGTGTCCCGGTCCAGGCCCTCGAGGCCCGTGAAGCCGGTGACGGCGGCGTTGTTCACCAGCACGTCGAGCCGGCCGAACTCCCGCAGCGCGCTCTCCACGACCCGTTCGGGAGCCCCGGCGTCGGAGATGTCCGCGGCCAGCACCCGGATCCGGTCCTGGTACCCGTCCGCGGTCTCCTTCAGCGTGGCCTCGCTGCGGCCGACGACGAGGACGTGCGCGCCGTCCTCGGCGAAGGCGCGGGCGGTGGCGGCGCCGATCCCGGTGCCGCCGCCGGTGACGACGACCGCCTTGCGCACCTCACTGTTCGTCATGGCGTCCTCTAGAAGCACAGAGCGGTGTTGACACCGCGGATGACGGCCTGCTCGGCGTCGTGGCCGAAGTCCTTGTCGCCGATGGTGAACGACAGCTGCACGCGCGCGTGCAGGTCACGGGTGGTCGCCGCGAGCGTGGCGTAGCCGGGGATGCCCGCGCCGTGGCCCCACAGGTCGAGGTCCTTGTCGTTCTGCAGCTTCATGATGCCCAGGCCGTAGCCGATGCCCATGGGGAGGTTCTCGATCATCTCCGGCGGCAGGGCCGTGGTCATCTCCGCCAGCTGCGCCTCGTCCAGGAGCTTACCGTCGAACAGGCCGGAGAAGAAGGTGTCGAGGTCCTTGGTGGTGGAGATGATCTCGCCCGCGCAGCCGGCCTCGGACGGGTTCATCAGCGTGACGTCGACGGGCTTGCCGCCGATGTCCATGTAGCCGCGGGCGTGCGGCTCCGGGATGTTCGGGTCGTCGCCGGGCAGCACCGTCTCGTCGAGGTCGAGCGGGCGCAGGACGCGCTCGGTGATCTCTTCGCGGTAGGAGCGGCCGGTGACCTTGTCGATGAGCAGGCCGATGATGAAGTAGTTCGTGTTGCAGTACATGAACTTCGTGCCCGGCTCGAACTCCAGCGGCTTGGCGGCCGCGATGGCGATGAGGTCCTGGGGCTCGTAGTGCTTGTAGCGGTCGCGCAGGAAGCGGTCGCCCGGCTTCTGGAACGAGTCCATGTAGTTGTACAGGCCGCTGGTGTGCTGCATCAGGTTGCGGATGGTGATCTTCTCGCCGTACTCCGGCAGCAGCCCCGGCAGGTAGCTCTCCACCGTGCGGTCGAGGTCGATCTTGCCCTCGGCGACCAGCTGGAGCACCACGACCGCGACGAACGGCTTGGTGATGCAGGAGATGCGGAAGCGGCCGTCCTCGGGGACCGGCCGGTCCGTGCCCAGCTCGGCGATGCCGGAGGTCACGACGAAGGACTCCTCGCCCCGCGCGACACGGAACTGGACGCCGGCGGCGCCGAGTTCCACGAGCCGGTCCGCGGCGCCCTGCACGGCCGTCTGAAGGGCCGAGGTCTCCGGCCGGGCGATCGTCGTCTGGGTCATGTCGGAAAAACCCCCATGGGTCCAAGGCGTGGTGGTGCGGGTACGGGCAGCGTCCCCGCGGCCGGTAGCGGCACGGCCGGGGGGCGGTGGAGCGGAGATGGAGGCCGGCCGGGCCGGCGCGCGTCAGGCCAGGTCGTCGCGGGTGACGAGGCGGGCGCGGACCTGGAGTCGCCCGTCGGCGTCGCGTACGAGGATGTCCTCGCAGACACACATGCGGTGCAGGCGCGAGGGCTCGCCGAGCGTGGTCGCGTAGACGGCGACGTAGGAGCGCACCTGCACCGTGGCGTCCTGCTGCGGGCGCACGTCGAGCATGCTGACGACGTGGCGGTGCTGCTCCTTCGCCTCGACGAGCTGCGCGTTGTTGCGGCGGGTGGAGGAGACGAGGTCGGCGCGGCCGCGGACCGGCTCGGGCAGGATCGGCAGGGCGAAGGTGGCGTCCTCGGTGAACGACTCGCCCCACTCCTCGATGCGGTGCAGGTCGAGGAGCTGCATCTGGCGGGTGTAGAACTGCTGCACTTCGGCGTGCAGGACCGCGGACTCGACGGCGGGCAGCCGTACGGCGGTCGTGAGGTCGGCCAGGATGGACACGGACTTCTCCGCTTCGTCGGTGGTCAGCGCGTGGCTGCTGCGCGTCACTGTGAGCACCGCGCATCGAGCCTTCTTCGAGAAACCCTCGACCCGGGTGCCCTCGAGCCCGCGTCCAGCGGGTTCCGAGCCGGGCGGGACACGGTCGGGGCACCGACCGTTTTCTGGAGGAGAGACATGACGGCACCCACGAACCCGGTGGCGCTGGTCACCGGTGCCACCAGCGGCATCGGCCTGGCTGTCGCACGCGACCTGGGGCGCCGCGGCCATCGCGTGTTCCTGTGCGCGCGTACGCCCGAGAAGGTCGCCGAGACGGTGGCGCGGCTGCGGGGCGAGGGCATCGAGGCCGACGGCATCGCGGCCGATGTGCGCGACCGTGAGTCGGTGACGGCGCTGGTCGCGGCCGCGGTGGCCGCGTTCGGTCCGATCAGCGTGCTGGTCAACAACGCCGGCCGCAGTGGTGGCGGTGTGACCGCCGACATCGACGACGACCTGTGGTTCGACGTCATCAACACGAACCTGAACAGTGTCTTCCTGCTGACGCGCGAGGTGCTGAAGAAGGGCGGCATGGAGGGCGCCGCCTACGGCCGGATCATCAACATCGCGTCCACGGCGGGCAAGCAGGGTGTCGTGCTCGGCGCCCCGTACTCCGCGTCGAAGCACGGCGTGGTGGGTTTCACGAAGGCGCTGGGCAACGAGCTGGCGCCGACGGGCATCACCGTGAACGCGGTGTGCCCGGGGTACGTGGAGACGCCGATGGCGCAGAAGGTGCGGGCCGGTTACGCGGCCGCTCTCGAGACGTCGGAGGAGGCCGTGATGGCGAAGTTCACGGCGAAGATCCCGCTGGGCCGCTACGCGACGCCGGAGGAGGTCGCGGGCCTGGTCGGCTATCTGACGACCGATCTCGCGTCGTCCATCACCTCGCAGGCGCTGAACGTCTGCGGCGGGCTCGGCAATTTCTGACCGGAGGGGACACAGTCCGATGTCGAACGAGGAGACGGGCGGGCGGGTGCACCGTACCGTTCACGAGGTGGAGGCCGACGCCCCGGCCGACGTGGTGTACGGGATCGTCGCGGACACCGGCCGGTGGCCGCTGTTCTTCCCGCCGAACGTGCACGTGGAGCAGCTGGAGTTCGACGGCACGACCGAGCGGCTGCGGATGTGGGCGACGGCCAACGGGCAGGTGAAGTCGTGGGCCTCGCGCCGGGTGCTGGATCCGGCGGCGCGGCGGATCGACTTCCGTCAGGAGGTGTCGGCGGCTCCGGTGGAGTCGATGGGCGGCTCCTGGATCGTGACCGAGCTGGGTCCCGAGCGTTCGCGGCTGACGCTGCTGCACGACTTCACGGTCGTGGGTGACGATCCGGCGGGCGTGGAGTGGGTCGAGCGGGCCACGGACTCCAACAGCCGCAAGGAGCTGGAGAATCTGCGGGCTCTGGTGTCCGGCTGGCGCGCGCTGGAGGGCCTGGTGCTGTCCTTCGAGGACTCCGTGCGGATCGACGGTCCCGCGGAGCGGGTGTACGCGTTCCTGGAGCAGGCCGGCAAGTGGCCGGAGCGGGTGGCGCACGTGGACCGGCTCGAGCTGACCGAGGACGAGCCGGGCGTGCAGGTGATGGCGATGGACACGCGGACCGCCGACGGGTCGGTGCACACCACCGAGTCGGTGCGGGTGTGTTTCCCCGAGGACCGGCGGATCGTCTACAAGCAGACCGAGACGCCCGCTCTGATGGCGGCGCACACGGGCCGCTGGACGGTCGTGCCGGCCGAGGACGGTGGTGTGGTCGCGACCTCGCACCACAGTGTGGTGCTGCGCGAGGAGCCGATCGAGCGGGTGCTGGGCGAGGGTGCGGACGTGGCGCGGGCGCGTGGTTACGTGCGCGAGGCGCTGGGGCGCAACAGCACGGCGACGCTGAACCTGGCCAAGGCGTTCGCGGAGAGCGCGGCGTAGGCCCGGGCGCGCGAACGGCTGCCGGATCCCGTGGCGGGGTCCGGCAGCCGGGCGTTCGAGGCGGTGTCAGGCGGTATGTGCGTGCATGTGTGTGGGGGGACGGCGACGGCCCTGGTCCGGCGGGGAGCCGGGCGCAGGGCCGTTTCGCCGTACGGGGTCGGTCGTCACTGGTCGTCGGACGGCACGAATCCCAGTTCCTTGAGCATGGGCAGGTAGTTGAAGACGTCGTAGTGCTCGATGATCTTGCCGTCCGCGTCGAAGCGGAGTTCCTCGAGCATGTACCAGGTGACCTTCTTGCCCGTGGGGGCCTTGCCCATGAACTCGCCGAGGTGGGTGGCGTCCACGGTGATGCGCAGGATGACGCGGTCGTCCTCGGCGACGGCGCTCCTGACGTCCAGGTGGAGGTCGGGGAAGGCGGCGAGGCCGCCCTTCATCGCGCCGATCATCTGCTGGGTGTCGACCTGGCGGTCCTCGGAGTAGTGCCGGATGTCCGGCGCCCAGTGCTCGAGGATGCCGTCCAGCTCCCAGCGGTTCCAGGCGGCGGCGCAGTCGAGGGCGATCTGCTTGTTGCGCTGCTGGACGGTGGGGGCGGCGGGGATCGCCGGCTCGGCCTGTGTGGCGGTCATGTCGGTGGTTCCTCTCAGGGGATCAGGACGTACTTGCCGACCGCGCGGCCGTCGAGGAGCTCGCGCAGGGCGCGGGCCGCGTCGTCGAGCGGGAGGCGGCCGGCGATCTCGGGGCGCAGGACGCCCTGGCCGAGCAGGTCGTACATCGTGGCGAGGTCGGCGGCGAAGTTCTTGCCGGGCTTGACGTAGTACATGCGCATGCGGCGGCCGCCGGTGCGGCCCAGGAGGCGGGCGACGGCGCGGGTGAGGCTGCGGCGCAGGGCGGGCAGGTGGGGGCGGAACCACTGGCCGGGCCGGTAGCCGGCGACGGAGGAGTCGAAGGAGACGAGGGTGCCGCCGGGGGCGAGCATCTTCCAGCTGTCGTCGAGGCCCTTGCCGCCGATGTGGTCGAAGACCGCGGTGACGCCGTCCGGGGCGAACTGCCGCACGGCGGCGGGCAGGTCGGGGGTGCGGTAGTCGAGGGGTTCGGCGCCCATGTCCCGTACGGCGTCGTGCTTGGCGGGCGACGCGGTGCCGATGACGCGCAGGCCGTGGTGGACGGCGATGCGGGTCAGGACGGAGCCGACGCCGCCGCTGGCGCCGTGGACGAGGACGGTGTCGCCGGGGGCGGCGTCGGTGAGCCGGTGGAGCATCTGCCAGGCGGTGACGCCGTTGGTGACCAGGGCGACGGCCTCGGCCGCGTCGAGGTCCTCGGGCAGGTGGGCCAGGCAGGCGGCCGGGATCTCGGCGTGGGTCTGCCAGCCGCCGTAGCGGGGCATGGCGGCGACGCGGTCGCCCTTCTCGAACCCGGTGACGCCGGCGCCGACCTCGACGATCCGGCCGACGAGGTCGTAGCCGGGGACGAAGGGGAAGCGGGGCGGGAAGGGGTGCAGGTGCTGGAGCATCTGCACCTCGGCGTAGGAGACGCCGGCGGCCTCGATCTCGACGACGACCTTGCCGCGGCCGGCGGTGGGCCGGTCGGTGGCGTGGGTCTCGATGTACTGCTCGGGCTCGCCGCTGCCGGTCATCCGGACGGCGCGTCCGGTGCGGGCGAGCTGGGTGGTCTCGGTTCCTGCGGGGGCGCTCATGCGGCGGTCCTCGTGGTCTGCGGGGTGAAGGCGTCGGCGTGGTCGGCGGCCCACTGCGCGAAGGTCAGCGCGGGGCGGCCGGTGATCCGCTCCACCGTGTCGACGGGGGTCGGGGGGTGGGCGACGGCGTCGGCGAGGTAGCCGAGGACCATCTCCACGACGGGGGCGGGCATGGCCCGGCCCATCTGTTCGCGGGCCTGGTCGGGGGTGATCTCCTCGAAGGCGACGGGCTGTCCGACGGCGGCGGCGAGGGCGGCGACCTGGTCGCGCTGGGTGATGGCCTCGGGGCCGGTGAGCACGTAGGCCTGGCCGGCGTGGCGTTCGTCGTCGAGGAGGGCGGCGGCGGCGACCGCGGCGACGTCCTTCTCGTGGATCAGGACGCGGCGGGCGTCTCCGTAGGGGGCGCGGACGACGCCCTCGGCGCGGACGGAGTGGCCCCACTTCCACAGGACGTTGGTGGCGAACTCGTCGGGGCGCACGAAGGTCCAGGTGAGGCCGGAGGCGCGGACGGCCTCTTCCACGGCGCGGTGGTGTTCGCCGCTGTGGTTGTCGCCGGACTCGTCGAGGACGGACGAGGAGGAAAGAACGACGATGTGCCGCACGCCCGCGTCACGGGCGGCGGCGACGATCTCGCGGGCGGTCTCGGGGACCGGGAAGAGGTAGAGCCGGTCGACGCCGCGCAGGGCGTCGGTGACGCTCGCGGGGTCGGTGAGGTCGCCGGCGAACACCTCGGCCTGCGCGGGCAGTCGGGCCTCGGCGGGATCGCGGGTGAGTGCCCGCACGGTCACGTTCTCGGCGATGAGCCGGTCCACCACGTGGCGGCCCACGGATCCCGTCGCGCCTGTCACCAGTACTGTCACGCCAGTTCCACCCTCGTCACCCTGGGTCTCAGCTCGGTGAGACGTCTCGGTCGGTCTGTGGTGACAGGGTCGGGGCCCGGTCTGGAGGGATCCCTGAGAGCCGCTGGACCGGGCCCCTGACGGGCGGCTACCGGCTGTCGGCGGCGGCGTGTTCGGCGACGTAGGTCTCAATGCCGTCCAGGACGCGGTGCAGGCCGAACTCGAAGCCGCCGTCGTCGCCGAAGCCGGAGCCGGGTTCCTCGAAGACCCCGGACATCCAGACGCGGGTGAGGGTCGGGTAGCGGGTGAAGGGGATCAGCCGTTCCAGGACGGGGCCGCTGCGCTCGAACCACTCCTGGTGGCTGAGGCCGGTGCGGCGTTCGTCCTGCAGGGCGTCGGCCTCCTGGACGGTGGCGCCGCGCACGTAGCCGTTGACGAGGTTGACGACGGCGAGCATGTCGGGCTCGGTGAGGCCGGTGGCGGACACGGCGTGCAGGACGCCGTCCCACACCGCGGTCTCGTGGGGTCCCATGAGCATGCGGGAGCCGAACAGGGCCGGCATCCAGGGGTGGCGGCGGGCGATGTCCCTGATGTCGCGTGCGTACAGCTCCAGGGCCGCTCTCCAGTCGCCCTCGACCTCGGACAGGGAGGCTGCCTCCGAGAGGACTTTGTCGAGCATGCAGTTGACGAGTTCGGCGCGTCCGTGGACGTAGGTGTAGAGGGACATGGCCGACACGCCGAGCGGTTCGGCCACTCTTCGCATCGCCAGCGCGTCGAGGCCTTCGGCGTCGGCGACCTCGATCGCGGAGTCGACGATCCGGTCGACGGTCAGTCCCTGCTTGGGTCCCCGCGTGCGGGGAGCCGGTTCCCGATGGTCTCGCCAGAGCAGGGCGAGGGTGCGCGCCGGGTCCGCCGGGCGGTCCTTTCTGGCCATTCTCGTGACGTCCTCTCGCTCCACAACAGAACTCCGTACTATATAAAGGGTTTCCCCTTACGGCATACGGAGTTTATGCCCCCACCCCCCATGAGCCCCAGGAGGCATGAGACTTGACCGCTCCCGCTCCCGCTCCCGTCCCCACCGCCGCCACCACGACCGCCCCCGACGCCGCGCAGCGTGACCGGAAGGAGAAGAAGGCCAGGAAGAAGTTCGAGCTGAGCCGCAGGGCGCGGAAGCTGACCCTGGCCGTCCACGTCGTCACCTCCGTCGGCTGGGTCGGCCTCTCCCTGGGCATGGTCGTCCTCGCCCTCATGGGCTGGACGACCGACGACCCCGCCGTCGCCAAGGGCGTCTACAAGGCGATGTACGTCTTCGACGACACCGCCGTGACGGTGTTCAGCGTGTTCGCCGCGCTCAGCGGGATCCTGCTCTCCTGGGGCACCGCCTGGGGCTTCATGCTGCACTTCTGGATCATCGTGAAGTGGGTCATCACCCTCTTCATGACGATCTTCGCCTGGTTCGTGATCCACCCCGTCGTCACGCAGGCCGCGAAGAACACCGCGGACTCCGCCGGCTCCTCCTCCGGGCCCGGCTGGCCCGGCGACTTCCTCCTGTGGAGCGTGCCGGGCCTGTTCGCCCTGCTCACCGTCGCCGCCGTCGTGTCCGTCTACAAGCCGTGGGGCCGCACGAAGCGGGGCAAGGCCAAGTCACCCGCCGCACGGCGCAAGAGGGCCGCCGCGGCGAGCACGGCGGCCTGAACGTCAGCGACCGGGCCCGCCGCCGCGGGCCCGGTCGAACTCCGCGATCCACTCCGGCAGGCTGCCCGCCGTCAGCAGTCCGGTCCCGATCAGCAGGCCGTCGAACCCGGCGTCCAGCAGACCGGCCGCCGTGCGCGGCCCGTCGATACCGCTGGCGCTGACCGCGCACCCGGTCCCCGTCGCCCGCACCGCAGGGAGCAGGGCCGGACCGCGCGTCAGATCCCCCGCGCCCCGCTCCTTCGTGGCGATGTCCTTGTTGTTGACCGCGACCACACAGCTCTCGCCGTGCGGCACGGCGGCCGCCTCGGCCGCGTCGGCGACCTCCACGAACGGGGTCAGCCCCAGCTCCAGGGCCGCCTCCGTCAGCCGCTCCAGCGTGCCGGCCGCCAGCAGACGCGCCGTCAGCAGCACGGAGGAGGCGCCCAGTTCCCGGCTGCGGCGCAGCTGGCCCCGGCTCGTGACGAAGTCCTTGCGCAGCAAGGGCAGCGAGGTCAGCGCGGCGACCTCGGCGAGGAGCGCCTCGGTGCCGCCGAACCAGCGCCCCGTGACCACCGACACGCAGGGCGCCCCCGCCGCCTCGTAGGCGGCGACGACCTCGGCGACCGTACGACCGCCGAGCAGCTCCCGGCCGTCGGCGTCCCGGCACTTGACCTCCATGACCACCGGGCGGGCCGCCGAGCGCAGCGCGGCCGCGAAGTCCGCGCTCACGCCGCGGCCTCCCCGCGCGCGCCCCGCTCGCCGCGCCAGGCCCGCACCACCGCGCCCGCCGTCCCGGCGTCCAGCGTGCCGAGCGGGCCCCGGGCCGCGGAGTCCACGTCGATGCCGAGCAGCCGGGGATGGTCGAGGACCGTCTCGAAGTCCTCGCGGTTGTGCGCGCCGATCCCGCCCGCGAGCAGGAACGGCAGCGTGGCGCGTGCCGCGAGGGCGAGCACCGCGGCCGGGTCCGCGCTCAGTCCGGTGCTGCCGATCCGTCCGTCGGCGGCCGCCGTGTCGAACAGCAGGAGATCCGCGCCCGCCCGCTCGTACGCGGCCACGAGCGGGCCCTGGAGGCAGCGCCCTGCGGGGTCCAGGTGCAGCACCTTGACGATCCGCAGTCCGGGCGGCCCCTCCCGGCGCAGCCGGCGCACCAGCGACGGTGGCTGGAACCCGTGCAGCTGGACCCAGGACAGGCCCGCTTCGGCCACGACGGAGAGCAGTCGGCCCGCGTCCTTGCCGAAGGTGACCAGGACCGGTTCCACGGCGCCGGTGCGGCGGGCGGCGCCGGCCAGCCGCGCCACCTCGTCGGCGGCGAGGTCGTGCGGGCCGCCCGGGACGCCGCACCACAGGCCCACGAGGTCCGCGCCGGCCCCGGCCACCGCCCGCACCTCCTCCTCGGTGGTGGCACCGCACACCTTGACCAGCATCAGGCCGACACCGTCCGCGCGGCGTCGGCCTCCAGCGACCCGGCGGCGAACGCCGTCGCGTCGCCGGACTCGAACAGCCGCGGGTGCGCGACGCGCAGGTCGGCCAGGATCCGCTCGTAGGGCAGATCGTCGAACTCGCCGTGGAAGCGCAGGAACTCCATGTGGCGGCGCCCCTCGGAGTCGAACGGGTGGTACAGGCTGTCGCCCGTGCCGTCGAAGTCCAGCGGCGCCATCCGGTACAGGCGGCACAGCTTCTTGTTGAACACCGGGGTCGCCTTGACCCAGCGGCCCTCCAGATGCACCGAGGTCAGGCCGTGCTGGTGGAAGACGTCCCCGCCGACAAGCTCCTTGAGCCGCTCGGAGGCCAGATGGTTGCGGACGTCGGCGAGCACGAGCCGGGCCGGGACGCCGAGCGAGCGCAGGCCCGCCGCGAACAGCACCGACTTGTGCAGGCACATCCCGGACCCGGCGCGCACCACCTGGCTGGCGCGCAGTCCCTCGCGGGACAGGTCCGCGCCGTAGACCTCGTAGCGGATGCCGTCGCGGACCGCGTGGTAGAGCGCGACCGCGGACTCGGTGGGGGTGCCCGGGCCCGCGGGGAGGGCGGCGGCGACGAAGTCGCGCACCTCGTCGGACTCGTGGTCGAGGAACTCGGTGGGGCGCAGGGCGTTGGGGAACATGCGGCGTTCTGCTTTCGTCGGGGGCGGCGGGGCCGGCGTCACAGGCCGAGCAGGGCGGCGATGCGGTTGCGCTGGGTCTCGGAGGTCCCCGAGTAGATGGTCCCGGCGACCGCGTTGCGCAGTTCCTTCTCGATGCCGTACTCGGTCATGTAGCCGTTGCCGCCGAAGATCTGGACCGCGGCCAGGGCGGACGCCACGTTGGCCTCGCTGGTGACGAGCTTGGCGATGGCGATGTCCTCGGTGACGTTCTCGCCGGCCGCCATCCGCTCGCCGGTGTCGTAGAGCCAGCGCCGGGAGTTCTCGACGCCGATGCGCAGGTCCACGAGCCGGTGGGAGACGGCCTGGTTGGAGCCGATGGGCCGGCCGAACTGGACGCGCTCCTTGGCGTGGCGCAGGCAGCGGTCGAGCCGGTGGCGCATCTCGCCGGCGTTCACCACGAACGTCAGCAGGATCTCCCAGCGCATCACGTACTCCATGACGAGGTAGCCGCCGCCGACCCGGCCCAGGACCCGGTCGGCCGGGACGCGGCACCCGTCGAGGAACAGTTCGCACAGCGGGGAGGTGCGCAGGCCCATCTTGGCGATCGGGGCGCCCACGGTCAGCCCCGGTGTGTCGCGCTCGACCAGGAAGGCGGTGTAGCCGAGCGGTCCGGGCCGGTCGCTGGTGCGGGCGTAGACGGTGATGAGGTCGGCGACGGGACCGTTGCTGACGAAGGACTTGCTGCCGTCGAGCACCCAGGCGTCGCCGTCGCGGCGGGCCCGGGTGCGCATGGCGAGCGCGTCGGAGCCGCTGTCCGGTTCACTGATCGCGTGGGCGGCGATCAGCGAACCGGAGCAGAGGGCGGGCAGGTAGCGCTCCTTGAGCTCGGGCGAGCCGAAGCGCTGCAGCGGCACCCCGGTACTGGCCAGTTGGGTGCAGACGGAGAAGTTCAGACCGGCGTCGCGGCAGCCCTCCCCCAGCCCTTCCAGCACGTACATGGTCGTGGGCAGGGACTGGCCGAGGCCGCCGTACCGCTCCTCGAAGGGCAGGCCCAGCAGGCCCGTCCCGGCCAGCAGCTTCCACTTGTCGTGCGGGAAGGCGGCGGCCGCGTCCTGTTCCACGTGCCCGGAGTTGAGCTCGTCCAGGTAGGGGGCGAGGCCGTCGCGCAAGGCCTGCTGGTCGGTGCTCCACTTGATCATGGGATGTCCGCTCGGTGTCTGCTGGAATTCCGCTCGATGCCGGCTCGAGGTCCGGTCGGGGGCTCAGTACTGCGAGAAGTCGGGCGAGTCGAGGTTGTGCTTCTCGTCGCCGCGCAGGGCCGGGGTGAACACGCAGACCAGGCGCAGGTCCTCGTGCGGGCTGGCGATCAGCCAGTGGGCGTCGTGCCGGTCCAGGGCGTAGAGGGTCCCGGGGGTGATCGGGTGGGAGTTGCCGGCCTCGTCGACGACCTCGCCGCTGCCCTCGATGCAGTAGCAGGTCTCCAGGTGGTTGCGGTACTCCAGGCGGGACTTGGTGCCCGCCTTGACCACGGTGTCGGTGACCGAGTAGCCGACGCCGTCGGACTGGGTCAGGAAGCGGCGGCTGAGGCCGTTGCCCCACTCCACGCTGGTGACGTCCTCGAGCTTGCGCACGATCATGATCAGATTCCCTTCGTAGTGGCGGGGACAGCGGTGGACGGGAGGCCCGCGGGTGTGGCGCCGCGCAGCTCCCTGGTGAAGGCCGCGAACTCCTCGACGGGGTCACGGCGTTCGGCGAGGGCCCGTTCGATCCGCTCGACACCGGCGCTGCCGACGACGACGGAGTGCGCGCCGAGCCCTTCGAGCCGGGTGATGTCGGCGGCGGTGCGGACGCCGAACCCCACGGCGACCGGGGCGGTCGCGTCGGCCTGCAGCGGGCCGAGGACCTCGGCCAGGCGCCGTTCGTCCAGCGGGGCGCCGGTGCCGCTGCGGCCGTAGTGGGCGACGAGGTACAGATAGGCGGAGGCGTGTGCGGCGGCCTCGGCCCGCACCTGGGGCCCCGACACCGCGTAGCACGTGGTGACGACAGGCAGGGCGGCCCGCTCGGCCGCCTCCAGGTAGGCGGGGCGGGAGCGCGGCGGCAGCCCGTGCAGGAGCAGCCCGTCGCAGCCGGCGTCGGCCACGGACCGGGTGAAGTCGCCCAGGCCGGGGCCCTTGACGGTGTGGCTCCAGTCGGCGAGCAGGGCGATGCGCAGGTGGCGCAGGGCCGGCCGGGCGGCGGCGACCGCGTCGAGGACCTCGCGGGCGGTCACGTCGTGAGCCAGGGCCCGGCGGGCCGAGCGGCGCACGACGGGGCCGTCGGTGACGGAGTCGGGAAAGGGCACGGCCAGTTCGAGGCAGTCGACGTCGTTCTCGTCGAGCATGGCGAGCAGGTCGGGCAGCAGGTCCAGGGGCGGGTCGCCGGCGTTGAGGAACACGGCGAGGCCGGGCCGTCCGGGGCGGCGGCGGGCGAAGAAGCCGGGGCGGTCAGACAACGGACACCGCCCGGGTGCGCAGCCGCTCGACCAGGCCGTGGACGCTGCCGTCGTGGATCGCGGTGCGGGCCGCGGTCAGCGCGGCGTGCCAGTCGGCGGTGAGGCGTCCGGCGACGGCGAGCGCGGCCGCGTTCAGGCACACGGCCTGTTCGGCGACGGGGTCGCCGGCGCCGCGCAGCAGGTCGAGGAAGTGGCGGGCCACGTCGGCGCGGCCGGTGGTGACCGGGGCGAGGTCGCCGAGGTGGCCGGAGCTCAGGCCCAGCGCCTGCGGGCGCAGGGTGAACTCGTCCTCGCCGCCGCCCTCGTAGGTGCGCACGCGGTTGGGGACGATGCCCAGGAGCTCGTCCGCGCCGAGGTCGTTGGTGCACACCCACACGGTGCGGCCGGTGCGGCGTGCCGTGTGCTCGGCCGCCTGCCGGACGGCGGGCAGCCTCCTCGGGTCGGACACGCCGGTGAGCTGCGCGGTGACCGGGACACCGGCCAGGAAGGGGCCGAGGACGTTGACGAAGCGGCCGATGTCGCGCAGGTCCAGGGGCAGGGCGGCGCGGGCGAGCAGGCCGATCTCGGCGGGGTAGACGAAGGTCCCGGCGAAGGCGACGCCTTCGCGGTCGAGCACCTCGGCGGTCTCCTCGTAGGAGCGGGTGAGGTCGATGCCGAGGATCTCGAGGAGGTCCATGGACCCGCAGCCGCTGGTGTAGGCGCGCGAGCCGGTCTTGACGACCCTGACGCCCATCGCGGCGGCGGTCAGGGCGGCGGCGGTGGAGATGTTGAAGGTGCGCGGGCCGCCGCCGGTGCCGACGATGTTGACGGTGTCCTGGAAGGGCACGGTCAGCGGGGGGCGGCGCTCGTCGAGCGAGTCGAGGAGCGCGGTGAGCGTGGCGGCGCGGGGAGGTGCGGTGGACAGCGAGGCGAGCAGGGCCACGGCCTCGCCCCGGCGCAGTCCTCCGTCGTGGAGCCGGTCCCACAGGGACCGCCAGCTCTCCCGCTCGACCGGCCGGTCGCCGCCGATGAGGGTGACCAGGGCGTCGTGCATGGTTACGCCGCCCCGGCCCGCTGCGTGCGGGCGTCCGCGACGAAGGCGGCGATGGCGGTGACCGAGCGGAAGGCGTCGGGGTCGAGGTCGAGGTCGTCGGTGTCGATGTCGTACGTCGACTCGATCCAGGCGATGACCTTGAGCAGGCCGAGGCTGTCGATGACGCCCCCGTCGAGGAGGTCCAGGTCGGCGTCGAGGTCCTGCGGGCTCACGTCCGGCAGGAACTCCTCCACCACGAACCGCTTGACGGCGGTCAGGTCGTGGGTCGTGTCGGTGTCGGACATGTCAGCTCTCCTTGCTGGGGCGGTGGGTCGGTACGGGGGCCGCGACGGGCACGCGTTCGCGGTCGACTTTTCCGGTGGAGGTGCGCGGCAGCGGCTCGTCGGTGATCCGTACGGTGGCGGGCACGGCGGCCCGCGACAGTCCGCGGGCCAGATGGCCGCGCAGCACGAGGCTGTCGAGGCCGCTGCCGCCGGTGCGGCGCACCACGGCGTGCAGCAGATGGCCGGCGACGGGGTCGGGCCGGGCGAGGACGGCGGCCTCGGCGACGCCGGGGTGGGCGAGGAGGACGTGTTCGACCTCCTGCGGGTTGACCCGCACGCCGCGGACCTTGACCTGGAAGTCGGTGCGGCCCAGGAGGGTGTGGCGGCCGTCGGCGTCGCGGTGCACGAGGTCGCCGCTGCGGAAGAAGCGGCGGCCGTCGGTGGCGCCGCGCGGGTCGGGCACGAAGGCGGCGCCGCGGGCGCGGGCGTCGAGGTAGCCGGGGCTCTGGAAGGGGGTGGAGACGTACAGTTCGCCGCTGCCGGGGCCGTCGAGGACGCGGCCGTCGGGGGTCACGAGGAGGGCGTGCACGCCGGGCAGGGGCCGGCCGAGGGGTGCGGGCACGGTGAGGTCGACGACCTCGTGCAGGAAGCTGTCGTTGGTCTCCGTGCAGCCGTACAGGTTGCTGAGCCGGGCCCCGGGCAGCAGGGCGGGGAGCCTGCCGAGCAGCGGCACGGGCATGCTGTCGCCGGTGAAGACGGCGTGCCGCACGCCCGGCAGGGTGGTGCCGTCGCGGTCGGCCGCGTCGGCCAGCAGCCGGTAGAACATCGGCACCGCCTGGACGATCCCGGGCCGGTGGCGGACAACCTGGTCGAGCAGGTACCGGCCGTGGGCGGCCCGGTCCGGGTCGACGAGGACGATCCGGCCGCCGTGCGCGAGCGTGGTCCACACGTCGAGCAGGCACAGGTCGAAGTTGAGGGGGGCGTGGTTGAGGACCGTGGTGCCGGGTCCGATGCCGAAGTGCCCCGCGGCCCAGCGGGTGAACGCGGTGATCGCGTCGGCCGTCAGCGGGACGATCTTGGGTGTGCCGGTGGAGCCGGAGGTGGTCAGCAGCAGCAGCGGCGTGCCGTCGGGCGCCTCGGCGACGCCGGTCCGCACCGTGCCCGCCGCGCCGTCCGCGGCCCCGGGTTCGAGGACGTGGCGGACCGCGGCCTGCTCGTGGAGCGCGGCCCGTACGTCCGCGCCGAGGCTCTGCGCGGTGAGCAGCACCGGGCGGCGCTCGAGCTGGCAGGCGAGGAGCAGGGCCAGGGTCGCGGGCGTCTTGACGGCCTCGACGGCCACCGGCTCACCGGGCGGCAGCCCGAGCGCGGCGACGTGCCGGCGCTCGGCGCCGGCCAGGGCGAGGAGTTCGCCGTAGCTGGTCTCCCCGTCCCGGCCCACGAGCGCGGTGGCGTCCGGGTGGGCGCGGGCCCGCGCGAGGAACGCGTCGGCGGGCGTACGCCCGCTCGCCCCACTGGCTGCGCCTGACATCACCTGAGTCCCTCCGGCCGAACGGTCTGCAACCGATCCTGGGACGCGCGGCTGGAGAACCGTTCGAGCGGCGGTGTACGGGGGTCAGCGCTCCAGCAACTCCGCCAGGACGGGGGCCGGTTCGGTGCCGGCCGCGCCCGAGGGAAGCCACTCGGCGCCCTCGCGCCGGTAGGGGTACCAGCGGCCGTCGCGGCCCAGGCGCAGCTGCACGCCCCGCTCCTCGAAGGTCCAGTGGTTGTCCTGGACCAGCGGCGCCGGCAGCTCGTCCTCCTCCCAGCCCTCGGCCAGTTCGGTGCGGGTGCGCGCGAGGACCGGTCCGCCGGGAGCGAAGGTCTCCTCGAGGACCTCCAGGCCCGCGGCCGCTCCCTGCCGCCAGGCCGCGGCGGCGGCCGGCAGCCGTTCTGCGCGCCCGCTCGCCCGCCCGAGCCGGTCCAGGGTCCGCGCGTCGGCGTGTGCGGCGAGCCGTACGGTGTCCTGCCACGGCGTCAGCGGCGGGGGCGGGGCGGCGGTGCGGCCGAGGGCGTGGGCGAGCAGGGCGCGGGCGCGGACCGCGGCGTCGGCGGTCCGCATCTCCAGCGGGTCGGCCTCGATGCCGGAGCGGGGCAGGTCGTCCGTGTCCACCGGGTCCGGCAGTCCGGGCGGGGCGGGCAGCGGTGCGACGGGGCGGGCGTAGGCCTCGGCGGCCTCCTGGAGTTCCCGCTCCGCCTGCCGGCCGGCGTCGTCCCCGGCCTCGTCGGCGTCGCCGTCCTCTACGTCGTCCCCGTTTCCGTCCTCCTCCTCGCCCCCTCCCTCTCCCTCTCCCTCTTCCTCGTCCTCTTCCTCGTCGAGGCCGCCCATGGCGTGCAGCAGCACGGTGGTGCGCAGCTCCTCCAGGGCCTCGTCGCGGTCCCGGCCGCGGCACAGCAGCAGCAGGAAGGGGTCCTGGTCGAGCAGCCAGCCGAACTGGTAGGCCAGCGCCGCCGCGTGCGCGCACGGGTGGTCGAACGAGTCACAGTCGCACTCGGCCTCCAGGTCGCCGTAGCCGGGCAGCATCCGCACCCGGGCGTCCTCGACGGCCTCCAGGAGGTCCGGCGGCAGCGTGCCCTCCAGGACGGCCTCCAGCTCGGCGGGCCGGTCGGCGAGCTTCTCCCACAGCAGGTCCCACTCCTCGTCGTCCAGGACGGCGAGGGTGATCTCCACCCGGTGCGTCTCCTCGTCGTGGACGGTGACCGCGATCCGGCCGGGCGCGACGGAGATCGGACCGAGCCGGCCCGAACGGGCCGCGCCGCGCCCCTCCTTGAGCGGGTCGGCGTCGAACAGGCCGTCCTCCAGGGCGTCCGCCCAGGCACCCGCCCACCAGCTCTGACCGCGGACGCGGCCGCCCCGGCGGGCGGGGAAGGCGGCGAAACCTCGGGCCCTCATGTCCCCGGCTCCGGCGTCGACGGCGTCGTCGTCGTAACCGCTCAACTCGTGCTCCTCAGCTCGACCAGGTTGGCCAGTTCGTCGTTGGTCAGCTCGGTGAAGGCGGCCTCGCCCGAGCCGAGCACCGCGTCCGCCAGCTCCTTCTTCGCCTGGAGCATGGCGGCGATGCGGTCCTCCACGGTGCCCTCGGCGACCATCCGGTGGACCTGTACCGGGCGGGTCTGTCCGATGCGGTAGGCACGGTCGGTGGCCTGGGCCTCCACGGCCGGGTTCCACCACCGGTCGAAGTGCACGACGTGATCGGCGCGGGTCAGGTTCAGTCCGGTGCCGGCAGCCTTCAGGGAGAGCAGGAAGACGGGCACCTCGCCCTCCTGGAAGCGGCGGACCAGATCCTCACGCCGGGGCACCGGTGTGCCGCCGTGCAGGAGTTGGGCCGGGACGCCGCGGTCGGCGAGATGGCGTTCGAGCAGCCGGGCCATCGCCACGTACTGGGTGAACACGAGCACCGCGCCGTTCTCCGCGACGATGGTGCCGAGCAGTTCGTCGAGGAGCTCGAGCTTGCCGGAGCGGCCGGACAGCCGCGGGGAGTCCTCCTTGAGGTACTGCGCGGGGTGGTTGCAGATCTGCTTGAGACCCGTGAGGAGCTTGAGGACCAGGCCCCGGCGGGCGATCCCCTCGCTGCCGCGGATCTCGGCCATGATCTCGCCGACCAGCTTCTCGTACAGGGAGCTCTGCTCGGCGGTGAGGGTGACCGGGCGGTCCGTCTCCGTCTTGGGCGGGAGTTCGGGGGCGATGCCGGGGTCCGTCTTGCGGCGGCGCAGCAGGAAGGGCCGCACCAGTTCGGCGAGCCGCCGCGCGGTGTCCTGCCGGGGCCCGCCGTCCTCCTCGGCGACCGTGCGCTCGGCCTCGATGGGCCTGGACCAGCGGGTCCGGAAGGCGCCGTGGGAGCCGAGCAGGCCGGGCGTGGTCCAGTCGAGGATGGCCCACAGTTCCGACAGGTTGTTCTCGACGGGGGTGCCGGTCAGGGCGATCCGCGCGTCGGCGGGGACGAGCCGCAGCGCCTTGGCGGTGCCGGACTGCGGGTTCTTGATGTGCTGGGCCTCGTCGGCGACGACCATGCCCCAGGAGTGCGCGCCGAGCCGTTCGGCGTCCAGGCGCATGGTCCCGTACGTGGTCAGGACGAAGCCCGCGTCGGCGCCGTCCAGGGTGCGTCCGGCGCCGTGGAAGCGGCGGGTGGGGGTGCCGGGGGCGAAGCGGCGCACCTCGCGCTCCCAGTTGCCGAGCAGGGAGGCGGGGCAGACGATCAGTGTCGGCCCGGTCGTGGCGGGGTGTTCCTGGCGCAGCAGGTGCAGGGCGATCAGCTGGATCGTCTTGCCGAGGCCCATGTCGTCGGCGAGGCAGCCGCCGAGTCCGAGCGAGGTCATCCGGTCCAGCCAGCGCACGCCGCGCAGCTGGTAGTCGCGCAGGGTGGCGTCGAGCGCGGCGGGCGGGCCGAGGGGTTCGCCGCCGCCCTCGGGGTCGCTCAGCCGTGCGCGCAGGGCCTCCAGCCACGGGGTGGGGGCCACGCGGACCGTCTCCCGGCCGGCCACGGCGACCTGGGTGAGGGCGGCGCCGAGTGCCTCGATGGGGGTCAGCGGTTCGAGTTCGGGCTCGCGCGCCTTGCGGGCGAGCGCGGCGGGGATCAGCAGCCAGCGCTCGCGCAGCCGGACGACGGGGCGTACCGCTTCGGCGACCTGCCGGGTCTCGGTCTCGTCCAGGGGCTCGCCGTCGAGGGTGAGCTGCCAGCGGAAGCCGACGGCGGCGTCGGCGCCGCCGAAGAAGGAGCGCAGGTCGTCGGGCGCGTCGAGTCCCGCGCCGACGACGGCCACGGCGTCCAGGGCCCGGCTGTTCTCGGCGGGCCAGTGCAGGTCGATGCCGTGGGCGCGCAGCCGGGCGGCGCCCTGGCCGAGCAGTTCGTCGATCTCGGCGTCGCTGGGTTCGAGGTCGCCGGGGACCGGGAGCAGGCGTTCCAGCGGGGCCCAGACGGCCGCGGCGCGGCGGGCGGCCTGGGCGATGTCGTTGACGGCCTGTGGGCCGAAGCCCGGCAGGCCGCCGTCCAGGACGGCGCGGGCCGGTCCGGCGAGGGTGGGGTCGGCGAGGCTGTGCGCCCAGGGGACCAGCACGGGGGTGGGCGGTTCGCCGGGGGTGGTGCGCAGTTCCAGGCGGAAGGAGAGGCGTACGCCGCTGTCGATGCCGGCGGAGATCTCCTCGGCCCAGGCCCGCAGCTGCGGGACGTGCTGGGGTGCGGCGGCGGCGAACGCGGCCCGGCCCGAGGCGGCTTCGGCGGCCGGGGTGCGGGGCAGCGTGTCGGCGACGGCGTCGACGAACGCCCGGACCAGGCTCTCCGGTTCGGGCAGCCGGGCGGTGGTGCCCCGGCGGGGCAGGGCGCGGGCCTCGGGCGGCATCGCGGCGGCGAGCGCGCGGACCCGGGTGATGTCCTCGGGGTCCAGCGGTCCGGCGCGCCAGGTGTCGTATCCGCCCGGTGAGACGCCGGGCAGCAGCCGGCTGCGGGCGCTCAGGTGCAGGGCGAGCACGGTGGTCGCGCCCCAGAAGGCGGCGGCCGGGTGGGCGTCGGTGCCCGGGCGGGCCGCGTGGGCGAGCACGGGCAGCGCCTCGGCGACGCCCAGGCGCAGGGCGGGGACGGCACGGACCGACACCGTGCCGTCCCCCGCGGTGACCAGCGTGACCTCGGTCCGTTCGCCCGTCGTCCCGTCCGGGAGTGCGGCGCCGTCGGGACACCAGAAATGGAGGTGCCCGGTGCGGGCCGGGTCCCCGGGGTCGAAGACCACCGCGCACCGGGCGAGTGCGGTGTCGGGGCCGGCCGTCGTCACTGCCTGGGTCATCGGTCGGGTCGCTCCCCTTGCGTCGCGTGTGTTCCACGGGTGCGGGCCGTGCCGTACGGCCCGCGGGTCCTGATGTGCTGTCAGCGTCCGAGGCTCTGGTAGCGGCGTACCGCCAGCGGGAAGAAGATCGCACAGATGACGACGGGCCACAGGACTCCGAGAAGAATGGCGTGTTCCGCCGCCCAGGAGGTGCCCTGCCAGCCCGGGTTGCCGAACAGTTCGCGGGTGGCGGTGCCGGTGGCCGACAGCGGGTTCCAGTCGGCGATCGCGGCGAGCCAGCCCGGCATGGTGTCGGGTGAGACGAAGGCGTTGGACAGGAAGCCCAGGGGCCACACCAGGGTCTGTACGGCGGTGACGGCGGCGGTGTCGGTGAAGACGAGGCCGAGGTAGATGCCGACCCACAGCAGGGCGAAGCGCAGCAGCAGGAGCAGGCCCACGGCGGCGAGCGCGCGGGAGAACCCTTCGTGGGCACGCCAGCCGACGGCGAGGCCGCACAGGATCATCACGCTCAGGCCGACGACCGAGTTGAGCATGTCCGCGATGCTGCGGCCGGTGACGACGGCGGCGGACGAGGTGGGCATGGCCCGGAACCGGTCGGTGACGCCCCGGGCGGTGTCGGTGATCACGGCGAGCATCGTGACCTCGATGCCGAACACCATGGTCATGGCGAACATGCCGGGTACGAGGAACTCGCGGTAGTTGCCGCCGCCGGGTACATCCATGGCGCCTCCGAAGAGGTAGCCGAACATCAGCACCATCATGATCGGGAAGAGCAGTCCGATGATGACGGGCGCGGGGTTGCGGGCCCAGTGGGCGAGGGAACGCCCGGTGAGCACCCAGGAGTCGGCGAGGGCCCAGCGCAGCGAGCCGCCGCCGGACGTGTTCTGCGGGGTGCTGGTCGCGGTGGTCACACCGTCACCTCTTTCTCGTCCGCGGGGCGCTCCCCGGACTGCTCTGCCGTCTGCTCCGCGGGCTGTTCCCCGGTGAGGTGCAGGAAGACCTCGTCGAGGGTCGGACGGCGCAGCGCGATGTCCTCGACGTCGATGCCGGAGTCCTGCAGGGCGCGGGCGGCACCGGTCAGGGCGGCCACCCGGTCGTCGACGGGGCCGCCGACCCGCCGGTTGTCCTCGTCGACGTCGGCGCCGCGTCCGGTGACCTGGGCGAGCACGCCGGCGGCGGTCCCCAGGTCGGCGGCGTGGCGCAGGGTGATGTCGATGCGGTCGCCGCCGATGGCGGACTTGAGCTGGTCGGGGGTGCCCTCGGCGATGACCCGGCCGCCCTCGCCGCGCGGGGCGGCGATCACGGAGACGGAGTCGGCCAACTGGTCGGCCTCGTCCAGGTACTGGGTGGTGAGCAGGACGGTGGTGCCGCCGTCGACGAGGGAGCGCACCGCCTCCCAGACCTCGTTGCGGCTGCGCGGGTCCAGGCCGGTGGTGGGCTCGTCGAGGAAGAGCACGCGGGGGGCCAGGATGAGGCTGGCGGCCAGGTCCAGGCGCCGGCGCATACCGCCCGAGTAGTCCTTGACCTGCTTGTCGCCGGTGTCGGCGAGGCCGAACTGGGCGAGGAGTTCGTCGGCCCGCCGTCCGGCGGCCTGCTTGCCGAGGTGGAAGAGGCGGCCGAACATCACGAGGTTCTGGCGTCCGCTGAGCACCTCGTCCACGGCCGCGTACTGGCCGAGGAGCCCGATCCGGGAGCGGACCTGGGCGGCCTGCCGGGTGACGTCGAAGCCGGCGACCTCGGCGCGGCCGCTGTCGAGCCCGGCGAGGGTGGCGAGGATGCGGACGGCGGTGGTCTTGCCGGCCCCGTTGTGGCCGAGCAGACCGTGCACGGTACCGGCCGGCACCGCCAGGTCGAATCCGCTCAGGGCGGGGGCGTCACCGTAGCGTTTGCGCACGTCCTCGGCATGGATCGCGTACTCGGATCCCATGGAATTCCTTCCTCACAGGGCTCGGGGCGGGGGCTGGCGGCGACCCGTGGGCACACCTTCGCCCCAGCATGCCCGGCCCCGCTCGGCTGTCCCTCGAGTGTCGCTCGAGGCCGGGGGAGGACGTTCCAATCCCGTACTGTCCGCACCCCGTTCTGGAGGAAGCACCGTGGTCACCTTCGTCAACAGGTTCTCCGTCACCGGCCCGGCGGAGGAGTTCGAGCGGCTCTTCGAGCAGACGTCGGCCTTCTTCGTGGCCCAGCCCGGCTTCGTCGCCCACCGGTTGATGCGGCACGCGGACCAGGCGGGCAGCTATGTGAACGTGGCCGAGTGGCAGGACGCCGAGTCGTTCCGCCGCGCGGTGACGCATCCCGACTTCGCCCCGCACGCGGCGGCGCTGCGCGCCCTGTCGACCAGCGACCCCCAGCTGTTCACGACCACCGTGCTGGAGCGGCGCAGCAGTTGAACGCGGGTACGGGAGAAGGGGCCGGGGCGCGGACGCGCCCCGGCCCCTTCTCGTGCGCTCAGTTCCCGGCCGGGCGGATCGCGAGCGCGTGACGGAAGATGTCACGCGGGTCGTAGGCCGCCTTGACGGTCTGCAGCCGCCGGTAGTTGTCCTTGTAGTAGAGCCGGTGCCACTCCACGCCCGAGGTGTTCCACTTGGGGTCGGCCGTGTCGATGTCGGGGAAGTTGATGAAGCAGCCGTCGCCCTGCCCGTCGGGTACGGGGACGCCACCGGTCCCGGCGTAGACGTCCGCGTACAGCCGGCGCATCCAGTCGACGTTGGCGTCGTCCTTCTCGGGGTCCTGCCAGGTGTTCATGTACAGGGCCCGCATGACGGAGTCGCGCTGCGCGGTGGCGGTGTCGCCGGGCTCGGGCGAGTTGGCCCGGCCGCCGTAGCCCTGGAGGGAGACGGACGCCGTGTCGTGGGAGTGGTCGAGGCTTCCCAGCCGGTCGAAGAGGGCGTCGATCTGCGCGTCGTCGTAGGCGCGGCGCAGGTAGGCGCTCTTGAGCTTCTGGCGGCCCTGCTCGGCGTCCTGATTCGCCGACAGCGCCTCGACGGAGGCGAACCAGGGCAGGTGTTCGGTGGGCAGGGCGTACGGTTCGGCGCCCACGCCGTCGGTGAGCGCGTCGATGTGGTCCTGGAGCAGCTTCTCGGCGTCGGGCAGCGTCGCGTCGAGGTGGGTGAAGGCGATGGCGGCCATGCCCGAGTCGTTCTCGTGCTGCCTGCCGAGCAGGATCAGACCGCTGAACAGGCCCCGGTAGGGGGAGTCGGGGCCGCTGTGGCGCTCGTGCCAGCGCCCGTGGTTGCGGACCAGGGTCCGGAAGGCGGCCTTGTCGAGCCCCTCGCGCGGGAACATGACCGTGGAGGCGAGCATCGAACCGGGCGGGCGGGGCAGCAGCTTGCCCGGGTCGCTGCCGGTGGCGCCGGGGGAACGGAACCAGTAGCGGGTGACGATGCCGAAGTTGCCGCCGCCGCCCCCGGTGTGCGCCCACCACAGGTCGCGGTGCGGGTCGCCCGGTTCGCGGGTGGCGACGATCGCGCGGGCCCGGCCGGAGCCGTCCACGACGACGACCTCGACGGCGTACAGGTGGTCGGAGGAGAGGCCGTGCCGGCGCGAGAGCTGCCCGAAGCCGCCGCCGACGACGTGGCCGCCGAAGGCGACGGTGGCGCTGGCGCCGCCGGGCACGGTCACGCCCCAGCCGTAGTACAGGGTCCGGTACACGTCGGCGAGCTGGGCGCCCGCGCCGACCTCGAAGGCCCGGCGGCCCGCGTCGTAGCGGACGGTGTTCATCTCGGCGAGGTCGACGACGACCTCGGCGCCCGAACCGCCGACGAAGTTCTCGAAGCAGTGGGCGCCGCTGCGGGCCACGACCCGCTTGCCGGCCCGCACCGCGTCCTGGACCGCCCGCACGACCTGGTCGGTGGTGGTGACCACCTGGAAGGACTCGGGGCGGGTGGTGAATCGCTTGTTCTTTCCGCGCAGCGCGAGGTCCTCGTAGCGCGGGTCGGACTCGCCGACCGGGACCGGTCCGAATCCGGCGCCGGTGGTGCCGGCGTGGGCGGGGGCCGCGGTGACGGCGGCGAGGGTGCCGCCCGCGGCCGCGGTGGCGGTGGCCGCCGCGACGGTGTGGGTGAGGAACCGTCGGCGGTTCGGGTCGGTCATCGTGAACCTCTCGGGGCGGGACGGGGGGTCAGGCGCTGGCGCGGGCGGACAGGGCCCGGTTGACGGTCTCCAGAAGGGCGCGGGGCGTCTCGGCCTCGTCGACGGCCTCCTCGTCCAGCACGACGTCGTAGTCGCGCTCGATGCGGCCGGTGGTCTGCAGGACGGCGAGCGAGTCGTAGCCGAGGTCGACGAAGAGGACGTCCATGACGTCCCCGTCGAGGTCGACGCCTTCGCCCTCGCCGGCGCACTCGCGCAGCAGGGTGGTCAGATCCGCCATGTCCAGGTGTTTCACGCTGATACCTCGTTTCGGTGGGTGGATCGCTGGGGGAAGGACGGGTTCCGGCCGGTCAGCCGGCGGTGACGACGGTGGCGGAGTTGAAGCCGCCGCGGCCGCGGGCGAGCACGAGTGCGGTGCGCAGGGCGGTCCCGGTGCGCGGGGCGCCGGTGACCAGGTCGAGCGGGCAGTCGGCGGCGAGCCGGGTGACGTTCGTGGTGGGCGGGACGACCTGGTCGCGCAGGGCGAGCAGGGCGGCCGCCAGATCGAGGGAGCCGCCGCCCGCGCTCAGGCGTCCGGTCATCGTCTTGGGTGCGGTGACCGGGACCCCGTACGGGCCGAACAGGTCGGTGAGCGCCTCGGCCTCGGCCCGGTCGGCGTCCCGCCGGCCGGCCGCGTCGGCGAACACGACGTCGACGTCCGCGGTGGTGAGTCCGGCGTCCGCCAGGGCGAGGCGGGCCGCGTCGGCGAGCCGGGGGCCGCCGCGGCCCGGCGCCGGGTCGAAGGTGGCGGCGCAGCCGGCGACGGTGCCGTAGACGTGGGCGCCGCGCGCGCGGGCGGACTCGGCGTCCTCGAGGACGAGCAGGGCGCCGCCCTCGCCGACGACGTGCCCGTCGGCGTCCTCGTCGAAGGGGAGGTAGGCGCGGGCGGGGTCCTCGCGGACGCTGAGCTCGCCGGTGGCGAGATGGGCGGCCCAGCCCCACGGGCACACGGCGGACTCCAGTCCCCCGGTGACGACGAGCCGGGCGCCCCGGCTCAGGTGCCGGCGGGCGTGCGCGACCGCGTCGAGGCCGCCGGCCTGCTCGGAGACGAGGACGCCGCTGGCGCCGCGCAGGCCGTGCTTGATGGAGATCTGGCCGGAGTTGACGGCGTAGAACCAGGCGAACGCCTGGTACGCGCTGACGTGGTTGCCGCCCTTGCTCCACAGCGCTTCCAGCTCCCGCTGGCCGAACTCGAAGCCGCCGGCGGAGCTCGCGGTGACCACACCGGCCGCGTACTCGGGCAGCTCGGCCGGGTCGACGCCCGCGTCGGTGAAGGCCTCGACGGTGGCCGCCAGGGAGAGGCGGGTGACGCGGTCGGTCTGCGGGAGCAGCCGGCTGGAGACGTGCTCCTCGTCGACGAACCCGGGTACCTCGCCGGCGAGCCGGGCCGGGTAGGGGCCGGCGTCGAACCGGGTCAGCGGGCGGATGCCGCTCTCGCCGCGCAGGGTCGCGGCCCACCAGGCCTCGGTGCCCAGGCCGTTGGGGGCGGCGACGCCGAGTCCGGTGACCACGGCCGTGCGCTGCCCCGCGCCGGCCGCCGGGGCCGTCTCGTCGCGGGTCGGGGTGATGGTGTTCACGCTGCTTCTCCCAGGCGCGGGCGGGTGAGGATCATGGCGCTCTGGAAGCCGCCGAACCCGCTGCCGACGGTGAGCACGGTGTCCGTGCGCTGTTCCCGGGCGGTGAGCGGGGTGTAGTCGAGGTCGCAGGCGGGGTCCGGCTCGTGCAGGTTGGCGGTGGGCGGCACGGTGTCGTGTTCGATCGCCAGGGCGCTCGCGGCCACTTCCAGGGAGCCGATCGCGCCGAGCGAGTGCCCGATCATCGACTTGATGGAGCTGACCGGCACCTCGTGGGCGCGCTGTCCCAGGGCCTGCTTGAAGGCGGCCGTCTCGTGGCGGTCGTTCTGCTTGGTGCCCGAGCCGTGGGCGTTGATGTAGTCGACGGCGCTCGGGTCGAGCCGCGCCTCGTCGAGGGCGGCCCGGATGGCCTCGGCCATCTCCTTGCCGTCGGCGCGCAGTCCGGTCATGTGGTACGCGTTGCTGCGGGAGGCGAAACCGGCGATCTCGGCGTACACGTGGGCGCCGCGGCGGCGGGCGTGCTCCAGCTCCTCGATGATCAGGACGGCCGAGCCCTCGCCGAGGACGAATCCGTTGCGGGTGCGGTCGAAGGGCCGCGAGGCGGTCGCCGGGTCGTCGTTGCGCGGGCTCGTCGCGCGGATCGCGTCGAAGCAGGCCACGGAGATCGGCGAGATGGGCGCCTCGGTGGCACCGGTGACCATGATGTCGGCGGAGCCCTCCCGGATCACCGAGACGGCGTGTCCGACGGAGTCGAGGCCGGAGGTGCAGCCGGTGGAGACCATGGACACCGGCCCCTGGGCATCGGCGGTCCAGGCCACTTCGGCCGCCATCGAGCTGGGGACGAAGAAGTCGTAGAGGTGGGGCACGGCCTGCTCGTGGTCGACCAGCCACCGCGAGCCCTGGTCGCTGACCTTCGCGTACTCGACGTCGAGTCCGGTCGTGCAGCCGACGGCGCTGCCCAGGGTGACGCCGGTGCGCAGGGGGTCGAGGGAGCCGGCGAGGCCGCTGTCGGCCAGGGCCTCGCGGGCGCCGACCACGGCGAACTGGGCGGCCCGGTCCAGGCGTTGCGCGTCCTCCTCCCCGATGCCGTGGGCCGCCGGGTCGAAGTCGACCTCGGCGGCGATGCGCGAGCGGAACTGCGCGGGGTCGAACAGGGTGATGCCCCGGGTGGCGGTGCGGCCGGACGTCAGCAGCGACCAGAACTCCTTGGTGCCCACTCCCCCCGGCGCGACGACTCCGATCCCCGTGATCACGACGCGCCTCATCGGTTGTGCCTCACAGTCGTCTCCTCCGTTACGGCGGGCCGGTCCGGCCGGCCGGACCCGTGCGGGAGGTCCCGCACGGGCTCCGAGACTCGCGGAGCCACCTAGAGGTGCACTCGAAGAACGGACGGCTGCGGCGGAGGCGGCGGCTCCGCTCAACACGGCGGCCGCGCCGCTCCCCCTCGCGGGAGAACGGCGCGGCCGCCGGGTCTGGACGGGGGCGCCGCGAGGCCGGTTTCCGGTCAGCCGGTCTTGCGGCGGAACTGGCGCTTGCGGTTGCCGGAGCCGCTCATGGTCTTGACCTTGAGGCGGCCCTCCTCGTGCGCCTGCCGCGCCTGCGAGGCCTGCGCCTTGCGGTTCAGCGCCGCGCGGAACTTCTCGCGCGCGGCCTGCTCGTCGACGTCGCCCTGGGGGTTCTGAGTCATACGGACCTTCTTCGTCTCCGGAAAGCAGTGGTCGTACGCCATGGTCGCGAGCGGTCCTGGACCGGCGCTCGAGCCTTCCTGAAGCGGGGCTCGGCGGCGCGTGTTCAAGAGTGAGCGGCGGCCCGCGGGGGCCCGGGGTCACGCTCCCAGGGCGAGGAGGCCCGCGCGGGCCCGTGCTGCGGCGGAGGAGTGGGACAGATGTCGGCTACGAGGCGGGTGCACGCCTATCCCTTCGAGGGCGAGGTGCACGGGCTCGAACTCCATCCCAAGTTCGAGGAGTTGCGGGAGTCGGACCCGCTGGCGCGGGTGCGTCCGCCGTACGGCGGCGAGGGGTGGCTGGTCACCCGGTACGACGACGTGCGCACCGCGAACTCCGACCCCCGCTTCAGCCGCAACCAGATCGGCGAGGACACGCCGCGCACCACGCCGCTGGCCCGGCGCGGCGACACGATCCTGAGCATGGACCCGCCGGAGCACACGCGGCTGCGCAAGCTGGTGTCGAAGGCGTTCACGGCGCGCCGGATGGGCGCGATGCAGGGCTGGCTGGAGGAGTTGTTCGCGGGCCTCCTGGACACGGCGGAGCAGAAGGGCGCTCCGGCCGATGTCGTGCGGGACCTGGCCGAGCCGTTCACCATCGCGGTGATCTGCCGGCTGCTCGGTGTGCCGTACGAGGACCGGGAGAAGTTCCAGCACTGGTCCGAGGTCATCATGTCGACCACGGCCTACACCAAGGAGGAGGCCGTCGCGGCGGACGCGTCGATCCGCGCGTACCTGGCCGATCTGGTGGCGGCGCGCCGCACCGGGGAGCACGACGATCTGCTCCAGGTGCTGGTCTCGGCGCGGGACGAGGGCGACCGGCTCTCGGAGGACGAGCTGATCACCTTCGGGGTGACGCTGCTGGTGGCCGGGCACGAGACGTCCGCGCACCAACTCGCCAACATGATCTACGTGTTGCTGACCCACGAGGACCAGCTGGCGCTGCTGCGCGAGCGGCCGGAGCTGCTGCAGCGGGCGGTGGAGGAGCTGCTGCGGTACGTGCCGCTGGGCAACGGGGTCGGCAACGCGCGCACCGCCCTGGAGGACGTGGAGCTGAGCGGCGGCACGGTGCGGGCCGGTGAGGGCGTGATGGCCGCGGCGGTGAACGCGAACCGTGATCCGCGGATGTTCGACGATCCGGACCGGCTCGACATCACCCGGGAGAAGAACCCGCATCTGGCGTTCGGTCACGGGGCGCACTACTGCCTGGGCGCGCAGCTCGCGCGCATGGAGCTGCGGGTGGCGATCGGCGGCATGCTGGAGCGTTTTCCGGGACTGCGGCTCGCGGTGCCGGCGGACGAGGTCGAGTGGAAGTCCGGCGGACTGTTCCGGGGGCCGCGGCGGCTTCCGGTCGCGTGGTGAGGGAGAACGTGATGGGGGAGAGCGTGATGAGCGGTCAGGAGCAGCAGGCCCGCTGGCGGATCGAGGCCGACGGGCAGGCGTGCATGGGGACGGGTATCTGCGCGGGGGTGGCTCCGCACCGCTTCCAGGTGGTGGACGGGCGTTCGATGCCCTCCGCGGAGGAGTTCCCTCCGGACGACGCGGTGTGGGACGCGGTGGAGTCGTGTCCGATGGAGGCGCTGCGGGTGCGGGACACGGTGAGCGGTGAGCTGCTCGACCTCTCGTGACGCCGCCCCGAGCCCACCCCGAGCACGCCTCAAGCACTTCTCGAGTGCTTCTCGAGCGTGCTGCGTGGGGGATGCTCTTTGCTGGGGTTACCGTCGGAAGTGGTGTGCCCGGCACCGGAGTTCAGCGCAGGGCCGCATCACAGCAAGCGCACCGTGCGACAGGAGAACCGAATGAAGTTCGCGATCGTCATCATCGAGAACGCCGAGTCCCGGCGGCAGATCCAGGAAGACCGCTCCACGTACCGCAAGAGGATCGAGGGCTGGATGGGCCAGCAGGGCCAGGCCGGTGTCCTCGTCGGCGGCGAGGCGTTCGAGACCGAGACCGTCGCCCCGGTGACGGTCCGCCGCGAGGCCGACGGCACCACCCCTCAGGTGATCGAGGGCCCGTTCGCCGGTGACGCCGAGACGCTGGGCGGCTACATCATCGTCGAGGCGGCCGACCGCGACGCCGCCGTGGAGATCGCCAAGACGTGGCCCAACCCCGAGACCCTCGAGGTCCGGCCGCTGTGGACCGCCGCGTAGCCCTCACCGGCGACCGGTCCCGACCCGCGGCCGGGGCATGCCACGGCACCGCCCCGGCCGCGGGCTCCGTGCCCCCGGGCGTGCAGCAGACGAAGGAGAGACGGCCGTCATGACGGACGCGCTGGAGGCATCCGCGACGCACGTATCCGGGACGCACGTATCCGGGACGCAGGTATCCGGGGCGCAGGACGAACAGGGCCCGCTGCGGCCCCTGTTCGACGCCGTGCACGACACCGTCGCCGAGGTGCGGTCCCGGCAGGACGACTACTTCGCCCGGCGGCCCCTGCGTCTGCCCGCCCGACTGCTCGCCGCCGGCAGCGACGAGGCAGCGGCGGCTTCCCTGGCCCGCCTGCTGGGCGACACCTACGCGCTCACCGTCGAGCCGGTCACCGACGAGGTCGAACTGACCGCCGTGGACCGCCTCGCGGCCACCCGCGCCGCCCGCGCCACCCGCTCCGGCCCCCTTCCGGCCGCCGCCCCGCCGTCCGCGCAGGAGGCGGCCGCGCTGGCCCGCCTCCAGAACGAACGGCGCGCCGCCGTCGCGCGGGAGGCCGACCGGATCGGTGCCGCCGCCCCCGAGCGCGTCGGCGTCCTCGGCGGCGTCCTGCCCTACGTCGCGGCCGGGCCCCGCACCGAGGGCGAACCCCCGATCGTCCTCGTCAACGCGCTCGGCATGGGCACCGCCCTGTGGCACCCCCTGATGGCCGTGCTCGCGCCCACCCACCGGGTGCTGACCTGGGCACCGCGCGGCACCGCGCCGGGCACCCGTCCGATGCGGCTGCGCGACCAGGCCGACGACCTCGCCGCCGTCCTGGCCGCCGAGGGAGCACGCGACTGCCACCTGGTGGGCTGGTGCAGCGGCCCCAAGACGGCCCTGGCCTTCCACCGGCGGCGCCCCGGCACCGTCCGCTCGATGGTCTTCCTGCACGGCTCGTTCCGGCACACCGGCGACGCGGCCGGACGTGAACCCGACACCCCCTACGAGCGCAACCTCGAGGAGCTGTGCCGCGCGGTGACCTCCCGGCCCTCCCTCGCCGGCCGGCTGCGCACCCTGTTCACCGGCGTCCCCGCGCCCCTGCCCGACGACGCCCCGCCGCACCGGGCCGCCGAGGAGGTCCTCGCCCGGCCGGCCCGGGCCCTGGACACCGAACTGCTGCGCCCCTTCGGGGACGACGCCGTCCTGGTCGCCTACGCGCGCCAGCTCCTCGACTACTGGGCCGACGACGCGCTGGCCGACGCGGGCGACGTGGACGTGCCGGTGCTGTGCGTGGGCGCCGAGTTCGACCGCATCGCCTCCCCCGAACGCCTCGCGCTCGCCGCCGGCCGCTTCCCCCGGGCCCGCCACGAGCTGCTCGCCGGGGCCACGCACCACTCCATGTACGACCGGCCCGCCGAGGTGGCCGCCGTGCTCACCGACTTCTTCGCGACGGCGGGGCCTCGCTCAATTGTGAGCGGCGTCGGCCGCTGACGCTCCCTAGCGTCGGACTCCAGGGGCTCGTACGCCTCTTCACCAGTGCGACGAAGGAGACTGAGCGATGACCGACGCGGCGAGCGGTGCCCGGAGCGCGTTTCTTCCCGCCCACAGCGGGCCGCTGGGATCCGACTCCGGCCTGCTGCACACCGGCAACGCGGGATTCATCATCCACCGTGCGGGCCAGCTCAACCACGCGTTCCGCGCCCAGGGCCGTCAGTTCGCCACGGACCTGGTCGGCCACCTCAACAAGGTGATGGAGGGCATCGCGACGATCGTCGTGCACGAGGAGATCCTCGGCACCGCCGACCGCCTCCACTGGCTGATCCACATGAAGCAGCCGAACGACTACAGCCGCTTCCTCGAGGTCGCCGACCACGACCGCAGCTTCAAGGAGATCACCGAGGCGGACCGGATCGCCGCCGCCGAGGGCGCCGGCAACTGGGAGCGCATGTTCGTCGAGGGCTCCTTCAAGGAGCGCGTGTACGTGCCGCAGCACGGCCTGGACGAGCACGACGACGACCACGGCCACGACGACCACCACGAGGCGTCGGACACCTTCGTCCCGCCGGCCCGCCACCAGACGGGTCTGCCCGACGACCAGATGCGCAGCTCCGTCGACAGCGGCCTGACGATCCTGCGCACCGCGCAGACCGCGTTCAAGTTCCGCACCGAGGCCCGCGAGTTCGCCTTCGCCTGGGCCCGGGAGGTCAACCGCGCACTCGCCGGCGAGGCCACGGTCTACCTGTACGAGGAGACCTTCGGCCAGCAGGACCGGATCCACTGGATGATCCACCTCGACAGCTTCGACACCTACGGCAAGCTGGTCGAGCTCAGCCGTCACGACGCCGGCTACCAGGCCCTGTTCGGCCGCCAGTTCGTGCCGGACTACAAGGGCGGCGGCGGCTGGGAGCAGACCTTCGTGTCGCCGACCATCCAGGACGTCGTGCTCACGCCGCTGCACGCCGGCTCGCCCTCCTGGTTCTGAGGGCGGACGCGACCGTGACGGCCACCGGCCCGGTCCACGACGGCGTGCGGCTGACGGCACAGCCGCACGTCCTGCGGGTCACGCTCGTCAGTGCCGACGGCCTCAACAGCCTCGGTGGCGGCACGCTCCGGGCCCTGGAGTCGGCCCTCGACCGGGCCGAGGCCGACCCGGACTGCCGGGTGCTGGTCATCGAGGGCTCGGGCGGCACGTTCTGCACGGGCCTCGACTTCGAGGAGGCCGTCACCGACGCCTCGGGCGCCGACCAGGGCGGGGCCGCGTTCCTCGCGCTGATGCGGCGCCTGGGCCGGACCCCGCTCGCGGTCGTCGCCTGCGTGGACGGCCGGGTGGCCGGCGGCGGTGTCGGACTCGCGGCGGCCGCCGACCTCGTGATCGCCACCGAGCGCAGCGAGTTCAGCCTGCCGGAGGCCCTGTGGGGCCTGGTCCCCTGCTGCGTGCTGCCGGTACTGGTGCGGCGCACCGGCTACCAGCCCGCGTACGCGATGGCGCTGAGCACCCAGCCGGTGCCGGCCCGCCGCGCCGCCGAGTTCCGGCTCGTGGACGAGGTCGTGCCGGACCCGGAGGCGTCGGTGCGCCGGCTCCTCGTCCGGCTGACCCGGCTCGACCCCGTCACGATCGGCGAGCTCAAGCGGTACTTCCAGGCGATGTGGTTCACCTCGCAGGACACGGACGAGTTCGCGCTGCGCGAGTTCACCCGGCTGATCGACTCGCCCGTCGCGCGGCGCCGCATCACCGACTACACGACTACGCGGCGGCTCCCCTGGGAGGCGCCGCGGCCCTGACCGGGCCGAGCCAGGAGGACGACGCGATGGTGGCACTGGTGTTCCCTGGGCAGGGATCGCAGCGCAAGGGCATGGGCGACGGGCTGTTCGCCCGCTTCCCCGAACTGACCCGGCAGGCCGACGACATCCTCGGCCATTCGATCGAGGAGCTGTGCCGCACCGGGGGCGAGGGCCGCCTCGACCGCACCGAGTACGCGCAGCCCGCCCTGTTCGTGGTGAGCGCGCTGTCCTGGCTGGCCCGCGACCCGGCCCTGCCCGAGCCCCGGTTCCTGGCCGGGCACAGCCTGGGCGAGTACGGCGCGCTGTTCGCCGCGGGGTGCTTCGACTTCGCCACCGGGGTGCGGCTCGTGCGCGAGCGGGGCGCCCTGATGGGGCGGGTGCAGGGTGGCGGGATGCTGGCGGTGGTCGGCGTCGACGGCGACGAGGTCCCGGGGCTGCTCGCGCGGTCCGGGGCCTCCGGAGTCGACGTCGCCAACTACAACTCGCCCTCCCAGACCGTCCTCTCCGGCCCGCTGGACGAACTGCGCACGGCGTCGGCGGCGTTGTCGCAGCGGCCGGGTGTGCGCTGTGTGCCGGTCCGGGTGAGCGCCGCGTTCCACTCGCGGCACATGCGCCCGGCCGCCCAGGAGTTCACCCGGTTCCTGACCGGATTCACCTTCGCCGACCCGGTCCGCACGGTGGTGTCGGGCGTGACGGCGCGCCCCTACGGCCCCGGCGAGGTCGCCGGTCTGCTGGCCCGCCAGATCGAGAGCCCGGTGCGCTGGTCGCAGACCATGGAGTACCTCGCCGGGCACGGGGTGGACGCGGTCGAGGAGATCGGCCCCGGGCAGGTCCTGACGAACCTGTGGAAGCGCGGCCGCACGGAACGCGCCGCGAGGACGCCCGCCCCGACCGCCTCCGCCACCACGCCTACGGCCCCCGCCCCGGCCGCCACGACTGCCGCACCGGCATCCACCGGTCTGCGGGCCGAGGAGCTGGGCAGCGCGGAGTTCCGCCGCGAGTACGGGATCCGCTACGCCTATCTGGCCGGCGCCATGTTCCGCGGGATCGCCTCCGCCGACCTGGTGATCCGGATGGGCCGGGCCGGACTCATGGGCTTCTTCGGCGCGGGCGGTCTGGCCCTGGACCAGGTGGAGAAGGCCGTCGTACGCATCAAGGAGGCGCTCGGCCCCGACGGCCGCTACGGCGTCAACCTGCTGCACTCCATCGACGACCCCGCGTACGAGCAGGCCGTCGTCGACCTGTGTCTGCGCCACGACGTGCACGACGTGGAGGCCGCGGGATTCACCCAGCTCACCCCGGCCGTCGTCCGGTTCCGCTTCGCCGGGGCGCACCGCGACGCCGCCGGGCGGCCCGTCGCCGTACGGCGGGTGCTGGCGAAGGTGTCGCGGCCCGAGGTCGCCGCCGCGTTCATGGGCCCCGCCCCTGCGCCGATCCTGCGCAAGCTGCTGGCCGACGGGCACCTGACACCGCTCGAGGCCGAGATCGCCGCCGAACTCCCCGTCGCCCAGGACATCTGCGTCGAGGCCGACTCCGGCGGGCACACCGACGGCGGCGCGGCGCTGACCCTGCTGCCCGCGATGCTGCGGCACCGCGACGCGGCGATGACCCGGCACGGCTTCGAGCGCCGGATCAGGATCGGCGCCGCCGGGGGGATCGGGGCGCCGGAGGCGGTCGCCGCCGCGTTCGTGCTCGGCGCCGACTTCGTCCTCACCGGCACAATCAACCAGTGCTCGCCCGAGGCGGGCACCTCCGACGCGGTCAAGGACATCCTCGCCGGACTCGACGTGCAGGACACCGCGTACGCCCCGGCGGGCGACATGTTCGAGATCGGGGCCCGGGTCCAGGTGGTCCGCAAGGGCACCCTGTTCGCGGCGCGCGGCAACAAGCTGTACCAGCTCTACCGCGGCCACGACAGCTGGGAGTCGATCGACCCGGCGACCCGCCGCTCGGTCGAGGAGACCTACTTCAAGCGGCCGTTCGACGAGGTGTGGGCGGAGACCCGCGCCTACCACCTCGGCCAGGGGCGGGACGCGGAGATCGAGAAGGCGGACCGGCTGCCCAAGCACCGGATGGCCCTGGCGTTCCGCTGGTACTTCGCCCGCTCCGTGCGCTGGGCCCTGGAGGGCGATCCGGCCCAGCGCGTCAACTACCAGATCCAGTGCGGCCCGGCGATCGGCGCGTTCAACCACGTGGTGCGCGGGACCGGTCTGGAGGACTGGCGCGCGCGGCACGTCGACCTGATCGCCGAGCGGCTGATGACGGGCGCCGCGGACGTCCTCGGCGCCGTCCGATGACCGCGCGGAACGCGCAGAACCGAAGCACTCGCAGAATACGCAGCACCCTGACACCTGCATACCTGGAGCGATCATGACCGCACTGACCTTCCATTCGACCAACTCCGGTGTGGTCGTGGAGCGCACCGCTCAGCTCAAGCAGGCCCACCGGGCCGAGGGGCGCCGGATCGCCCAGGAGCAGGCCGCCTACCTGAACGAGAAGTTCGCGGGGCAGACGACCGTCACCGTGCACGAGGAGACCTTCGGGACCCGCGACCGGCTGCACTGGCTGGTCAACCTGCCCCGGCTCAGCGGGCACCGGGAGCTGGCCGGGCTGCTCGACGGTGACGAGGGTCCGGCCGCCGACACCGACTGGCAGGGCATGTTCGTGGACGGCTCGTTCACGGAGACGGCGCTGATACCGCAGCACTGGGGCATGTACGGCACGGACGAGGCGCTGCCGGAGGGCACGGTCATCGACGCGGCGGCCCCGGACCTGCGGGTGCCGCCGGCCCAGCGGCAGACGTCGATGAGCGCGGAGCAGACCCTCAACTCGTCGACGGCCGGCTGGATGATCCACCGGGTGGCCCAGCCGAAGTACGCCTTCCGCGCCGAGGCGCGGCTGTTCGCCCGGAAGATCACCGAGTCGATCAACACGCGGCTTCCGGGGATCGCCTCGTCGTTCCTGTACGAGGAGGCGTTCGGCCCCGCGGACCGGGTGCACTGGCTGATCCACATGAAGTCCGAGGACGCCTACTACGACCTGATCGACATGCACATGCGCATGGACGAGGCGACCCGTGCGATCTATCTCGACGAGATCATCGCGCCGGAGAAGGGCGGCGGCACCTGGAACCGTCTCTTCGTGGAGCAGAGCATGGGGGACGTCTCCTTCGCGCCGCTGCGCTAGAGCATCGCTCGCTCCGCGCTCGCCCCGCGCTAGCCCGCCGCTAGCCAACCGCTCACCGTCCGCTCACCCTTCGCTCGCCGCCCGCGGAACCGCTCACTTCTGAGCGGGGCCGCGGGCGCGCCGCTTCCTAGGGTGCGTCACGGCGCAGCAACCGTGGTCTTTCCCAGGGGGAGCGGATATGGAGCCTGGAACCAGCCCGGCGGGGCAGCAGGACGAGATCGGCGACGGCCTCGCCGCGCGGGTCACGGACGTGGTCGTCCGGGTCCTGTCCGAGGCCCGGCCGGATGCGGGACCCGCGCACGCCGGCACCGAGGTGGGCCGCCTGGCCCTCGACTCGATGACGGCGGCCCGGCTGTGGCTCGCGGTGCAGGGCGAGTGCGCGGCCGACGTGCCGCTCGGCTGGCTCGCGGAGGCGGACACGATCGGCGCTTACGCGCGCCGGGTCGCCGAGCATGCGGCCGGTGCGGCGGGCCCCGGGGACAGCGAGGACACCGGCGCCGCGGTCGGCGCGCGGGTCGTCTCGGATCCCGGCGCCCGGTACGAGCCGTTCCCGCTGACGCCGTTGCAGGAGTCGTACCTGATCGGCAAGGAGCCGGAGCTGCAGGCGGACGCGGCGGGCTGTCACCTGTACCGCGAGTTCGACGTCCCGGCGCTGGACGCGGACCGGCTGCGGGCCGCCTGGCAGCGGCTGGTCGAGCACCACGACATGCTGCGGGCGATCGTCACCGACGACGGCCGCGCGCGGATAGCCGAGCGGGCCCCCGCGTGGGAGATGCCGGTGCGCGAGAGCGCGGACCGTGCCGCGTTCGGCGCGACCGCGACCGCCGTGCGGGCCCGGATGTCCCACCAGCTGTTCGCCGCCGACGCCTGTCCCCCGTTCGCGATCGAGGTGACCCTCGGCCCGGACGGCGCGGGCCGCGTCCACTTCGGCATCGACGCGATGGTCACGGACGGCCAGGGCCTGGACCTGCTGACCACTCAGTGGGAGGCGTGTTACGCCGACCCGCAGCACATACTTCCCGCACCGGCGGCCTCGCTGTCGGTGCGGGACTGCGTCGTGGCCCTGGACGCGGCCCGCGGCGGCGCCGCGCACCGCCGCGACCTGGAGCACTGGGTGCGCCGGCTGGGCGAACTGCCGGGAGCCCCGGGCCTGTTCACCGAGGCCGGGCCGGAGCGGGGTGCGGGGCTGTCGTGCGTGCGCCGCAGCAGCCGCACCGCGCGCCTGTCGCCCGCCGAGTGGGACGCGCTGCGCGAGCGGGCGGAGGCGCTGGGCGTCTCGCCGACCTCGCTGGTGCTGACGGTGTTCACCGAGGCCCTGGACCGGCACGGTGACCAGCGGCCGTACTCGGTCGTGGTCACCACGAGCCGGCGTCCGCAACTGCCGTCCGGCGCCGACCTGTTGGTGGGACCGTTCACGGCGACCACGTTCGCGGAGGCGGTGCCCTCGGGCCGGCACACGTTCGAGGAGGCGGCCAGGCTCACGCACGCCGGGCTGTGGGAGGCACTGGAGCACTCCTCGGTGTGCGGGGTGAGCGCGCAGCGGGCCCTGCGCGGCCGCGGCGCCGGGCCCGGGCCGCTGCCCGTGGTGTTCACGAGCATGCTCGACACGGCGGGCCGCCCGCGCGAGCGGGGCTTCGGGGCGGCGCCGGTGTACGCGGTCAGCCAGACCACCGGGGTGTGGCTCGACCATCAGATGTGGGAGCAGGACGGCGCGCTGCACGTGCGCTGGGACACGGCTGACGCGTGCTTCGCGCCGGGCACGGTGGACGCCGCGTTCGCGTCGCTGTGCAACGGGCTGCGGGCGGCCGCGGTGGACGGCCCGGCCGACGAGCGGCCGCTGAACGACCTTCAGCAGGCGTACTTCGTGCCGCGGGCGGCCGGTGAGCCGGGTCCGTGGCGCGGCTGCCAGGTCGTGGTGTCGTACGAGACCGAGGAACGGGTGGACCCGCTGCGGCTCGAGTCGGCCGTGGTGCGGCTGGCGGAGGCGCACGAGGTGCTGCGCTCGGCCGTCACCGAGGACGGCGCCGTGGCGGTGCGGGCGCGGGCGCCGCGCCGCTGGGCGGTGCCGGTGCTCGAGGGCGTCCCGGCGGACACGGTGCGCGAGGCGATGGCGGCGTCCCCGTTCCCGCTGGGGCGGCATCCGCAGTTCGAGGTGCGGGTGGTGCGCGGCGAGGCGGGCGACACGGTGCTGCTGTCGGTGGACCTGACGCTGGCGGACGCCCGCAGCATCCATCTGACGGGCCGTGAACTGATGCGCCTGTACGCCGATCCGTCGGCGGAGCCCGTTCTCGTACGGGCCCCCGGCACGGACGCCGGCACGGACGAGGCCGGCGCGGACGGGCACTGGGGGCGGGTGCTGCGGGATATGCCGCCGGGGGTGCCGCTGCCGGAGCCGGACGCGGCGGCGGGGCCCGAGCGCCGGGTGCGGCTCGACGGTGCGGCCCTCGCGCTGCGGCCGCTGGCCGAATGGTGCGAGCGGCACGGTGTGGGCCTGGACGCGGCGCTGCTCACGGCGTTCACCGATGTGCTCGCCGAGCGGTTCGGGGCGGACTTCGCGGTGCCGGTGGTCCGCTGGGACCACGCGCTGGACGCGCGGCGGCCCGGCGAGTTCACGAAGCTGAGCTGGCTGCCGTGCGCGCCGCGCGAGCTGCCGTTCGCGCAGCGGGCGCGTATCTACCAGGACGCGCTGGAGCGGGACGCGGCGGTGGCGGGCAGCGGCCTGCCCGAGCTGCGCCGCGCCGTGGCGCGCTCCGGCGGCGCGGGCTACCCCGTCGTCTACACCTGCGTCCTGGACCTGACCGGCCGCCCGCTGCCGGGCGCGGTGCGCGAAGGGCCGTGGCTGAGCTGCACCCCGGACGTGTTCCTGGACTGCATCACGACGCTCGACGCGGGCCGGCTGCGGCTGTCCTGGGACACCGCGGAGGGGCATGCGCCGCAGGAGGGCCTGGGCGAGCTGTACGAGGCGTACGCGCGGGCCGTGACCCGGCTCGCCGAGGACGACGGGGCCTGGCGTGAGACGGCGGCCCCGGCGGCCGTGAAGAGCACGGTCGAGGACCGCACGGCCGACGGCGGCACGGTCGAGGACGGAGTGCCGGTGGGCGCGGAGCTGCACAAGATCCTGCACACGTGGAACGACACGGAGTTCCCGTTCGACGGCGAGCGGCTGATACACCGGCCGTTCGAGGAGCGCGCGGCCGCGCAGCCCGAGGCGGAGGCCCTGCGCTGGCGCGGCGGGTCAATGACGTACCGGGAGCTGAACCGGCGGGCCAACCGCATCGCGGCCCGGCTCGCCGGACAGGGCGTGGGCCCGGAGACGGTCGTGGCGGTCAGTGTGCCGCGCGGGCCGATGATGGTCGCGGCGGTGCTCGGCATCCTCAAGGCCGGCGGCGTCTACCTGCCGATGGAGCCCCACCTTCCGGCCGAGCGCGCGGCGGTCATCCTGGAGGAGGCCCACGCCGAGGCGGTCGTCGTCACCGCGGACCGCGACGGCTGGCCGGTACCGGCCGGCTGCCCGAGCGTGTGCGCGGACGACGCCGTCGCGGGCCCGCACCCGGCGGACGCGGACGAGAACCCGGAGCCGGCGGCGCAGCCGCACAACACGGCGTACATCATCTTCACGTCGGGCAGCACGGGCCGGCCCAAGGGTGTCGCGGTCGCGCACCGGCCGGTCCTGAACCTGCTCAACTGGTGCGAGCGCACCTTCGGCTTCGGGCCCGGCGACATGGGTCTGTGCGTGACCTCGCTCGGCTTCGACCTGTCGGTGTTCGACGTGTTCGGACTGCTCGGCGCGGGCGGCGCGCTGTACATCGCGGACGCGGAGCAGCAGCGCGACCCGGGCCTGCTGCTCGATGTGCTCGTCGAGGAGCCGGTCACCTTCTGGAACTCGGCGCCGACCACGCTCGCCCAGGTGGGCGCGCTGCTCGACGGGGTGCGCGGCGGCTCCGGGACCGGCGATCTGCGGCTGGTGTTCCTCAGCGGCGACTACACGCCGCTGTCGCTGCCGGACGAGGTCAGGGCCGTGTTCCCGGGCGCCGACATCATCAGTCTGGGCGGCGCCACCGAGGCGACGGTGTGGTCCAACTGGTTCCGGGTCGGCGCGATCGATCCGGCGTGGCGCAGCATCCCGTACGGCAGGCCGATCGACAACTGCCGCTATCACGTGCTGGACGCGCAGATGCGGCCGTGTCCGGTGGGTGTCGAGGGCGATCTGTACATCGGCGGCGTGTGTCTCGCGCTCGGGTACGTCAACCAGCCCGAGCTGACCGCGGACCGCTTCGTACCGGACCCGTTCCACGACGATCCGCAGGAGCGGCTCTACCGGACCGGGGACCGGGCGCTGTACTACCCGGACGGGAATCTCAGCTTCCAGGGCCGCTCGGACGGTCAGGTGAAGATCCGCGGTTTCCGTGTCGAGACGGGCGAGATCGAGCACCGGCTGCGGGCCCACGACGGGGTCAAGGAGGCCGTGGTCCTGCCCCGCGAGGACGGGTCGGGCGACCGCACGCTGGTGGCGTACGTGGTGGCGCGGCCCGAGGCGGCGCCGTCGGCGCGGGAGCTGCGGTCGTTCGCGGGGCAGACGCTGCCCGAGTACATGGTGCCGAACTTCATCGGTTTCCTGGCCCAGTTCCCCGCCACCTCGAACGGGAAGCTGGACCGGGCGGGGCTGCCCTGGCCGCTGGGCAAGGAGCATCTGACGGCGCCGGAGACCGGTGCCGCCGCGTCGGACAGCCCGGCCGCAGCGCCTGCCGCCGCGGAGCAGTCCGCCCAGCCGTCCGCGGCGGAGGCGATCGTGGCCGCGGAGGTGCCCTCGATCGAGGATCTGCGCGAGCGGATCGCCGGGATGTTCGCGCAGACGCTGGGGACGGGTGCGGTGGATCCCGACGCCGACCTGTGGGACCAGGGGGCGACCTCCTTCACGATGGTCCGAGTCTCGGGCTCCCTGCAGAAGGCGTACCAGGAGCGCTTCCCGGTGTCGGCGCTGCTGGACAATCCGACGGTCGACGCGATCGCCCGCTGGGTGCACTCCCGGCTGGGCGGCGGCGAGGCCCCGATCGCGGTGCCTGTGCCGGAGCCGGAGCCTGTACTGGTGGCCGAGCCTGTACCGGAGCCGGTGCCGGTGGCTGAGCCGGAGCCGGTGCGGGCCGCTGCCTCGGAGGTGCCGCCGGACTCGGTGGACTTCTTCTCGGCCGAGGAGCGCGAGCGGTTCAAGAAGCGGCACTGGAACCGGCGGTCCGAGGAGCCTGGTCTGACCGAAGTGGCTCTGCCCGAGGCCGAGTTCGAGCCCGAGCTGTTCGCCTGGCGGTCCAGCCGGCGGGACTTCCTCGACCGGCCGGTGGAGCACCGCGCGTTCGCGCGCCTGCTCGGCCTGCTGCGCCAGGCGACCGGCCCTGAGGGGACCGGCGCCCTGTACCCGTCGGCCGGCGACACCTACTCCGTACAGGTCTATCTGCATCTGACGCCGGACGCCGTCGAGGGCCTGGACGCCGGGCTGTACTACTACGACGCCGCCCGCCACACGCTGCGCCTGCTGCGGCCCGGTGTCCGCCCGGACCGCGGGACGCACTTCTACTACAACCGGCCGGTGTTCGACCGCTCCCGGTTCGGGATCTACCTGTTCGGCCAGCGGCACGGGATCGAGCCGCTGTACGCGGACGAGAGCCTGCGCTATCTCACCCTGGAGTCCGGCTACATGGGTGAGCTGCTGATGCTGGGGCAGGCCGCGCACGGCGTGGGCCTGTGCCCGATCGGCGCCCTGAACACGGACGAGCTGCGCGAACAACTGGGCCTGGACGAGGGCCATGTGTTCCTTCAGGCCTTCCTGGGCGGCGCCGCCGCGCACCCGGCCCGCTCCGGGCACGGCACCGCGCCGTTCTTCGCCGAGCCTGTGCGGTCGGCGGCCGAGCCGGTCCTCGACAACGCCGAAGCCGCCGAACACCACGAACACCGCGAACATGCCGAACATCCCGAACACCCCGAACACGCCGCCGAGCCGACGGCCGTGATCGGCATGGCCGGCCGCTTCCCCGACGCCCCGGACCTGGAGACCTTCTGGGACGGTCTCGTCACGGGCCGCAGCGCCGTCGCCGAGGCACCCCCGACCCGCCCCGAGGCGGCCCCCGAGGGAGCCCGCGCGGTCGGCGGCTTCCTGCCGCACATCGACCGGTTCGACAGCCTGCACTTCCACGTGTCGCCGCAGGAGGCACCGGACGTGGACCCGCAGGCACGGCTGATGCTGGAGACGGTCTGGCAGTGCCTCGACGACGCCGGGCACACCGCGGAGTCCCTGCGCACGTCCGCGGGGCGGGTCGGCGTATTCATGGGCGCCATGTGGCACGACCACCGGCAGCAGGGCGCCGACCGGTGGCAGGCGGGCGACAGCGCGCAGATCGCCGCGGCCGGCTCCGACATCGCCAACCGGATCTCGCACTTCTTCGACTTCCGCGGCCCCAGCCTCGCCGTCGACACGTCCTGCTCCTCGTCGTTCGCCGCGCTCCACCTGGCCGTGGAGAGCCTGCGCCGCGGAGAGTGCGGCGCGGCCGTCGTCGGCGCCGTGAACCTGCTGGCCCACCCCTACCACTGGGGGCTGCTCGACGGCCTCGAACTGCTCGCCGCCGACGCCTCGCCCGCCGCGTTCGCGGCCGAGGGCAGCGGCTGGCACCCGGGCGAGGGCATCGGCGTCGTGCTGCTGCGCCCGGCCGGAGCGGCCCGCCGCGCCCGGGACACCGTGCACGGTGTCATCGAGGGCACCCGCGTCGGCCACGCGGGCCGCGCACCGCGCTACGGCGCTCCGCACACCGAGGCCCTCGCGGACTCCCTGGCCCGCGCCCTCGCGGACGCCTCGGTGATCCCCGACGACGTCGACTACGTGGAGTGCGCCGCGGCCGGCGCGGGCATCGCCGACGCGGCGGAGCTGGAGGCGCTCGGCTCCGTGCTCGCCCGGTGCGCGGGCACCGCCCCGGTGCCGGTCGGCACACTGAAGCCCAACATCGGCCATCTGGAGGCCGCTTCCGGCATCTCGCAGCTGATCAAGTCGCTGCTGCAACTGCGGCACGGGCAGATCGCGCCGACCCGCGTGGCCGCCGAGCGGAGCCCGCTCGTGGACTGGGACGCGCTGCCGGTCGAACTGGCCGACACCCCGCGCCCGTTGCGCCCGCGCGCGGCCGACGGCCGGGCCACGCTGCTCATCAACGCGGTCGGCGCGACCGGCTCGTACGGCCATGTGGTGCTCCGCGCCCCCGGGCCCGACACCACGGCGCCGGACGCGGACGAGCGCACCGGCACGACGGCGGACGCGGCCGGGCGGGCCCCGCACACCGTGGTCCTGTCGGCCGGTTCGGCCGACGGTCTGCGGGTGGCGGCCGGGCGGCTGCGCGAGCACCTGGCGGGCGCGGGCCGCACCGCCCGGCTCGCCGACGTGGCCTGGACGCTCCAGACCGGCCGGGCCTCCCTCGCCCACCGCCTGGCGCTGAGCGCCGACAGCACCGAGGGGGTCCGGGCCGGACTCACCGCGTTCCTCGACGGGCGCCCCTACCCGGGCCTGGCCTCGGGCGTCGGCGACCCGGCGCTCGCCGCGGCACCGGCACGGGCGGACGACGTGCGGCAGGCCGTGGACGACTGGCTGCGCGGTCACCGGGTGGACTTCGCCCGGCTGTGGCCGGCCCCGGGCCGCCGCGTCCCGCTGCCCGTCCATGTCTTCGCACCGGTACCCCACCCGGTCGCGGCCCCCGCCGCCCGGCAGCCCCGTACCGCTCCCGTCAGCCCTGAGCCTCCGACGCCGGTCACCGTGTCCGCGGACCCGCGGGACGGACGGGACCAGGACGGGGACCGGGACCGGGTGCGGCGCTACGTCATCGAGTGCTTCGCCGACGCGAGCGGCATCGCCGCCGACCAACTGCACGCGCGGGTCCCGCTGGAGCACTACGGGCTCAGCTCCCGGCTGGTGGCCCGGTTCAACAAGCGGCTGCGGCGGGACGTCGAGGGCGCGTCCAGCACCGTCCTGTTCGAGTACGCCGACCTCGCCGGGGTGGCCGAGCACCTGGCGGCCCACCACGAAGGCCCCTGGTCGGAGCGGCCCGCCGGGAACGGTCCGGCGCCCCACACAGAGGCACAAACAATCCCGCAAACAACACTCCAAACATCTCAGCGATCATCTGAACAATCAGAGTTGCAAACAACTCAGCAACCAATAAGGCAAACAGAGCGGCGAGCCGAACCCGCGACCGCGGCGGAGCCGATCGCCGTCGTCGGGATCGCGGGGCGCTACCCGGGTGCCCGGGACCTGGACGCGTTCTGGAGCAACCTGGCCGGCGGGGTCGACAGCATCGGGCCGCTGCCCGCCGAACGGGCCCGCGAGGGCTGGCCCGTCGACCGGATGTGGGGCGGGTTCCTCGACGGCGTGGACCGCTTCGACAGCCTGTTCTTCGGCATCACCCCGCGCGACGCCCAGCTGATGGACCCCCAGGAGCGGCAGTTCCTCGAGGTGGTCTGGGAGACGCTGGAGGACGCCGGCTGCACCCGGGCCCGGATCCGCGAGCGGCTCGACTCCCGGGTGGGTGTGTTCGTCGGCACGATGTACAACGAGTACCCGTTCTTCGGCGTCGAACGGTCGCTGACCGGGGAGGCCGCCGACACCGGTTCCGCGGTCGCCGGCATCGCCAACCGGGTGTCGTACTTCCTCGATCTGCACGGCCCGAGCCTGGCCGTGGACACCATGTGCTCGTCGTCGCTGACGGCACTGCACCTGGCGGTGGAGAGCCTGCGCCGCGGCGAGTGCGCGGCCGCGCTCGCGGGCGGGGTCAACCTGTCGCTGCATCCGCACAAGTTCCGCCAGCAGGACCGGCTGAAGATGGCGTCCAGCGACCACCGCTGCCGCAGCTTCGGCGCCGGCGGCGACGGCTTCGTCCCCGCCGAGGGGGTCGGCGCCGTGCTGCTCAAGCCGCTGTCGGCGGCCGAGGCCGACGGGGACCGGATCCACGCCGTCATCCGGGGCACGGCCGTCAACCACGGCGGCAAGACCAACGGTTACATGGTGCCCAACCCGGTCGCCCAGGGCGATCTGGTCCGCGCGGCGCTGCGCCGCGCGGGCGCCGACCCGGCCACCATCGGCTACCTGGAGGCGCACGGCACCGGCACCCGGCTGGGCGACCCGGTGGAGATCAACGGCCTGAACCGGGCGTTCGCGCAGGCGGCGACCGAGGCTGCCGCGGGGCACCGGGCCATCGGCTCGGTGAAGTCCAACATCGGGCACGCGGAAGCGGCCGCCGGCATCGCCGGGCTGACCAAGGTGATCCTCCAGCTCCGCCACCGCAGGCTCGTGCCGTCGCTGCACGCCGAGGAGCTCAACCCGGCCGTGGACTGGGCCGGTTCACCCTTCGAGCTGGTCCGTGAGGGTCGCCCGTGGGAGGCGCTCACCGGCCCGGACGGCGCCGTACTGCCGCGCCGCGCGGGCCTGAGCGCCTTCGGGGCGGGCGGGGCCAACGCCCATGTCGTCGTGGAGGAGTACGTCCCCTCCCCCACCTCGGACACGTACGCCGACACGGGTACGGGTACGGGTACGGGTACGGGTACGGCCCAGTTGATCGTGCTGTCGGCCTTCGACGAGGACCGGTTGCGGGCGATGGCGGCCCGGCTGAGCGAACGCCTCGGCGACCGGTCCGGTGACGCCACCGGCGACCCGGCCGGCCTGGGCGACATCGCGTACACCCTGCAGTGCGGTCGCGAACCGCTGCGCGAGCGGCTGGCGGTGGTCGCGCACGACGTGCCGGAGCTGCGCCGCGCCCTGGACCGGTTCGTCTCCGGTGACGCGACGGGCTGCGTGCACGCCCGCACTCCCGGCGGAGACCTCCCCGAGGGCCCGCTGTCCGGCATCGACCCGGCGGCGGACCGGGAGGCGGAGCTGCTGCGCCTGGCCCGTCACTGGGCGGCGGGCGGCGCGGTCGACTGGGCCGGACTGCACCCCGTGCGGCGCCGCCCCGTCTCGCTGCCCTCCTACCCGTTCGCCGGTGACCGGCACTGGCTCCCCGAGCCCGCGGCCGTACCCGTACCCCTCACCAAGACCGCTGCGCAGAGCGCCGCGCCCGCGCCGAGCCCTTCGGGGACGGCCCTGTTCGGCCGCACCTGGCGGACCGCCCCGGCGCTCGCACCGGCGCAGGACATCGAGGGGCGCGTCGTCTGTGTGTTCGCCGCGCCCGGCGAACCCGTGGCCCGCGCGCTGCTCGCCCGACTGGGCCCGGACCGGGTCACGCTCGTCCGGGCCGGTGCCGACGCCGGGGACGGCGTGCCCGCCATCGGCGACGAGGCCACGGCCGCGGCGTTCGCCGAGGGCCTGCGGGCGGACGGCCCAGGCGCCGTGGACGGCATCGTCGACCTCACCGACCTCGGCCGCACGGGCACCGAACCCGCGAACGTGTGGACCGCGCGGCTCGTGCTGCTGCGCCGTACCGTGCGCGCCCTGCGCGGGCGCGGCTGCCGCGTCCTGCACGTGACCGAGGGCCTGCACGCCCCGTCGGGCGGCACCCCGTCGCTCGCCGGCGCCCGGATGGCGGGCTTCGTGCGGATGCTCGACGCGGAGTACCGGCGGGTCACCGGCACCGTGCTCGACCTGGACCTGGAGGCCTGCGGGCCGCGGGCGGCGGCCGGGCACATCGTGGCCGAGTACACCGCCGCGCACGGCCCGCGCGAGGTCTCCGTACGGGCCGGGGTGCGGCACCGCGCCGACCTGGTGGCGCTGCCCGACGACGGGGACCGGCCGCTGCGCCCCGACCCGTACCGCGCCTACCTCGTCACCGGCGGCACCCGCGGCATCGGCGCCCGGGTGGCCCGGCTCCTCGTCCGGCGCGGCGCCCGGCGGATCGCCCTCACCGGCGCCCGCCCGCTGCCGCCCCGCGACCGGTGGCCGCTCCTCGACCGGGGCACGCCCGAGGCCGAGACGGCTGCCCTGGTCGGCGAACTGGAGTCCCTGGGCGCCCAGGTGCTGGTGCACTCCGGCCCGCTCAGCGAGCGCGAGCGCACCGACGCCTTCCTGCGCCAGGTGCGCGAGCGGCTGGGGCCGGTCGGCGGTGTCGTGCACTGTGCGGGCCGCGCGCCCGTGGGCCGGCCGTCGTTCATCGGCAAGGACCTCGCCGACTTCGCGCCCGTCCTCGAACCGAAGACGACGGGCCTGGAGGTCCTGGACGAGCTGTGCGCGGACGACCGCCCGGACTTCTTCGTGCTGTTCTCCTCGCTGTCGGCCCTCGCGCCCGGACTCGCCGCCGGTGTCCTCGACTACGCCGCGGCCAACGCCTTCCTCGACTGCTACGCCGACCACCGGGCGCGCTCCGGCCGCCCGGGGTTCCGCTCGATCGCCTGGCCCACCTGGAGCGAGTCCGGGATGGGCACGGGCCGGCCCGACAGCTGCGCGCCCGTGGGCGTGGGGCCGCTCGGCGACGAGGAGGGACTGCGCGCCCTGGAACGGGTGCTGGCCCTGCCCGCCGGGCTGCCGGCCCGCGTGGCGGTGTGCCCGCCGCTCGACGGTGTGCCCGCCGACCCGGCGCTCCTGCTCGGCTCCCGTGACGGCGTAGACCCGGGCGCCGGCACAGATCCGGACGCCGCGGCCGGTCCCGTACCCGTACCCGAACCGTCACCGGCGGGGGCCACTCAGCCCCTGCCGCTCGTCCCCGAGGAGTCCCTCATGGCGCAACCCGTCGCCGGACCGCCCTGGCTGGCCGCGGTGTTCAGCGAACTCCTCGCGATCCCCGAGGACGCCCTCGACCCGACGGCGCTCCTGGGCGACCTGGGTGTGGAGTCCGTCCTGCTCGGGGAGATCCTGCTGCGGCTGGAGGAGCGGACGGGCCTGAGTCTGGATCCGGCGATCCTGCTCGACCACCCCACGCTCGAACGCCTGGGCCGCCATCTGCTGTCCCTCGGTGTGCCGGCCGGTCCGCCCGCCGCACCCGCGCAGCCGGTCCCCGCAGCCGCTCCGGCGGTGTCCGGGGCGTCCGCCGCGGACACCGCCGGGAAGGTCGCGATCGTCGGGCTCGCCTGCCGGTTCCCCGGGGCGCCGGACGCCGCCGCCTTCCAGCGCAACCTGCTGGACGGGGTGTGCTCGGTGACCGAGGTCCCGGCGTCGCGCTGGGACACCGGCGCGCTCTACCGGGCCGAGCCGGAGCCGGGCAGCAGCATCAGCAAGTGGGGCGGCTTCCTGGACGGCATCGAGGACTTCGACGCCGAGGCGTTCGGCATGGGCGAGGACGAGGCGCGCTGCCTCGACCCGGCCGTGCGCCTGTTCCTGGAGGGCGCCGCCGACTGTCTGGCGGACGCCGGGTACGCGACGCGGGAGCTCGCGGGCCGGGACGTGGGCGTGTTCGCCGGGGCCCGTCTCTCGCAGTACGGGCGCCGGGTCGGCGAGCGGCGCGGGGCCGTGGGCATGGGCTCCGACCAGAACTTCATCGCCGCGCGGGTCGCCCACCACTTCGATCTGCACGGCCCCAACCTCGTGGTGGACAGCGCCTGTTCGTCGTCCCTGGTGGCCCTGCAGCTGGCCTGCCGGAGCCTGCTGGACGGGGAGTCGGAGCTGGCGCTCGCCGGTGGTGTCGACATCCTCCTGGACGAGGAGCCGTATCTCGAGTTCAGCGCGGCCAAGGCGCTGTCCCGGCACGGTCGTTGCGCCACCTTCGACGAGAGCGCCGACGGTTTCGTACCGGGCGAGGGCTGTGGCGTCGTCCTGCTCAAGCCGCTGGAGCGGGCGCTCGCCGACGGCGACCGGGTGCACGCCGTGATCGACGCGGTCGCGGTGAACAACGACGGCCGCACCATGGGTCTGACCACGCCCAATCCGGTGGCGCAGGCCAAGGTCGTCCGCCGGGCCCTGGCGGCGGCCGGCCGGCGGCCCGACGAGGTGGGTCTGATCGAGGCCCACGGCACGGGCACGATGATCGGCGACCCCATCGAGCTGCGGGCGCTGACCGAGGTGTTCCGTGAGGACACCGCGCGCTCCGGTTTCTGCGCGATCGGCAGCGTCAAGACGAACGTCGGGCATCTGCTGAGCGCGGCGGGCATGGCCGGGCTCCTCAAGACGGTGCTGGCCGTGCGGGACGGGCGGATCGCGCCGACGCTGTTCTGCGAACGCCCCAACCCCCGCTTCGACTTCGCGGCCTCCCCGTTCGCCCTGAGCCGGGCCGCCCGCGCGTGGACGGTGGAGCCGGGCCGGGTGCGGGTCGGCGGGGTGAGCGCCTTCGGGCTCGGCGGCACCAACGCCCACGCCGTCGTCAGCCAGCTGGACCCGGTGCTCGCCGCCGCGCACCGGCCGCGCCCGGCCCTGCCCGCGCCGGTCTACCGCAAGCGCCGGCTGTGGCTGGAGGCCCCGGGAGCGACGCCGCCGGCCGCACCGCCGCCGCCCGCCTCGCCGGCCGCTCCCGCGCCGGCCGCCCCGCGCCCCGTGCCGGGTGCCTCGATCCTCGGCCTGACCTTCGAGGAGCCCACGACCGCTCCCGGTCGCGCCCCCCTCACCCCGACCGGCGCCGACACCGCGGCGTCGCAGGAAGGACGGAAGTGGTGAACGAGTCCTCCACGCCCCAGCCGGGCCAGGAGCTGGTGTGCCATCTCGTGCTGGAGCACAGCGACTTCATCATGCAGAACCACCGGGTGCACGGGGTGTCCGTCATGCCGGGGGTGACCTTCCTCGACATCGTCTTCCGCATCCTGCGCGACCGGGGCTTCGACACGGCGCGGGCCGAGCTGCGCAACGTCCTGTTCCACGAGGCGATCGCCACCACCGAGGGCAGTGACCGCGACATCCGCGTCACGGTGTCCACGTCCACGGACGGCAGCCGCTGGATCACGGCCGAGAGCCGCCGCCGCGAGAACGGCGCGGCCGTCTCGGAGTACCGGGAGAACTTCCGGGGCGAACTCGTCCTGCTCGACCGGCCCGAGCCCGGACCGATCGACCTGGACCGGCTGCGCACGACGGCCCGCCGGGTGAGCGACCTCGACGACATGTACGCGCGGGCGCGGGCCGAGGAGATCCGGCACGGCTCGGCGATGCGCTGCTACGGCCGGCTCTACCACGGCGACGGCGAACTCCTGGCGGAGCTGGGCCTGGACGAGGAGGCCGCCGCCCTCGACACCCACTTCCATCTGCACCCGGCGAAGATGGACTGCTCCACGATCGCCGCGTTCGCCCAGGTCCCGCCGCCGGACCAGGACCCGTTCATCCCGGTGTTCATCGAGTCGTTCCGGGCGCCGCGCCCGCTCACCGGAGTCGCGTACGCGTACATGCCGCGGCCGGAGACGTACGCGCAGTCGGGCGACATCATGCACAACGACTGTCTGCTGTACGACGGCGAGGGCCGCTTCCTCGCCTCGTTCACCAAGCTGACCTGCAAGCGCATCCGCAACCCCGAACTGATCACCCGCCTGGTCGAGGCCCCGGCCACGACCGTGCCCGCGCCCGCCCCGGCCCCCGTCTCCCCCGCCCCCGGGGCCGAAGGTGGCGCCGGGGCGGGCGGCGCGGACGCGGTGCGCGCCCACCTGCGCGCGCTCGCCGGGGAACTCCTCGGCCGGCCCGCCGGTGAGATACGCACCGACACCGGCTTCTACGACCTGGGCCTCGACTCCGGGCACATGCTGGACATCAGCCGCCGCCTGGAGGAGTACGTCTGCGCGCCGCTGTACCCGACGCTGCTGTTCGAGTTCTCCGACATCGACTCGCTCGCCGCGCATCTGTACGCGGAGTTCGGGGCGCAGGTGCGCAGCGCGGCGGCGCGGGAGACCGTCTCCGTCCAGGAGAAGACCGAGGCCGCCGCCGGGACCACCGAGGCCACAGAAGTCACGGAGGCCACAGAGGTCGCGGAGGTCGCCCCCGTGCTCGGTGTGCGCCGGCCCGTGTGGACGCCGCTGCCGGTCGAGGGGCCGTCCGCGCCGGACGCGGACGGTCCGGACGGTCCGGGTGCGATCGTGCTCGTCGGCGCCGACGCGGCGACCGCCGCCGCGCTGCGCGACGCCGTCGCACCGGCCCGCGTGGTGCGGGCCGAACGCGCCTCCGCCTTCCAGCGGATCGCCGCCGACCACTACCGTCTCGACCCGGCCGTCCCGGACCAGCTGACCGCCCTGACGACGGCGCTGGCGACCGACGGCGTCTCCCCCGCCGCTTACGTGCGGTGCGCCCGTGCGGGCCGCGCCGACGGGCCCGGCACGGTCCCCGACGCGTACCGGGAGAGCTGGGCGCTGGCCGTGGCCGTCACCGGCACCCGTCCGACGCGGCCGGTCCCGGTGCTGTTCCTGCACGCGCACGACACGGCCGGGCCCCGGCCGCAGGAGGCGGCGCTGGGGGCGCTGGCCCGCACCTTCTCCGCCGAGGCGCCCATGCTGCGCTGCCGTGCCGTGGGCCACGACGCGGGGACCCCCGCGGAGCTGGCCGGCCTGGTCGCCGCCGAGTGCGGAGACCTGTCGGCCGAGCACGAGGTGCGCCGCACCGGCGGCACCCGCTCGGTGGTGCGCCACGAACTTCTGACGCTGCCCGCGATCCCCGGTACGGGGCCCGCGAACGGCGTCTACCTGGTCACCGGTGGCGGTGGCGGTCTGGCCGCGCTGGTCGTGGACCGGATGGTGGCGCGGGGCCCGGCGCGGTTCGTCCTGACGGGCCGCAGCGAGCCGGGCGACGGGCTGACCGAGCGGATCGCGGGGTGGCGCCGTCGCGGCGCCGAGGTCACGTACGTGCGCGGTGACGTCACGCACGCCGACGACGTGCTGGCCGCCGTGGCCTGCGCGCGCGAGACGTACGGCCGTCTCGACGGTGTCCTGCACTGCGCGGGCAGCGTCGACGACGGCATGTTCTTCCGCAAGGCCCCCGAGCGCTCCGCCGCCGTGCTGGCCGCCAAGGTGACGGGGACCCTGCACCTGGACGAGGCGACCGCCGACGACGACCTGGAGTTCTTCGCGCTGTTCTCCTCCGTGTCGGCGTCCGTCGCCAACCCGGGGCAGGCCGACTACGCGTACGGCAACGCGTTCATGGAGCACTTCGCCGAGCGGCGGGCCGCCCGGAGCGACCGTTCCGGCACCACCGTCGCGATCGGCTGGCCGCTGTGGGCCGACGGCGGCATGCGGGTCTCCGAGGAGGTGCGGCGCCGCTCCGCCCGGGACACCGGACTGCACGCCCTGCCCACGGACCTGGGCGTGGACGCGCTGTTCGGGCTGCTGGCCGGGCGGGCGCCACGCGCCGTCGTCACCTACGGCGACCAGGAGCGCATCGCCGGACTGCTGCCCGCCCCGCGGGGCGCGGCCGGTACGGCGGGCACGCCCGCGGCCGAGGCTCAGGATCATGATCAGGCTCAGGCGCACGGTGAGGACATCGCCGTCATCGGGATCGCCGGCCGCTATCCGCGGGCCGCGGACCTGGAGGAGTTCTGGCGCAATCTGGCCGAGGGCCGGGACTGCGTCACCGAGGTGCCGGCGGAGCGCTGGGACCACACCGCCTACTTCGACCCGGAGCGCGGGGCGCCCGGGCGCACGTACGGCCGCTGGGGCGGTTTCCTCGACGGTGTCGACCGCTTCGACGCCGCGTCGTTCGGGATCTCGCGGCGCGAGGCCGAGCTGATGGACCCGCAGGAGCGGCTGTTCCTGACGGTGGGCCGGCAGGCCGTGGAGAACGCCGGGTACCGGCCCGAGGAGCTGGCCCGTACCCGGGTCGGCGTGTTCGCCGGTGTCATGTGGAGCCACTACCAGCTGTGCACCGACGGCGGCGCCGACGCGGTCGCCCCGACCGCCCTGCACTGCTCCGTCGCCAACCGGCTCTCGTACTGCCTCGACCTGTCCGGGCCCAGCATGGCCGTGGACACGGCCTGTTCGTCGTCGCTGACCTCGCTGCACCTGGCCGCCGAGAGCATCCGGCGCGGCGAGTGCGCGATGGCGATCGCCGGCGGCGTGAACGTGGCGGCGCACCCGCAGAAGTACCTCCAGCTCGCCGAGGGCCGCTTCCTGTCGAGCGACGGGCGCTGCCGCGCCTTCGGGGCGGACGGCGACGGATACGTGCCCGGCGAGGGCGTCGGCGCGGTCCTCCTCAAGCCGCTGTCGGCGGCGCTCGCCGACGGCGACCACGTCCACGGCGTGATCAAGGGCTCGTTCCTCAACCACTCGGGCCGCACCAGCGGTTTCACGGTGCCGAGCCCGACCGCGCAGGCGGAGCTGATCGCCGACGCCCTGGAGCGGTCCGAGGTGGCCCCCGGCAGCGTCGGCTACATCGAGGCGCACGGAACCGGCACCGCGCTCGGCGACCCGATCGAGGTCGAGGGGCTGCGCCGGGCGTTCGCCGACTCCGGTCTGCCCGCGCGCAGTTGTGCCGTGGGCTCGGTGAAGTCGAACATCGGGCATCTGGAGAGCGCGGCCGGTATCGCGGCCGTCACCAAGGTCCTGCTCCAGATGCGGCACCGCGAGCTGGTGCCGTCGCTGCACAGCGAAGAGCCCAATCCGCACATCGACTTCTCCTCCTCCCCCTTCGCCGTGCAGCGCGCCCGGGAGCCGTGGACCCCGCCGCCGGGCGCCGAGGTGCTGCGGGCCGGGGTGAGCGCGTTCGGCGCGGGCGGTTCCAACGCCCACGTGCTGCTGGAGAGCGCACCGCAGGCCCCCGCCACGCCTGTGACCGGGCCGCAGCTGCTCGTCTTCTCCGCCAAGGACGAGGAGACGCTGCGCGAGGTCGTACGCCGTCAACTGCGGCACCTGGACGGGCTGTCGGGTCCGGCGCGCGGCGGCGCGGACGACGGGGTGCGGGACCGGCTCACGCGGGAGGTGGCCGCGCTGCTCGACGTGCCGGCCGACGCCGTCGACGTGCACGAGAGCCTGACCGATCTGGGTCTTGACCGGCTGGCGCTGGCCGAACTGGGCCGCCGGGCCGAGGACCTGCTGCCCGCCGGGCCGCCGTCCGCCCAGACGTCCGTCGCCGAACTCGCCGAGTCGGCGACCTCGGCGGGCGCTGCCCACACTGTGCCGCTCACGGACATCGCGCACACTCTGCGGGTGGGGCGCGCCCAGCTCGCGTCCCGGCTCGCCGTGGTCTGCGAGGACGCGGACACCCTGGGCCGGCAGTTGCGCCGGTTCCTGGACGGCGCCGAGGCGGGTCCGGGCGTGTTCACCGGACAGGTCGCGCCGGACGCGGAGCCCGCGCCCGTGCACGGGGCCGCCGAGCTGTTCCGCGCCGGCCGGCTCTCCGAGCTGGCCCGCGCCTGGGCGGAGGGCGGCACGGTGGCGTGGGACGAGTGCCGCGCCGACGGTCCCCGGCCGCGCCGGGTGCCGCTGCCCGCGCACCCACTGGACGAGCGCTCGTACTGGATCGGCGACTGGAAGAACGCCCGTGCGGAGGACCGGGAGGACCGGGAGGACCGGGGCACGGTGCACGCCGAGCCTGCCGCCCCGGTCGCCCCCGTCGCACGGCCCGAACTGGACGCGGACGAGGCGGTGTCGGCCGTCGTGGACGCCGTCGGCGCGCGCCTCTACCTGGCGCGGGACGAGGTCGACCAGCGGCTGTCGTTCAGCGAGATGGGCGTGGACTCGGTCGGCGCCGTCGAGATCGTGGAGCAGCTCGGGGCGCGGTTCGGCCTGGAGCTCGACCCGGTCGCCCTGTTCGACCATCCGACGGTGCCCCGGCTCGCCGCCCACCTCAGGACGCTGTGGCGCAGCAGCCCCGCGCCGCTCGCCGAGGCCCCGGTCGCGGCGCCCGTCGCACCCGTGACCCCCGAGGCCCCCGTCTCCTCGGGCGACATCGCCGTCATCGGCATGTCGGGGCGTTTCCCGGGCGCCGAGGACCTGGACGCCTTCTGGGAGAACATCGCGGCCGGGCGGGACAGTTTCACCGAGGTGCCCGCGCAGCGCTGGGACGTCGGCCGTATCTTCGACGCCGACCGTCTCGCGCCGGGCCGCACGTACAGCAAGTGGGCGGCGATGCTGCCCGAGGTGGACCGGTTCGACGCGGCGTTCTTCAACCACTCGCCGCTCGAGGCGGAGGTCATGGACCCGCAGCAGCGGCTGTTCCTGGAGCAGTCCTGGTCCGCTCTGGAGCACGCCGGGTACGCGGTGGGCGCCGACGAGCGCACCTCCTGCGGTGTGTTCGTGGGCTGCGCGCCGGGTGACTACTCGACGCTGCTCACGGAGGCGGGCCGGGCGGACACCGGGCACGCGTTCCTCGGCACCACCAGTTCGCTGCTGCCCGCCCGCATCGGCTACTTCCTGAACCTGGACGGGCCCACCATGGCGGTGGACACGGCCTGTTCGTCCTCGCTGGTGGCCGTGCACCTGGCCGCCGAGAGCATCCGGCGCGGCGAGTGCGCGATGGCCCTGGCCGGGGGTGTGGCCCTCATGGTCACTCCGCAGCTGCACGTGCGGGCCAGCAAGGTCGGCATGCTGTCGCCGCGCGGCCGCTGTCTGCCCTTCGACGCGGCGGCGGACGGGACGGTGCTCGGCGAGGGCGTGGGCGCGGTCGTGCTCAAGCGCCTGGACCGGGCCTTGGCCGACGGGGACCACATCCACGGCGTGATCCGGGCGACCGGCGTCAACGGCGACGGCCGCACGAACGGCATCACCGCGCCGAGCGCCGTGTCGCAGGCCGCGCTCGTCGCGGACGTGCACGAGCGGGCCGGCGTCGTCGCCGAGGACATCGGCTACGTGGAGGCCCACGGCACCGGCACCGCGCTCGGCGACCCGATCGAGGTGCGGGCGCTGACCGAGGTGTTCCGCCGCACCACGGACCGCGAGGGCTACTGCGGCATCGGCACGGTGAAGGCCAACATCGGGCACACGACGATGGCGGCCGGCATCGCCGGGCTGCTCAAGACGCTGCTCGCGCTGCGGCACGGCGAACTGCCGCCCGCCCCTTCCTTCGAGCGGCCGAACCCGAAGACGGCGCTGGAGTCCAGTCCGTTCTTCGTGGTGCGCGACCGGCAGCCGTGGCAGCCGGGCCCGGGCGGGGTACGGGTCGCGACGGTCAGCAGCTTCGGGTTCAGCGGCACCAACGCGCACGCGGTGATCGCGCAGCCACCCGCGCCGCGGGACCGCCCCGCCCCGGAGGACCGGGAGCGGCTGTTCGTGGTGTCGGCGCGCGACGAGGCGGGCCTGGACCGGCTGCTGCTGCGGCTCGCCGACGCGGGCCTGGACGGGGCCGACCCGGCCGACGTGGCGTTCACGCTCGGCGCCGGGCGCGCCCATCTGCCGGTCCGGGCGGCCGTGATCGCCCGCGACCTGCCCGAACTGCGCCGCAAGCTGCGGCAGTCGGCGTCCCGCGAGAGCGCCCCGGGCTGCTTCCGTACCGGCTCGGGCAAAGCCGCCCAGGCTCCGGACGGGCAGGCTCTGGCCGCGCTGACCGAGCGCGCCGGTTCCGCCGCGTCCACGGAGCGGGTCGCCGCCCTGGAGGGGCTGGCCGCCGCCTATGTCGCGGGCGCGGACCTCGACTGGCGGGCGCTGCCGTACGGGGCCCGGCCCCGTCGAGTGCCGCTGCCCACCTACCCGTTCGCGGGTGACCGGCACTGGATCTCCGTGCCGGAGGAGTCCGCCACCGCCCCGGAGGCCGAGGCCCCGGCCGCGGCCGGTCCGCACCCGCTGCTCGGCGCGCCCTCGGGCGCGCCCGGCGACGCTGGCGGGGCCCGCTTCCCCGTGTCCGTGCCCGCCGCGCACTGGGTGCTCGACGACCACCGGATCGGGGACCGGCCGGTGCTGCCGGGCGCGGCGGGGCTCGACCTGGCCGTGACGGCGGCCCGGCAGATCGCCCCGGCGGGGCCGGTGCGGCTGCACGGGGTGCAGTGGCTGCGGCTGATCGACGCCGAGGCCGCCGCGCACCTGTCCCTGACCCTCACCTCGGACGGTGACGGATACCGCTTCGCGCTCACGGCGGGCGCCGACGCGGCGGTGTGCTCCCGGGGTTCGGCCTCGGTGGGCGGCGCCGCCCCGGCCCCCGAGACGCTCGACCTCGCCGGGATCGCCGCGCGCTGTTCCCGCGAGGTCCCCGCGGACCGCTTCTACGAGGACTTCCGCGCCGGCGGCATCTCGTACGGCCCGGCCTTCCGGGTCCTGGAGAAGATCACTTTCGGCGACGACGAGGTGCTCGGCGCGCTGCGCGTCCCCTCGGACACGGCCGGCTTCGCCCTGCACCCGGCGCTGCTCGACGGCGCCCAGCAGACGATCGCCGCGCTGGAGGCCGGCAACGACGCGACGCTGGTCCCGTTCGCCGTCGAGACCGTGGAGGTCCTCGACGCGACGGCCGTCCCCGCGTACGCCCATGTGGAGCGGGCGGGGGCGCAGCGGTACACGGTGCGGCTCGCCGACCGGTCCGGACGGGTCTGCGTGCGCTACGAGGGCCTGACCCTGCGGGCGCAGCACAGCGCGGTCGACTCGATGATGTACCGCCCGGTGTGGCGTCCGGCCTCCGCGGCGGCCACCGGCGAGGTGGCCCCGGCCGGACGGACGGCCGTCGTGCACACCGCCGACTCGGCCGAGCTGGCCGGGGCGCTGACGGCCCGTACGGGCGCGACGCCGGTGGAGCTCGCCGGTGACGGCGCGGCGGACCATCCGGTGCTCGGAGAGCCCCTGGACACCGTCTACTTCCTCGCCCGCACGGGCGCCGAGACGGCGGAGCCCGCCGAGCGGGACGGCACCGCGCTGGCGCTGTTCCGGCTGGTCAAGCGGCTGCTGGACGCGGGTCGCGGCCGGGACCGGATCGCGCTGCGCATCGTCCTGGCCGGCGCGGTGCCGGCCGACGCGCAGGAGCCGGTGCGCCCGCACGCCGCCGGGGTGCTGGGCCTCGCCCGGGCGATCGAGTCGGAGTGTCCGCGCTGGAGCGTCTCCTGTGTGGACGTGGGTGCCACGGGAGGGACCGGCGACGCCGTGGAGCGCACGGCCGAGCGGGTCGTGGCCGAGCCCGGCACCGAACCCCTGGTGCTGCTGCGCGACGGGACCCGTCTGGAGCGGGTCTTCGAACCGCTGCGGACCGAGGCGCCGCAGGGCACGGCTCCCTTCCGCGAGGGCGGGGTGTACGTCCTGGTCGGCGGGGCCGGCGGGATCGGCTTCGCGCTGAGCCGGCTGCTCGCCCGGATCGCCCGGGCCCGCCTGGTGTGGATCGGCCGCAGCCCGGAGGGGCCCGAGCACCGGGCGAAGGCCGCCGAGATCGCCGCTCTGGGCGGTGAGGTGCTCTACGTGTCGGCGGACGTCGCCGACGAGGCGGCGCTGCGGCGCGGCCTGGAGGCCGTGCACGCCCGGTTCGGCACGGTCGACGGCGCCGTGCACGCGGCCCTCGACCTGCGGGACCGCACCATCGCCCAGATGGACGAGGCGGACTTCCTCGCCGGGCTGGCGCCCAAGGTCGCCGGGATGACCGCGTTCGCGCGGGTCTTCGGCGCCGAGCCGCTGGACTTCATGCTGGTCTTCTCCTCGGCGGTGTCGTTCGTGGAGGCGGGCGGGCAGGCCAACTACGCGGCGGCCAGCACGTTCGAGGACGCCTACGTGCAGTGGCTGGACCGGCGGCACGACTACCCGGTGTCCGTCGTGAACTGGGGCTTCTGGGGCAGTGTCGGCGCGGTCGCCAACGACCGGATGCGGTCCGCGTTCGCCCGCCTGGGCGTCGGCTCCGTCGAGCCCGCCGAAGGCATGGCGGTGCTGCGCCGGGTCGTCTCCGGACGGCTGCCCCAGACGCTCGCGATGAAGGCGGATCGCGCGGCACTGCCCGCCATGGGCATCCGGGTCACCGGAACACCCGACGCCACCGCCACCGCCGCGCCCGCGGCCCCGGCGCCGCGCCCGCAGGCCGTGGCGGGCCGCGCGCCGGTCTCCGCCCCGGGCGGGGATCTGTCGGCCGACACCGTACGGGCCTATGTCGCCGGGGTGTTCGCCGAGGTCCTCAAGTACGACAGTGCGGCGCTCGACCCGTCGGCCACGTTCGAGACCTTCGGTGTCGACTCGCTGGTCAGCCTCAACATCGTCGACCGTTTCGAGCAGGACCTCGGCGACCTGCCGCAGACCCTGCTGTTCGAGCACATGACGATCGACCAGGTCGGCGCGTACTTCCTCGCCGAGCACCTGGAGCGGCTGACCGCCGTCCTCGCCCCCGGGCAGTCCGGCGCGGCCCCGGCACCCGCCGGGGAACCCGTGGCGGCCGCCCCGACCGCGGCCCCGGCCGCAGCGGAGGGTGACGTCGCGGTGTTCACGCGGGCGCAGGAGGCGTTCGCGCAGGTGGAGGCGTTCAGCCGGGACCTGCTGTGCCGTACGTTCCCGCACCTGGACGGCGTACCGGCGGCCGGTGAGCGGATCACCGCCGACGCGCTGGCCGGCCGGCTGGGCGTGGTGCGCCGGCACCGCCGGCTGTTCGACGCCGCGCTGAGCGTGCTGCGCTCCTGCGGGGCGGTGACCGGTGACGCGGACGGGCTGGTGTTCCACGGTCCGGACGCGCTGCCGGGCGAGCCCGTGGACGGTGCCGAAGTCGCCGCTCGCTACCCGGAGATGAGCGGTCACGTCACGCTCCTGGAGCGGACCCTGGGAGCGCTCGGCGAGGTGCTCGCCGGCCGCCGCAATCCGATGGACGTGCTCTTCCCGAAGGGGTCGGTGGCCCTGGTCGAGCCCATCTACAAGGGCCAGCCCATCGCCGACCACTACAACCGGCTGCTCGGCGAGGAGGTCGCGGACGCGGCCCGCCGGATCCGCGCGGAGCTGGGCCGGCCGGCCCGGATCCTGGAGATCGGCGCGGGCACCGGGGCCAGCTCCCGGACCGTGCTCCCGGCGCTGGCCGCGGCGGACGCCGAGGCCCACTACTGCTACACCGACATCTCCCCCGCGTTCCTGCGCCACGGCGAGCGGGAGTTCGGCCCCGCGCACGGCGGGATGCTGGCCTTCCAGGTCCTCGACATCTCGCAGGACCCGGCGGCCCAGGGCATCGGGACCGGCTCGTACGACGTGGTGCTCGGCACACACGTCCTGCACGCCACCCCGGACATGGAACGCACGCTGGCCCACATCCGCACGCTGCTGCGGCCGGGCGGCGTGGTGCTCGTCAACGAGATCACGCGCTTCTCCGAGTTCCTCACTCTCACCTTCGGTCTGACGACCGGCTGGTGGATGTACGAGGACGCGGAGCGCAGGCTGCCGCACTCGCCGCTGCTGGCGCCCGCGCAGTGGCGCGAGGTCGCGGCGGCGGCCGGGCTGCGCACCGTGCGCACCCGGGGTCTGCCCGGCATCGCCGCGGACGACCTCGAGCAGTCGCTCGTCGTGGCCGAGCGGCCCGCCGAGGACGCCGCCGGTGCCGTGCCGGACGCGGCGGCGCAGGGGGTGTCGGACGATTCCGTACGCTCGTACGTCACCGGCGTGTTCGCCGAGGTGCTCAAGTACCGCGCCGAGGACCTGGATCCGGCGGCGACGCTGGAGACGTTCGGCGTCGACTCGCTGGTCAGCCTGAACATCGTGGACCGCCTCGAGCAGGATCTCGGCGACCTGCCGCAGACGCTGCTGTTCGAGCACACGAGCATCGAGCGGCTCGCGGAGTACCTGGCCGCGGAGCACGCGGAGGGGCTCGCCAAGGTCCTGGGCGGGCCGGCCGCGGAGCCCGCACCGGTGGCCTCCGCGCCGGCACCCGAGGTGCGGGAGATTCCCCAGCCCGCGCCGACGGCCGCTGTGACGGCGGCGGTGACGGCCGAGCCCGCACCCGCCGCCCAGGCCGACGCATCGCCGGAGGAGGCTTCGGACGCGCTCGACATCGCCGTCATCGGTGTCGTCGGCCGCTACCCGAACTCCCCCGACCTGGAGGCCTTCTGGCGCAACCTGTCCGAGGGCCGCAGCTGCATCCGCGAGATCCCGTCCGAGCGCTGGGACTGGCGCCGCAACTTCGACCCGGACAAGAACGCCAAGCACCGCAGCTACAGCCGCTGGGGCGGCTTCCTCCAGGACATCGAGATGTTCGACGCCCCGCTCTTCGGCGTCCTGCCGCGCGACGCCGCCGACATCGACCCGCAGGAGCGGCTGTTCCTGGAGACCTGCTGGGAGCTCCTGGAGACGACCGGCCACCTCGGCCAGTACACCCACGAGCCGCAGACCGGTGTGTTCGCCGGGCTCATGTACGGCGAGTACGGCCTGCTCGCGGCGGCCACCGACTGGCCCGCGGGCCGCTACGCCACCGGCCACTCCGCGTACTGGTCGATGGCCAACCGCGTCTCCTACACCTTCGACCTTCAGGGCCCGAGCCTCGCCGTCGACTCCGCCTGCTCGTCCGCGCTCAGCGCCATCCAGCTGGCCTGCGAGAGCATCCGGCGCGGCGAGTGCCGGATGGCCATCGCCGGCGGGACGAACCTGATCCTGCATCCCGCCCACTTCGCGGCCCTGTGCGCCCGCAACATGCTCTCGGCCGGTGACGCCTGCCGGGTCTTCGACGCGGGCGCCGACGGGTTCGTGCCGGGTGAGGGAGCGGGCGCGGTCCTGCTCAAGCCGCTGGCCCAGGCCGAGGCCGACGGCGACACGATCTGGGGCGTCGTCAAGGGGGCCTTCAGCAACGCGGGCGGCAAGGTCAGCGGGTACACGGTGCCCAACCCGAACGCTCAGGCCCGCCTCGTGGAACAGGCCCTCGACCGGGCCGGAGTGCATCCCCGGACCGTGTCGTACGTGGAGGCCCACGGCACCGGGACGGCGCTGGGCGACCCGATCGAACTGGGCGGTCTCACCAAGGCGTTCCGCGCCGCGGGCGCCACCGACGAGGGCTTCTGCTCCATCGGCTCGGTCAAGTCGAACATCGGTCACCTGGAGGGCGCGGCCGGCATCGCCGCCGTGACGAAGGTGCTGTTGCAGCTCAAGCACAAGACCCTGGCGCCCACCATCCATCTCGACACCCTCAACCCGAAGATCGCCTTCGAGGGTTCGCCGTTCCGGCCGCAGCGCGTCGCCGAGCCCTGGGACCGCCCGGTCGCCGAGGTGGACGGCGTGGAGCGCAGCTGGCCGCGGCGGGCCGGTATCAGCTCCTTCGGAGCGGGAGGAGCGAACGTGCACATAGTGCTGGAGGAGTACTCCGGCCCCGGTCCGCAGGAGGGCGCGGCGGCCGCCGGGGAGCCGGAGCTGTTCGTGCTCTCCGCTCTGGACCGCGGCACGCTCGCCACGTACGCGGAGCGGGTCGCCGACTTCCTGGACACGCCCGACGGGGCCCGGGTCCCGCTCGCGGACCTGGCCCACACGAGCCGGACCGGGCGCCGTGAGCTGCCCGAGCGGCTCGCCGTGACCGCGACGACGCACGCCCAGCTCTCGGCCCGGCTGCGGCAGTTCGCGGCCGCCGGAGTGGACGGGACGGGCGAGGGCGTCATGCTCGGCACCGCGCGCAAGGGCGGCCCGGCCGAAGGCCTGACCCCCGAGGAGCTCACCGCCGCGCTGACCGCACGGCGCTGGGACACGGCGGCCGCGCACTGGGTCACCGGAGGCCGCGTCGACTGGCGCACGGCGAACGGGGACCGGCGCCCGCGCAAGGCGGCGTTCCCGACGTACCCGTTCCACCGCAGCCGCCACTGGATCACCTCGGACCCGGACCATCTGGCACCGGAGCTCCAGGACGGGGCGGGGCGTGCGGCGGAGACCCGGGAGGCGGCAGGACTCACGGCCGCGCAGGAGTACCCGGGCGCGGAGAAGCCCGCTGCCGAGCCGCAGGGCACGGCGGAGCCCGGCGAGGCGGCGCGACACGTGGCTCGGCCCACGGAGGAAGCATCGGTCACGGGCCGGCCTGCGACCGAGCTCCCGGTCGCGGCGGAGCCCGCGCAGGCCCGCTCGGCCGGACCCCGCGACGCGGCGCAGCCCGTGCAGGTGGCCCAGGTCGTGACGGCCCCTGCCACGGCACCCGTCGACGAGACGCCGGTCGCCGCGGAGCCTGGGCCGGTGGTGCCGCCGGAGGCGGACGGCGAGGACGAGGTCACCGTCGAGCGGGCCGTCAGCCACCCCGCGCTGGCCGTCGCGGCGCACCACCGGATCTCCGGGAGCCGCTGGGTGCCCGGGGTGGCGCTGCTCGAACTGGCCCGCGAGGCCTGTCCGGTGCCGGATGCGGACGACTCGGGGCTGAGCCTTCCGTTCCGGGTCGGTGGTGTGCGCTGGAACCGGCCCGTCGACCTGGACGCGGGCACCGAGCGGGTCCGCCTGGGCTTCACCGGGGCGGACGGCGGACAGGCGTTCCGGGTCATGGCCGACGGGCCGTCCGGCGCCGTCGTCGCCGCCCGGGGCGTCCTGACCCCGGGCCCGTGCACTCCGGACGCCGGCCTCGACCTGGCCGCGCTGCGGGAGCGCTGCACCGAGCGCCCCGACCCCTGCGAGTTCTACGACGCGTTCGCGCGGGCGGGCCTGGAGTACGGGCGTCCGCTGCGCACCGTCGCCGGGCTGTGGACCGGCGCGGGAGAGACCCTCGTCCGGCTCAGCCTGGGCCGGGTGCAGCGCCAGATCGGCTCGCCGCACGTCCTGCACCCCGCGCTGCTCGACGGCGCGCTCCAGTCGGTGTCGACGCTGTGCGGGCGGGACGACTCGTACCTGCCCGTGGGCATCCAGGAGATCCGGGCCCACGCCGAACTGCCCTCCGACAGCTGGGCCCACATCCGCGAGGTCACTCCGGCCGGGCCGGCGAACGGGCGGCGCCGATTCGACATCCGGCTGTCCGACGGCACGGGGCGGGTGCTCCAGGCCGTGGACGGGCTGGAGATCGCGCCGCGCGGGGGCGCCGGTGGCGCCGCCCCGGCGACCCGGACCCGCTATCTGGCCCCGGTCTGGGCCCCGACCCCGCTGCCGCCGGCCACGGAGGACACTCCCGGCACCGTGCTGCTGTGCGGGACCCGGACTCCGCAACTGCTGGAACTGGCAGCGGAGTTGACGGGGTCGGGCCACACCGTCGTATGCGCGGCCGACGGCCCCGAGTTCACGATCGACAGCTCGGGCGCGTACGTCTCGTACACGCTGCGCGGCACCGACCCGGCCGAGCACACCCGGCTGACGGAGGACCTCGCGGAGCGGGGGCTGCTGCCGGGAGCGATCGTGCATCTGGCGGACGAGGAGGCCGGTGAGGTCCCCGAGGTCCTGCCGTTCGTCCTGTGGTCGGCGGTGGCGGTGCTCGGCCGACCCGAACGCCCCGCTCTGCGCGTCGTGTTCTCCCACCGCCGGGGCCCACAGGGCGCGTCCGCCCACCACGTGGCCGTGGGCGCGACCCTGCGCACGCTGGGCCTGGAGCACAGCAAGTTCTCCGGTGTCCGGCTGGAATTCCCGGCCGAGGGCCCCGGCGCGCGGGCGGTCGTCGACGAGCTGCGCGCGGCGCGCCCCGGAGCCGTCGAGGTCTCCCTCTCCGCCGACGGCACGCGGAGCCAGAAGGACCTGGAGGCGTTCGAGCCGCCGGCCGCACGGCCCTGCGACTTCACGCCGCGCGCGGACGGCGCGTATCTGATCACCGGCGGCGCGGGCGCGCTCGGGCTGCACTTCGCGCGGTTCCTGGCCGAGCGGGCCGGTGACGGCGCGACGATCGTGCTCGCGGGACGCTCGCGGCCGGGACCGGACGCGGCGGCGCGGATCGAGGAGCTGAACGGATCGGGGGTCCGGGTGCTGTTCCGGGCCGCCGACCTGACGGACGCCGCGTCCGTACGGGGCCTGGTGGCCTCGGTCGCCGCCGAGTTCGGTCCGCTGCGCGGCGTGCTCCACTCGGCCGGCGTGACGCGTGACGCCCGCGCGGTCAAGAAGACGGCGCGGGAGCTCGCGGAGGTGCTCGCTCCGAAGGTGCCGGGCACCGTGCATCTGGACGCGGCGACGGCGGACCAGCCGCTGGACTTCTTCGTCCTGTTCTCCTCGATGTCCGGCGAGGCGGGCAATCTCGGGCAGGCGGACTACGCGTACGCCAACGCCTTCCTCAACGCCTTCGCCGCGGACCGCGAAGGCCTGCGCGCGCAGGGGCTGCGTTCCGGACGCACGCTGTCGATCGGCTGGCCGCTGTGGGCGGACGGTGGGATGACGGTGGACGACGCGACCCGTGAACTGTTCGCCCGCACCTGGAACATGGTGCCGCTGAGCACCCGGGCCGGTCTGGAGGCGTTCGTGCGCGGCCTGGCCTGCGAGCTGCCCGCCCTGTGCGTGGTGGAGTCGCTCGTCGGGCAGGAGACGGCGGCCCCGGCGGCCTCCGCGAAGCCCGCCGCCACGGTCGACGCGGCCGTCACGGCCCAGGCGGGCCCGGCGGTGGACGAGGCTCGGCTGCGGTCGCTCGTCGAGGACGAGACCCGGGTGCTCGCCTCGGGCTTCCTGCTCGTGGACCCGACCGAGGTCGACGTCACGGCCGAACTCCTCGAGCTCGGCTTCGACTCGATCACGCTGACCGAGCTGGTCAACAAGGTCAACGAGCGGTTCGGACTCGATCTGCTGCCGACAGTCCTCTTCGAGTGCCCCGACCTGACCTCGTTCGCCGCCTACCTGACCGAGCATCACGCGACGGAACTCGCGGCGCACTACGCGCCTGTGGCCGTCCCGGAGGAGCGGTCCGCGCAACCGGAACCGGTCCAGGTACTCGCGCCCGAGCCCGAATCCGAGCCTGTGAAGGTCGCTGAAGCCGACCGCGAGCCGACCGCCGGGGCCTCCGACGCCCCGGCCCCGGCACCCGCACCGGCTCCGGCACCCGCTCCGGTCCCCGCCCGCTCGGAGATCGCCATCATCGGCATCTCGGGGGTGTTCCCCGGCTCGGCGGACGCCGACGCGTTCTGGGCGCACCTCGCGGCCGGCACGGACCTGGTGCGGCCGGTCCCCGAGGACCGCACCGCGATCCGCGCCAAGGCCGCCACCCGCGACCTGCGCGGCGGCTTCCTCGACTCCGTCGACACCTTCGACGCGCGCCTCTTCGGCATCTCGCCCAACGAGGCCGCGCTGATGGACCCGCAGCAGCGGCTCTTCCTGCAGAGCGCCTGGCACGTCTTCGAGGACGCGGGCTACCGGCCCGCCGACCTCGCGGGCAGCGCCTGCGGGCTCTTCGTCGGCGTCGCCACGCACGACTACGACGACCTGCTCAAGGAGAGCGGCGTCGCGGTCCAGGCCCACACCGCGACCGGCATCGCGCACTCGGTGCTGGCCAACCGGGTCTCGTACCTGCTCGATCTGCACGGTCCCAGTGAGGCCGTCGACACGGCGTGCTCCAGCTCCCTGGTCGCCCTCCACCGCGCGCTGCGCGCCATCCAGGACGGCGAGTGCGAACTCGCCGTCGCCGGCGGCGTCAACGTGATCCTGACCCCGGGGCTCCTGGAGTCGTTCAGCCAGTCGGGGATGCTCAGCGCCGACGGCCGCTGCAAGACCTTCGACGCCGAGGCCGACGGGTACGTACGCGGTGAGGGCGTCGGCGCGGTCCTGCTGAAGCCGCTCGCGCAGGCCGAGGCCGACGGCGACCACGTCTACGCCGTCGTCAAGGGCACCGCCGTCAACCACGGCGGCCGCAGCAACTCGCTGACCGCCCCGAACCCGGAGTCCCAGGCCCGCGTCGTGGCCGCCGCCGTGCGCGCGGCCGGCGTGGAGCCGGACACGATCACGTACATCGAGGCGCACGGCACCGGCACCCGGCTCGGCGACCCCGTCGAGATCGAGGGGCTGAAGAAGGCGTTCGCGACGCTGCACGCGGAGCGCGGGGAGGCCGTGCCGGACAGCGGCCGGATCGCCGTCGGCGCGGTGAAGACGAACATCGGTCACCTGGAGACGGCCGCCGGTATCGCGGGCATCGTCAAGGTGGTGCAGAGCATGCGCCACCGCGAGCTGCCCGCCAGCCTGCACCTGCGGAACCTGAACCCGTATCTGCGCCTGGACGGCACGCCGTTCACCGTCAACGACCGGCACCGGACCTGGGAGCCCGCGCTCACCTCGGACGGGCGCCGGGTGCTGCGCGCCGGGATCAGCTCGTTCGGCTTCGGCGGCTCCAACGCCCACATCGTGCTGGAGGACCGTCCGCCGCGTCCCGTCTCCCCCGTGCAGGACTTCGCGCCGCACACGGTGCCGCTGTCGGCGGGCGACCCGGACGACCTGCGCGCCTACGCCGGGCGCCTGGCCGAGCAGCTGGCCCGCACCCCCGACGCCGACCTGGCCCGGGTCGCGTACACCCTGCAGACGGGGCGCACCGAGCACCGGTACCGCTTCGCCGTACGGGTGCGCGACCGTGCCGAGCTGATCCACGCCCTGGAGACGTACGTGGCGGGTGAGCTGCCCGCGCACGCCGCCGCCGACACGGCCCGGCGCGACGTCCCCGCGGTGCGCGGCGACGAGGATCCCGCGCTGCTGGCCAAGCTCTGGTGCGAGGGCGCGGCCGTGCCGTGGCACTCCTGGTGGCCCTCGTCACCGGGCCGGATCCCGCTGCCCACCGCTCCGTTCGCCCGCACCCGGCACTGGTTCCGCGCCCCGGAGCCCGAGCCGGAGCCCGAGCCGGAGGCCGCGCCGGTTCCCGTGCCCGTACAGGAGCCCGAGTCCGTACGGGAGTCCGTGCGCGTGCCCGAGCCCGTGCGGAGCGCGGACGCCGCCCCGTCCCGCCCCCGACCCCGTACCCCCCTGTCCCGTCCCGGTGCCGCCAAGGAGACCGCCATGACAGCCCGCAGCGACACACCCCCGACGCGCCGGGGTCCCCGGATCCGGCTCGCGGCGCCGGGCCGTCCGGCGGACACCGCGCCGGCCCCTTCCCCGGCCCCCGCCCCCGCCCCGGTGGCCGCGCCCGCCCCGGCCCCGGTCCGTATTCCGGTGCAGCCGGGCCCGGAGACGCGGGAGACCGTGGCCGCCGCTCCGGACGTCGCCGCGACCCTCGTCGCCCTGCTGCGCGGCGAGCTGTCGACGATCCTGGGCACGCCCCCGGAGGAGGTCGAGAACGACACCCCCTTCGGTGAGCTCGGGCTCGACTCCATCTACCGCATGGACCTCATCCGCACGATCAACGACCGGTTCGGCCTGGACCTCAAGGCCGCCGAGCTCTACAACTACGACACCGTCGACAAGCTCACCGAGTTCGTCGCGCCCCTGTGCGGCCCCACCGCCGCGGCGCCCGCGCCCGAAGTCACCGGTACCGACACCCGGACCGCTCCCGAGCGCATGGCGGACCTCGTCCACGACGTCGTACGCCAGGAGCTCGGCCGGGACCTCGACGACGCGCTGTCCTTCGTCGACAACGGCTTCGGGTCCTTCGACATGCTGCGCGTCGTCGCCGCGCTGGAGCGGGTCTTCGGCGCGCTGCGCAAGACGCTGCTCTTCGACCACCCGACCGTCGGCGCGCTCGCCGCGCACCTGGCCGAGACGCATCCCGACGCCGGCCCCGTCTCCTCGGCCCCGAGTACCGGCCGTACCGGCCCCGCGGCCTCGGCCGCCCCCGCGCCCCGGGAGCCGTACACGGGCGGCGCGCTGGTCGTCGAGAAGACCGCGCTGCGCGAGCAGCCCGCGATCGCCGAGACGGTCGCCGGCCTGGAGGCCGCGTACGGGCGCGAGGGCGGCCTCCCCGGCCGCGACATCGCCCCGCTGATCTTCCTGGGCGCGGAGCGCACCTCGTACTTCAACTTCTCGATCCGTGACGACGCGATGCTCACCTGGAGCTATGTCGGTCCGTCGGCGGACATGCCCGCGCTGGCCACGGAGTTCGTCCGCTACGGACAGGCCCACGGCCTGGGCGCGAACATCGTCTCGCTGATCCGCCTCGAGGAGGTCGACGGCGTCCGGTTCACGGCCACGCCCTTCGGCGCCCTGCAACGGCTGGAGGACATCTCGGACTTCAGCCTGGAGGGCGGCCCGATGCAGCGGCTGCGCTACGCGGTCCGCAAGTTCGAGAAGGCGGGCGTCTGCCGGACCGAGGAGTACACCGTCGGCTCCGACCCGCGCACCGACCAGGAGATCACCGTCCTGATCGACCGGTGGGCCGCGGCCAAGGACATGGTCAACCCGTACGTGTCCACGGTCCGTGACGAGATCGGCCGGGGCATCCTCGCCGAGCGGCACCGGATGTTCCTGACGTACCTGGACGACCGGATGGTCGCCGCGGTCATCGTCACCAAGATCCCGTCCGAGGACGGCTATCTGCTGGACCTGGAGTTCTACCCGGAGGACGCGCCGATGGGCGCCCTCGACCACACCGTCGTGCGGATCATCCGGCAGACGGCCGAGGAGGGCTGCACCGTCTTCAGTTTCGGCGGCAGCTTCGGCGCGAAGGTCTGCGAGTCGCCGAACGCGGCGCCGGAGGCCGAGGCCGCCCTCACCGATCTGCGCTCGCGCGGCATCTTCACGGGTGACGGCAACCTCCGCTTCAAGAACAAGTTCCGCACCACGAACCTGCCGCTGTACCTGTGCCAGCCGGCGGACACGGAGCGTACGGACGTCTCTCGGCTGATCCTGATGATCGCGGACCCGGACGTGGGCGCGGCCGCTCCCGCCGCCCCCGCCGCTCCGGTCCCGGCGGCCCCCGCCGTAGCGGTGCCCGCGCCGCAGTCCGCCCCGGCGCCCGCCCCGATCGTGACCCGCGCCCCGGCAACCACACCCGCACCCGCCGCCACCCGCCCGCGCGAGGAGCAGCTGTCGCGCAACGGCTGGAACCCGCTGCATCTGCCGTCCTCCGACATCGAGTTCGACCTCGTCACGGACTCCTGGGCCGAGCTCGACCGCCCGTTCGTGCACACCCGCACCGCCGAGCTGCACGCCCGTGCGGCCGGCCGCGCCGTGGGCCAGACCCTGGAGGGTCTCGACCTGCTGCCGTTCTCCTGCGTCGTGGCGACCACGTCCGGCCGCGCGGCGGAGGCGGCCCTGTGCCGGGCCTGGCCGCAGCAGGGCGTCGTCCTGCACAACTCCCTCTTCCCGACCTGGTACTTCAGCCACCTCGACCACGGGCTCACCCCCGTAGAGGCACCCCGCGCCGCCGGCGCGGAGTCGGTCTTCCGCGGCGACCTCGATCTGGACCGGCTCGACACGCTGCTGCGCGAGCACGCCGGCAAGGTCGCGTTCCTGTGCCTGGAGGTCAGCAACAACGCCCGGGGCGGCGCCGCGCTGAGCCTGCACAACCTCACGGGCGTCCGCGAGCTCGCCGACCGGCACGGGGTGCAGCTGGTCCTCGACGCCACCCGGATCCTGGAGAACGCGGCGCTCGTCGCCGCGCACGAGCCGGGCCGGCAGGACCGCGACCCGCTCGACGTGACCCGCGAGATGTTCTCCCTCGCCGACAGCGTCACCATCAGCCTGTCCAAGGACTTCGGCGTGGACTGCGGCGGCATCGTCGCCACCGACGACCCGACCGTCGCGCACCACCTGCGGGAGCGGATCGCGCTGCGCGGCCCCGAGGCGGGGCGCTCCGTGCGCGCGCTGGCCGCCGAGGCTCTGGAGGACACCGCGTGGGCGGTGCGCGCGACGGGCGAGCGGGTGCGCCGAGTGGCCGCGCTGCGCCGCGCGCTGGCCGGGGCGGGTGCCCCGGTCGTCGCCGACGAGGCGACGCACTGCGTGCTCCTGGACACCGCCCGGCTGCCCGAACTCGACGGGCACGAGCACCCGGTGCCCGCGTTCCTGGCCTGGCTGTACCTGCACACGGGGATCCGCGCCGCCGCCCACCTGGACGGCTCGACGGGCACCTCGTCGCTGGTGCGGCTCGCGGTGCCGGTGGGTCTGGACCCGGCCGCGGCCGACACCCTCACCGCGCGGCTGACCGCCCTGTTCACGGCGCCGCGGCACATCCCGGACCTGGTGGCGGTGCCCGGCGACGGCCCGGCCGCGCTCGCCTCGTACCACCCGGCCGACCGGGTGCCCGACGACATCCGCGAGGCGATGACCGAGGGCCACACGGCCGGGAACGACAACTGGACGGTCCTGCGCGAGCACCACCCGGGCGTGCGGCGGCAGTTGCTGCCGCTGGCGGCCGGTGAGGGCGGCGGCGACGTCGAGGTGTTCACCGCCGGGACCGGTCCGACGCTGCTGCTGATGCTGCCGTTCAACATCGGCGCGGGCCTGTTCGGCCCGCAGTTCGCGGCGCTCAGCGACCGCTACCGCGTCGTCGTGGTCCACCACCCGGGCGTCGGCTCCACCACGGCCTGCGAGGAGCTCGGCTACGAGGGCATCGCGGACCTGTGCCTGCGCACACTGCGGCGCCTCGGCGTCGACGGCCCGGTCCACGTGGCGGGTGCCTCGTTCGGCGGCATCACCGCCCAGACCTTCGCCCTGCGCCACCCCGAGGCCACGGCGTCACTGACCCTGATCGGCAGCTCGTACAAGCTCGGCAACCGCGACGGGGAGGTCAACCGGCTGGCGCTGGTGGCCCGCGAGGACTTCGACCGGGTGCAGGAGCACAGCGGCTCGGCCCGCCTGGACCGGGAACGCGGCCGCTACGAGGAGCTGCTGCTGCGCTGCGAGAGCATGGACCCGCAGACCGGCCTGCGCTACCTGGACGTCTTCGCCGCCGCACCGGACCTGCTCGGCCGCCTCGGCGACATCGCGGTGCCCACCCTGATCGTGCAGGGCCGGCACGACACCGTCATCCCGCAGAAGACGGCCCATCTGCTGCACGGCGCCATCCCGGACGCCCGCTTCCACGAGGTGCACGACGCCGGGCACTTCCCGAGCCTGTCGAGCTCCGACGAGTTCAACGCCGTCCTGTCCGCCTTCCTGGAGGAGCACCCGGCATGACCATCACCCCGACCGCTTCGGCCGCCACGGCCACGGACGCCGGACACGGCATCACCCGGACCGTCACCGTGCGGCCCGGCATGTGCGGCCCCGGCTCGCTGTTCCCCGGCCAGCTCGGCGACTGGACCTGGGAGACCGTCACCGCGCAGTGCGGCACGGACGTGTTCGCCGCGCGCGACGCGTCCGGCAACCCCACCTACCTGGCGTTCTACTACTTCCGGGTGCGCGGCGACCGCACACTGCACCCCCGCTCCCTCACCTTCGGCGACCGCCTCTCGGTGACCTCGGGCTGCTACGACCAGGGCACCGAGTCGGTGCTCACCCTGCACCGCGTCGACCGGGCCGGCACCCCTGACGCGGACCGCCCGCTCGACCTGGCGGAGTTCTACGAGCGGCCGCGCGGCGGCACGCTGTACGTGGAGAACTTCAACCGCTGGGTGACGCGCTCCGACCCGAACAGCAACCAGGGCCTGGTGAAGTCCTCGCCGCCGGACTTCCGCAACGAGGGGCTGCCCGCGCTGTCGGCCGCGTACTCGCCGCGCGCCGTGTACCGCGAGGCCCGCGACGCGCACACCTTCCGGGCCGTGGACGAGCCGGGATTCACCCCGCTGGACACGACCGTCGAGATCGAGCACCCGGTCGACGTCGTCCGCGACGTCAACGGTGTCGGCCTTCTCTACTTCGCCTCGTACTTCTCCATGATCGACGAGGCGGCGCTCGCGCTGTGGCGCCGGCTCGGCCGCTCCGACCGGGCGTTCCTGCGCCGCGTCGTCGTCGACCAGCAGGTCTGCTACCTCGGCAACGCCGACCTGGACTCGGTCCTGGTCCTCGGCGCGCACGCCCGGGCCAGCACCACGACGCCCGGCGAGGAGATCGTCGACGTCGTCATCCGCGACCGCGACAGCGGCCGCGTCATCGCCGTCAGCACCCTGCACACCGTGCACGACGTGCACGGCTCCCACGACCCGAAGGGGCACGCATGACCCAGGCACCGATCGACGTGCGGGCACAGACCGCCGAGCTGGTGAAGGAGGTCGTGACGGAGATCCTGCCCGGCGTGGACCGCGACCTCATCGGCGGCTCCCGCCACCTGAAGGATCTGGGCGCCGACTCCGTGGACCGGGTCGAGATCATCGCCGCGCTCCTGGACCGCTCCGGGGTGGACGCCCCGATGTCCGCGTTCAGCGAGCTGCCCGACATCGACGCCCTCGTCGACTTTCTGAGCGGAGCCCCGCGATGAGCACGACCGACGCCTCCGGGGCGTACGGCATCGAGGCGCTGAACGTGTGGTGCGGGCTGGCCCGGCTCAGTGCCGCGGACCTGTTCGCCGGGCGCGGTCTGGACCCGGACCGCATCGACAACCTCATGATGTCGGAGCGCTCCATCGGCCTGCCGATCGAGGACCCGGTCACCAACGCCGTCAACGCGGCCCGGCCGATCGTGGACGCGCTGACGCCCGAGGAGCGGGACCGTATCGAGCTGGTGGTGACGTCCACCGAGTCGGGCGTCGACTACAGCAAGTCGCTCACCTCCTACGTCCACAAGTACCTGGGCCTGAACCGGCACTGCCGGCTCCTGGAGGTCAAGCAGGCCTGCTTCGGCGCGACCGCCGCGGTGCAGACGGCGCTGGGCTATCTGGCCTCCGGGATCTCCCCCGGTGCCAAGGCCCTGGTGATCGCCACGGACGTGGCCGTCGTGGACGAGAAGGCGGAGTACTCCGAGCCCGCGGCCGGGCACGGCGCGGCGGCCGTCCTGCTCAGCGACCGGCCCCGCGTGCTGACCATGGACCTCGGCGCGTTCGGCAACTACAGCTACGAGACGCTCGACTCGGCGCGCCCGTCGCCGCGCTTCGACATCGCCGACGTCGACCGCTCCCTGTTCGCGTACCTGGACTGTCTGAAGAACTCGTACGCCGACTACGCGTCGCGCGTCACCGACGTCGACTTCACCCGCGACTTCGACCATCTGGTCATGCACACCCCGTTCGCCGGTCTGGTCCGGGCCGGACACCGCAAGATGATGCGTGAGCAGGGCGCGGCCGGTACGACCGTGGACGCGGACTTCGCCCGCCGGGTCGCCCCGTCGCTGATCTACCCGGGCACGGTCGGCAACCTGTGCTCGGGCTCGGTGTACCTGGCGCTGGCCAGCCTTCTGGACTCGGGCGTCGTGACGAGCCCGCGCCGGGTGGGCCTCTTCTCGTACGGCTCGGGATGTTCGTCGGAGTTCTTCAGCGGCATCGTCGACGAGCGGTCGGCCGCGGCGGTCGGCGAGCTGGGCATCGGCAAGCATCTGGAGGCCCGGGCCCGGATCACGTTCGAGGAGTACCTCGCGGTCCTGGAGCACAACCTGGAGTGCCTGGTGCCGGTGGAGAACCGGACCGTGGACCCGGAGCCGTGGGAGCCGATCCTCGCGCGGGCCGGCGACCGGCCGGAGATCCTCACCTTCACCGGTGTCCGCGACTACCACCGGCAGTACGCGTGGCGCTGACCCGGAGCGCCGGTGCGCCCATCCCCCGCCGAACGACGAGGAGTTGACGGTGTCCGTGACCTGGACGGCCGCCGGGGCCGAGGACGCGCGGGCCGCGTCGGACGGCGGCGGCCTGCGACTGTTCTGCTTCGCCCACGCGGGCGGCGGCAGCTCGTTCTTCCACCCCTGGCGCGAGGCGCTGGGTCCCGGGGTCGACGTGCGGCCCGTCGTGCTGCCCGGCCGCGAGCGCCGGTCCCGGCAGGCCTCGCACACCCGGATGGGGCCGCTGGTGGAGGAGCTCACCGCGGAGCTCGCCCCGCAACTGGACCGGCCGTACGTCCTGTTCGGCCACAGTCTCGGTTCGATCGTGGCCTACGAGACCGCCAGAGCTCTGCTCGCACGGGGCTCGAGGCCGCCTTCGGCACTGCTCGTGTCGGGGCGGCGCGGGCCGTTCGTCCCCGACACCCGGCCGCCCGTGCACCACCTGCCGGAGGACGCGTTCCTCGCCGAGGTGTCGCGCCTGGGCGGCACCCCGCCCGAGCTCCTGCGCCAGAGGGAGCTGGTGCGGCACTTCCTGCCGCCGCTGCGGGCCGACCACGAGATCAACGAGACGTACCGGCCGGACCGGCTGACCGGCCCCGCGCTGACCTGCCCGGTCTTCGCGTTCACCGGGGCGGCCGATCCGCTCGCCGACCCGCACGCCGTGGCCCGCTGGCGCGAGGTGACCAGCGGCGGCTTCCGGCTGCGGGTGTTCCCCGGCGACCACTTCTATCTCAAGGGGGCGCCGGAGGACCTGATGACCGCGCTGCGCACGGCGCTGTCCGGAGTGGACGGTGTGGATCCGCTCTCGAGTGTTCTTCGAAGGACCTTTCATAAAGTCGCAATGTGATTGTCACGTGCCGACTGCACCGGGAGGCCAGATGAATCTGCTGGATGTCACCGCTCCGACCGGATTCGACATCCGGCTGCGTGACTTCGTGCGCGCGCAGTCCCCGCACACGACGGTTTGCGTGGTGCGACGCAACCAGAGCGCCTACAGCAGCGGCGGGCAGGACCGGAACGTCTACTTCTTGGAGAGCGGTCAGATCAAGACCGTGATGTTCTCCCGCTCGGGCAAGGAGTGCCTGCTGCGTCTCCACACCCCCGGCGAGATCTTCGGCGAGCTGTGCTCGCTCGGCGGCATCCGCGAGGAGTCCGCCATCGCGATGCGCGACAGCGTCGTGCACCGCATGTCCTACGAACACTTCCTGTCCTCGATCACCGCGGCCGGGATGGTCGACGACTTCATCAACCACCTCACCCGGCGCCTGGCCGAGCAGCAGCAGTCGATCACCCATCTGGTGACCGTCGACAGCGAGCAGCGTCTCGGCGAGATCCTGCTGGACCTCGCGCGCAAGTTCGGCCGGGGCAACGGGCGGCGCCCGCACATCGCCGAGCGCATCACCCACGAGGAGCTGGCCGGCATGGTCGGGACCACCCGCTCGCGCGTCGGGCACTTCCTGAAGGGGTTCCGCGACCGGGGTCTGGTCGACGTCACCCCGGACTCCCACCTGATCATCGACCGGCGCCGGCTCGCCGCCTATCTGGAGAGCCGCTGCGCCTGACCGGGGCCTTCGCCCCGACGACCCTCACGAGGTGACATCCCATGTGGGACCAGAAGTTCGAGACTCTGCTCAGGGACCGTCTGCCCGGCCTGGACGCCGGCGCGCCCCTCACGGAGGACCTGCCGCTCGCCGCCTTCGGGCTGGACTCGATGGCGACGGTGGGCCTGATCGGCGCCATCGAGGACGGGTACGGGACGCTGCCCGACGAGGCGGTAACGCCCGCCAACTTCACGACGCCCGGCACGGTCTGGGCCCTGGTCAGTTCGCTCTCCGGCTCCGGCCGATGAGCGGCGACAAGCTGCTGCACCACTGGTTCCTGGACGGTCTGGCCCGCAATCCGGCGGGCATAGCGCTGCGGATCGGCGCCCGGACCTGGACGTACACCGAGGCGGACCGGGTCGCGCGGCGCTGGGCGGCCGCCCTGCACGGCGGGGCGCGTGCGCCGCGCCGGGTCGGGGTGCTGGCCACGAAGAGCGAGGAGAGCCTCCTCGGCTTCCTGGCCGCGCTGTACGCGGGCTGCACCGCCGTGCCGCTCAACCCGGAGTACCCGGTGGACCGCAACCGGGGCATCGCCGCCGAGGCGGGGCTCGACGCGCTGATCGTCGACCCCGCGGGCGCCGCCCAGCTGGACGCCGTCGCGGCGGCCGCCGAGCCGCTCGTGGTGCTCGCGCCGCGCCGCGACACGTGGCCGGCGCCGGGCCCGGAAACCCCTGTGGTGGTGCCGGATCCGGACGGCGACCGGGCGCCCGCCGAGGGCCCCGACTCGCTCGCGTACATCCTGTTCACGTCGGGTTCCACGGGCCGCCCCAAGGGGGTGCCGATCCGGCACGGCAACGTCTCCGCGTTCCTGACGTCGGTGCTGCCGCGCTACGACTTCGGGCCGGACGACGTCTTCGGGCAGGTCTACGAGCTGACCTTCGACCTGTCGATGTTCGAGGTGTGGTGCGCCTGGGCGAGCGGCGCCTGTCTGACGGTCCTCAACCGGCTGCAGGCGCTCGACCCCGCCCGTTCGGTCCGCGCCCACGGCATCACGGTGTGGACGTCGACCCCGAGCCTGGCCGCCGCGCTGCGGGGGCACGGGCTGCTGACGCCGGGCCGGCTGCCGTCGGTGCGCCACACCGTCTTCTGCGGTGAGCCGCTGCCCGAGGACGTGGCGGCCGCCTGGAGCGCCGCCGCGCCCGCCTCGGCCGTCGACAACCTCTACGGCCCCACCGAGCTCACCATCGCCTGCACCGGTTTCCGCTGGTCCCCCGCGTCCGGTACGGGCAATGTGCCGATCGGCACGCCCAACGCGGGCCTGCGGTACGTGCTGTTCGAGGACGGCCGCGTCGGCGGGGACACGGGCGAACTGTGCGTCACCGGGCCGCAGATGTTCGACGGGTATCTCGACCCGGCCAACGACACGGACCGTTTCCTGGAGCACGAGGGTCTGCGCTGGTACCGCACGGGCGACCGGGTGCGCCGCGGCCCCGACGGCACGCTGGTGCACCTGGGCCGCGGCGACGGCCAGGTCAAGATCAACGGCTACCGGGTGGAGCTGTCCGAGGTGGAGGAGGCCGTACGGGCCTGCCTGCCCGGCCGTGAGGCGGTGGTCCTGGCGGTGCCCGGGGCGACGAGCCCGGTGCTGGTGGCGTTCGTCGTCACCGAGGACACGGCGGGCCTGCTGACGGACGCGGCCCGCGAGCTGGCCCGCCGGCTGCCCCCGTACATGCTCCCGGCGCATCTGTGGGCGCTCCCCGATCCGCCGCTCAACGCGAACGGCAAGACGGACCGCCTCCAGTTGCGCAAGGAGGCGGAGCACCGGCTGACGTCCTAGAAGCGGACCGGACCCGGTCCGGCTCACGCACGCTCGGCGGGCGTCCCCAGGTCCTGGGGCGCCCGCTGTGCCGTGTACGCGCTCATCGACGGGACGGCGGCCAGGAGTTCCTCGGTCCAGGGGTGCCGGGGGTGGGTGAACACCTCGGTCACGGGCCCCTGTTCGCGGACCGTTCCGCCGTCCAGGACGAGGACCCGGTCGGCGATGCGGGCGATCACGCCCAGGTCGTGGCTGATCAGGAGCAGGCCGAGGCCGAGGCGGGTGCGCAGGTCGTCGAGCAGGGCGAGGATGTCGGCCTGGATGCGGACGTCGAGGCTGGAGGTGACCTCGTCGCACAGCAGCAGCCGGGGCCGCGGGGCGAGGGCGCGCGCGATGGCGACCCGCTGCCGCTGGCCGCCGGACAGGGTGCCGGGCAGCCGGGCGGCGCACTGTTCGTCGAGTCCGACCAGGCGCAGCAGGCGCAGCGTCTCGTCGGCGGCGGCCCGCCGGTCCATGCCGCGCAGCACCCGCAGGGGGCGGGCGATGGTCGCGCCGACGGTGCGCCGCGGGTTGAGGGAGCCGCTCGCGTCCTGGGCGACGAGCTGGACGAGGCGGCGCTGGTCGAGGGTGCGGGCGCGCAGCGGGCCGGGGACGGGGGTGCCGTCGAGTGCGACGGTGCCGGTGTCGGGGGTGTGGTGGCCGGTGACGCAGCGGGCGAGGGTGGTCTTCCCGGCGCCGGACCCGCCGAGGAGGGCGACGCACTCGCCGGGGGCGACGTGCAGGGACACCTCGTGGGCCGTGGTGACCCGGCGGGCGCCGCGGCCGTGTCCGGCGGTGAGGCCGGTGACGCGCAGGACCGGTTCCGCCTCGCTCTCGGGGCGGGGCGGCCGGGTGTGGGCCTCGGCGATGTCGGGGACGGCGCGCACCAGTTCGCGGGTGTAGGTCTCGCGGGGCCGTCCGAGCACCTCGGTCAGGGGGCCTTCCTCGACGAGCCGGCCGGCCCGCAGCACGGCGATCCGGTCGGTGAGGCGGGCGGCGGCGGCCAGGTCGTGGGTGATGAACAGCAGGGTGAGACGGCGGCGTTCGGTCAGGCGGGCGACCTCGTCGAGGACGAGGCGCTGGGTGAGCAGGTCGAGTCCGGTCGTCGGTTCGTCGAGGACGAGCACGTCGGGTTCGGCGGCGAGGACGCGGCCGAGGGCGAGGCGCTGTTGCTGTCCGCCGGACAGTTCGTGCGGGTAGCGGCGCAGGAAGGCGGGGTCGTGGGGCAGTCCCACGGCGCGCAGGGTGCGGGCGGCGTCCTGCGGGGTGCGGCGGGCGGCGAGCTCGGTGACCTGGGCGGCCACCCGCATCGTGGGGGTGAGGGCCGCGGCCGGGTCCTGCGGGAGGCAGGCCACGCGGCGCCGCAGCCGGCGCAGTTCGCGGCCGCGCAGGGCCAGCGGGTCCTGGCCGGTGACCTCCAGGGTGCCTGCGGTGGCGCGCAGGCCGGGGCGCAGCGCGCCGAGGAGGGCGAGCGCGAGGGTGGTCTTGCCGGAGCCGGACTCGCCGACGACGCCGAGGCGTTCGCCGGGCCGCAGGGTCAGGGAGACGTCGTCGAGGACGCGCTGTCCCCGGGGTCCGGTGACGGTCAGTCCGGTGACGCGGACGGGGTCGGGTCCGTCGTCGGGCGGCCTCGGTGCGGGGCCGGCGGGCTGGTCGGGGGCGTCGGACAGTGCGGTCATGGGGCGAACCTCGTGATCGCCCGGTCGAGGGCGAGGTTGACGGAGACGGTGAGCACGGCGAGGCCGAGGGCCGGTGCCGCCACGCCCCAGGGCGCCAGGGTCACGCCCTCCATGTTCTCGCTGATCATGGAGCCCCAGTCGGGGCTGTCGGGGCCGAAGCCGAGGAACCCGGCGGAGGCGGTGAGGGCGATGGCGATGGCGAGGCGGGTGCCCGCGTCGGCGAGCACGGGCCGCACGACGCCCGGCACGATCTCGCGGACCATCACCGCGGCCGGCCCGTCGCCGAGGGCCACGGCCTGGTCGACGTATCCGGAGTGGACGATCTGGAGGGTGGCGGCGCGGGCTACGCGGGAGACGAAGGGGACGCCGGTGAGGGCGACGGCGGTGACCAGGGTGAGGGTGCGGTAGCCCCAGCCGTGCAGCAGCACCAGCAGGACGAGGGCGGGCGGCAGGGCGAGCAGCAGGGTGTCGAGCCGGGACACGGCGGCGTCGAACCATCCGCCGAGGTATCCGGCGAGCACCCCGGTCGTGGTGCCGAGGAGGGTGGTGACGACGGTGGCCAGCAGCGGTACGAGGACCAGGGGCCGCCCTCCGGACAGGAACCGCGACCACACGTCCCGCCCCTCCCCGTCCGACCCGAGCGGAAGCCCGGCGCCCTGGCTGTAGGGGGCGGCGGTGATGTGCGCCGGGTCGTGCGGCGCGAACCAGGGGCCGAGCAGCGCGAACAGGACGATCGCGGCGACGGGCAGGAGCCACAGCAGGCCGCGCCACCGGCTGCGGGGCGGGGCGGACGCGTCGACGGCGGCTGTGGTGGCGGGCGTGTTCATGTGGCGGTCCGGGTGCGGGGGTCGGCTGCCGCTGCCAGGAGGTCGGCCAGGAGGAGGCCGGTGACCACGGCCGCGGCCATGAGGAGACCGATGCCTTCGAGGACGGCGGCGTCGTGGTGTTCGACGGCCGCGACCAACTCGTTGGACAGGCCCGGGTAGTTGAAGACCTGTTCGACGACGGCGGTGCCGCCGACGAGGGTGCCGGTGAGCCAGCCGAAGACCTGGGCGCAGGGTCCCGCGGCGGTGGGCAGCAGGTGGCGCAGGACGACGCGGGCGGGGGTGAGTCCCGCGAGGCGGGCGGCCTCGACGTGCGGGGTGGCGGCGGCGTCCACGACGGCGGCGCGGACCAGCCGGCCGGCCCAGGCCGCGGAGAACAGGGTCAGCGCGGTCACGGGCAGGACGAGGGCCTCGGGGTGGGCGAGGAGGGGTTCGCCGAAGGGGACCAGGGATACGGCCGGCAGGACGCCGAGCCAGGAGGCGAAGACCAGGGTGAGCAGGCCCGCGGTGACGAACTGGGGGACGGAGACCAGGGCGACCGAGGTGCCGGAGAGGATCCGGTCGAGGAGGCTGCCGGGCCGCAGTCCGGCGGCGATCCCGATGGTGAGGGCCAGGGCGACGGTGAGGACGGCGCACACCCCGGCGAGCAGAAGGGTGTCGGCGAGCGGCCCGGCGATGATCCGGCTGACGGGGCGCCGGTCGACGAGGCTGTGGCCCAGGTCGCCGGAGAGCGCCGAGCCGATCCAGTCGGCGTAGCGGACCAACAGGGGTCGGTCCAGGCCCAGTTCGGCGTGCAGCCGGGCCACGTCGGCGGGGCTCGCTGCGCCGCCGAGCGCGGCCGCGGCGGCGTCGCCCGGCAGCACCTCGGCGGCGGCGAACAGGACGAACGAGCCGGCCAGCAGGGTGGCCAGCGCGCCCGTGAGGCGCCGCCCGGCGAGGGCGGCGAGTCGGACGGCGGTTCTCACGCCGTCCTGGCCCGTGTGAACACGGGGGTGGACTGGCTGGACCAGACGCCGGTGAGTCCGGGTACGGAGGCGTCGAGCTGTTCCTGGAATCCCCACAGCAGGTCGCCGCCGGTGGCGGACAGGTCGCGCTGGATGGTGGCGAACGCGGCCTCGCGCCGGTCGTCGTCGACGGTGGCCTGCGCGGCCGCGAGCCGCTTGAAGTGCCGCTCCCCGAGCCCGGTCACGTTGAAGAACGCGCCCTTGGTGGTGGTGGCGGACAGGTGCACGGCGGCGGGCCGGTTGGCGTAGTAGAAGGTCTGGAAGGGGGCGCGGGACAGGCCCTTGAGGTCCGCGTAGTACGTGTCGGCGGGCACGGTCCGTACGTCGAGGTCGACGCCGGCCTCCTTGAGCTGCTGGCCGAGCAGCCGGGCCGCGGCGGTGAAGCCGGGCACGGTGTCCGCGGCGCGCAGTTCCAGGGTGTCGACCCCGGCGCGCGCGAACAGGCGCTTCGCCTCGGCGACGTCGCGGGTGCGGGCGCGGCCCGCGTATCCGGGCAGGCCCTTGCCGACGAGGTCCTCGCCGGGGGTGCCGAGGCCGAGCAGGACCTTCTGCACGAGTGCGTCGCGGTCGGCGGCCAGCCGGACGGCGCGGCGCACGTCCGGGTCGTCGAAGGGGGCGAGCCGCTCGTTCATGGCGAACGACAGGGCGTTGGAGTTGGCGGTGTGGCCGCGCCGCACGCTGATCGCCCGGTTGGCCCGCTCGGCCTTGGCGCCGGTGGCCGTGATGCCGAAGGCGTAGTCGATCTGGCCGCTCTTGAGCGCGGCGAGGCGGGCGGCGGGGTCGGCGATCAGGGAGAGGTCGATGCGCCGGAAGTGCGACGTGCCGTTCCAGTACTTGTCGTTGACGGCGAGCCGGAGGTTCTTGCCGTCCTGCTCGTCGAGCCGGTACGGGCCGGAGCCGACGCCGCGCGCGAAGTCCTTGTCGCCGGTGCCCTCGGGGAAGACCGGGGAGAACACGGCGAGGATGCCTTCCCTGAAGTCGCCGCGGGGCCGCTTGAGCCCCACCTTCAGGGTGTGCTGGTCGACGATCTTCAGCCGGTCGAGGTCCAGGTCGGCGAAGTTGTTGGCGCGGGTGGACGGCGGGGTCGCCAGGGTGCGCAGGGAGTAGGCGACGTCCGCGGCGCGCACCGGCGAGCCGTCGTGGAACACGGCGTGCTTGTGGATCCGCACGGTCCACTCGGCGGCGTCGGCGCTCGGCTCCACCGACTCGGCGAGGCCGAGTTCGTAGCGGCTGCCCTTGAGGTACATGAGCTGGTCGTACAGGTGGTACAGGGCGATGTAGCTGGCGCCGAACCCGGCGTGGCGGGGGTCGAGGCCGATGGTGCCGGTGGCGTCGGAGGCGCCGACGCGCAGGGCCTTGCCGGATCCGGCGACGGTACGGGTTCCGCCGGTCTCACCGGCGCAGCCGGTCAGGGCGGCGGAGCCGGCGGCGACGGTGGCCGCGGCGGCGCTCCACTGCAGGACTCGGCGGCGTGCGACGCCGTCGGCGCGTGACATGACGGAGGGCTCCTGGGGGTGGGGTGGGTGGGCTGGTGGTCTCACGGCTCAGGCCCACCAGTCGCGGGTGCCGCCCTCGTCGGCGCCGCACTGGCGCCAGATCTTGCCGTCGCGCAGGACGTAGACGCCGAAGGTGACGACGGTCTCGCCGCGGCAGGTCATGGTGCCGCGCATCATGACGGTGTCGTCGGTCTGGATGAACTCGTTCATCTCGACGTGCTGGAGGTCGAGCTCCCAGTAGCGGCGCAGCAGTTCACGGATGTTGTCGTGGCCGCGCACGGGGCCGGTGAAGCGGACCCATTCGGCGTCGGGGTGGTAGAGGTCGACGAGTCCGTCGAGGTCGCGTTCGGCGGTGCAGCGGATCATCTCCGCGAACAGCGGGTGGATCGGCGTCTCGGTCTCGGTGCTCATGCGGGGGCTCCTGTCGGATCGGGGCGGTGCGCGGCGGAGGGGGCCCGGAAGCGGTCCCTGATGAGGCGTTTGACGACCTTGCCGAGGTCGTTGCGGGGCAGTTCGTCGACGAGCAGGACCCGGGTCGGGATCTCGTGCGGGGCGAGGGTGCCGGCCGCGTGGTCGGCGAGCGCCGCGCACAGCCGGTCCGGGTCGGGGGTCTCGCCGGGTACGGGGACGACGGCCGCGGCCACGCCGTCGGTGCCGGTGGCGACGACGGCGACGTCGGCGACGGCCTCGTGGTCGTAGAGGACGGACTCGACGCGCAGCGAGGAGACGAGGCCGTGCGCGGTGGGCACGGCGTCGGTCTCGCGGTCGAAGAGGTACAGCTCGCCGTCGTCGTCGACGTGGCCGAGGTCGCCGGTGTCGCACCAGCCGCCCTCGGGGACGCCGTCCGCCTCGGGGCCGGCGTCCAGCCGGTCGCGCGGGGGCGCTCCGTCGGCGCGCAGCCAGATCCGGCCGACCTGTCCGGCGGGCAGGGCCGCGCCGTGCCGGTCGGTGATCAGGACATGGGTGCCGGGGGCGGGCCGCCCGACGGACAGCGGGCGTTGCGGGTCGAGGGTGCCGATGGTGACGGCGGGTTTGGCCTGGCTGGCGGAGTAGGCGCCGATGACGCGGGCCTTGGGCATCGCGGTGAGCAGGGCGCGGGCCAGCGGCGGGTGCAGGAACGCGGAGGCGGTGGCCACGGTGGTGACGCAGGTCAGGTCGTGGCGGTGCAGCGCCCCGTCGCGGGTCATGGCGACGGCGAGGTGCGGGGTCATCATGACGGTGCTGGCGGCGTGCTGCTCGATGAGGGCGCACAGCCGGTCGGCGTCGCCGGGCGGGGCGAGGACGAGGGTGGTCGGGGTCGCGTTGAGCACCATGGAGACGGTGGTCGCGCTGGCGGTGATGCCCAGGTGCACGGAAGCGACCATCGGGGTGGGTTCGTCGTGCGCCATGACGGAGCGGGGGCCGCCGGCGGTGGCGAGGTTCTGGTGCGGGACGATCACGCCGCGGGCGAGCCCGGTGGTGCCGGAGGAGTAGACGATCTCGGCGGCGTCGTCGGGGGCGTGGGCGAGGTCGACGGGGGTGTCGCCCGCGACGGACAGGGCGTCGACGGTGTCGGTCCAGGTGACGGACGGGGCGGCGGGCGGGGCGGTCCGGCCGTGGACGATGCCGGTCATGCCGCACTGCCGGGCGCGGCGTTCGAGTTCCTCGGCGGGCAGGCGGACGGGCAGGTGGAGTACGGTGCCGCCGGCCTTCAGGACGCCGAGGTAGGCGACGGCGTAGCCGTCCCAGTCCATGTCGCCGAAGAAGACGCCGATGCGGGTGCCGCGGGCGGTGCCGGCGGCGAGCAGTCCGCGGGCGAGGTCCTCCGAGCGCCGGTCCCACTCGCCGTAGCGGAGGTCGGGCCGGCCGTCGACGACGAGGGCGGTGCGGTCCGGGTGCAGCCGGGCGTGCGAGCGCAGTTGGTCGGTCAGGTACGAGAAGGCACGTTCCGCCATCGCGGGCTCACCCGCCTATCTGGAAGGAGACGCCGCCTCGGCCCTCGAAGCGGGGAGCGGTGGCGGCGAGCAGGTGGTCGAGGATGAACCGGGCGCGCTCGGCGGGCTCGTCGTCGCTCAGGGAGCGCAGGTAGCGGTCGTGGGCGGCGAGCGAGCGCACCGCGCGTTCGCGGGCGGCGTCGTCGACGGCGACGGCGTGGGTGGGGCGCGGCGATCCGGCGACGGCCACCTTGCCGGCCCGCCACGGTTCGAGGCCCTCGTCGAGGAGTTCGGGGAAGATCCAGCGGTTGGCGGCGTCGGCGACGGCGTCGAGGGCGGCGCGGCCGACGTCCCGGTGGTCGGGGGTGTTCCACGCGCCGGAGGCCCAGGTGTCGTGGTGGTTGAACGTCACGATGAGCTCGGGGCGGTGGCGGCGGACGGCGCGGGCCAGGTCGCGGCGCAGTCCGGGCCCGTAGGTGATGGTGCCGTCGGTGTACCCGTCGAGGAAGTCGACCTGCTGGACGCCGAGTTCGGCGGCGGCCTTGCGCTGTTCGGCCTCGCGCACCGGCCCGCACTCGGCCGGGTCGAGGCCGTCGATGCCCGCCTCGCCGCGGGTGACGAGGAGGTAGGCCACCTCGATCCCCCGCGCGGTCCAGGCGGCCACGGCGGGCCCGGCGCCGAACTCGATGTCGTCGGGGTGGGCGACGATCGCGAGGACGCGGCTGAAGTCGTCGGGCAGTTCGAGGAGTGTGTCGGCCATGGGGTTCCTTCCCGGTGGACGGGGCAGCCGCGCGGGCCGGGCCGCGTCCTCGTGGACGACGGCCCGGTGTGCGCGTGGTGTTCCTGGACGGAGTGGGTCAGGCGGCGTCGGCTTCGGCGGGCGCGGGGACACGGACGACGAGGGCGGCGATGAGGATCGCCGCCGCGGCCAGGCCCGCGCTGCACAGGAACGCGACGGTGTAGCCGTGCGTGTCGTCGAGGCCGCCGACGGCCTGGGTGACGGTGGTGAGGACGGCCAGGCCCAGCGAACCGCCGACCAGGATCGCGGTGTTGAACAGGCCGGAGACGGCGCCCGCGTCGGCCGGGTCGACGCCGCTGGTGGCGATGGTGCCGGCCGGCATCATGGTCAGGCCGAGGCCGATGCCGGAGATGATCGTGGGGCCGAGGACGGTGGCGACGAAGCTGGTCGACGACGCGGCCAGGCCCAGCCAGCCCATGCCGAGGCCGAGGCAGAACAGGCCGGTCATCAGCATCCGGGTCAGTCCGACGCGGGCCACGGTCTTCATGCAGACCTGCGCGAACACCAGCAGGGTGGCGATCAGCGGCAGATAGGCGAGGCCGGTCTGCAGGGCGGAGAACCCGAGGATCTCCTGGAGGTAGAGGGTGACGAAGAAGAAGTAGCTCATCTGCGTGGCACCGAAGATCATCATGATGGCGAGCGCGCCGCTGGTGTTGCGCCGGCGGAACACGTGCAGCGGCAGGAACGGGTGGGCCTGGCGCCGCTCGACGAGCAGGAAGACCGCGAGGAGGACGGCGGCGAGGACGAGCAGGCCGCCGCGCAGCGGGGAGGTCCACGGGCGCTGGGTGTCGAGGAAGACGAAGACCGTCATCAGCAGGGCGGCCGTGATGGTGACCGCGCCCGCCACGTCCAGGCTGGGCCGCTGTTCGGCGCGGCTCTCCTTGAGCGTCGTCAGGGCGAGGATCACGACGAGCGCGCCGATCGGGACGGCGGCGAAGAAGCTGAACTCCCAGCCGGGGCCGGACGTCAGCAGGCCGCCGACGAGCAGGCCGAACAGGGCGCCCGCCGCCTGCGTGCTGCCCCACAGGGCGAACGCCCGCTGCCGCTCGGGGCCTTCGGCGAACGAGGTGATGATCAGCGAGAGGACGACCGGGGCGGTCAGCGCGCCGCCCAGGCCCTGCACGGCGCGGGCGATCACCATGACCGTCGGGTCGGTGCTGAAGCCGCACACGACGGAGGCCACGGTGAAGATCGTGACGCCGGTGACGAGGACGCGGCGCCGGCCGAACAGGTCGCCGATGCGGCCGCCCAGCGGCAGCAGTCCGCCGTACAGGAGCCCGTAGGCGTTGACGACCCACGGCAGGCCGGACTCGGTGAAGTGGAGGTCGCGCTGGATGAACGGCAGGGCCACGTTGACGATGGTCTGGTCGACCTGGATGAGCAGTTCGGCCATCAGCAGGGTGACGAGGATCAGTCTGACGACCAGGGAGCGCGGGCCCTGGTCGGAACTGTCCTCGGCGGTCGGCCTGCCGTCCGCGGTGCTGGTGGTCATGACTCTCCTGATCCTCGTGTCACAGCCGCCGTCCGGGCAGACTCGGCCGGGGCCACGTTAGGAAGGGCGCCGCGGAAGCGATGCTCAATACAGCGCATGTTCGGCGGCGGATCCGCCCCGGCCGGGGCGGTCCCCGGTCACCAGGTGACGGGCAGCGTCTTCGGAGCGCGGATGATCATGTCCGACTTCCAGGTGATCTCGCCGTTCAGGCGCAGTCCCGGCATGCCGACGACGAGTGCCTTCAGCGCCTCCTGGAGCTCGACGCGGGCCAGGTGCGCGCCCAGGCAGTGGTGGGCGCCGTGGCCGAAGACCATGTGCCGGTTGTCGGCGCGGTCGAGGACGACCTCGTGGCCGTTCTCGAAGACGTTCTCGTCGCGGTTGACGATGCTCGTGTCCACGACGACCGGTTCGCCGGCCCGGACGAGGGTCTCGCCGACGGTGAGGTCCTCCAGGGCGTAGCGCGGGGAGATGCCGTTGGCGGCGAAGGGCACGAAGCGCAGCAGTTCCTCGACGGCGACCGGGATCGAGTCGGGGTTCTCGCACAGGCGCGTCCACAGCTCGCGGCGCTGCTGGAGCACGTGGACGAAGTTGGAGATCTCGCTCGCGGTCGTCTCGAAGCCGCCGATGAGCGTCGCGATGCACAGCCCGATGAGCTCCTGCTCGTCCAGCCGGTCGTGGGCGTCGCGGGCCTCGATGAGGGCGCTGGTGAGGTCGTCGCGGGGCGTCTCGCGGCGCTGCGCGATCAGGTCCTCGAAGTACTTCTGCAGATCCATGAAGCTCTGCACGCACTCTTCGTCGGTCAGCTCGTTCGTGGACAGCGCGGCGTCGCACCAGGCGCGCAGCTGTGCGCGGTCCTCGGCGGGCACGCCGAGCAGTTCGCAGATCACGGTGACCGGGATGGCGAGCGCGTAGGAGCCGACGAGTTCGGCGCTCGGGCCCGCGGCCCTCATGTCGTCGACGAGTCCGGCGGCCAGCTCGCCGATCCAGGCGCGCTTGCCCTCGACGCGGCGCGGGGTGAACGCCTTGGACACCAGGGTGCGCAGCCGCGTGTGGTCCGGCGCGTCCATCGTCAGGATCGACTCGGGCACGGGCCGGGGGGTCATGCGCGGCTCGTCCCGCCGGGTGGCCTCGTTGCGGGAGAAGCGCCGGTCGGTCAGGACGAAGCGGGCGTCCTCGTACCGGGTGACGAGCCAGGCGGGCTCGCCGAACGGCAGCTGGACGCGGATCGGGGCGCCGTCCTCGATGAGCTTGATGTACGAGTACGAGAGCTCGAGCCCCTCCCCGCCGGTGAAGGGGTAGGCGGCCGGTGCCGCCTGCGGGTGCTCGCTCGATGCTTCCACTTCGGTGCTCACTGTCGACCGCCTCCTCGGGGTTCCCGCCGTGACGCGGCGTCACGCTAGCGATCCGCGCGCCGCGTGCCTGCTCAATCGGGAGCATCGGAGGGGAGGTCGCGCCGGGATACTCCCGCCCATGACTCAGCTACGGATTCAGGCCACGTTCGTGGTCGACGTGTGGGACGGCGTGGACGACGAGAAGGTCGACGGCGGTCCGGTCACGGCCCGCGTCGAGCTCGCCAAGACGTACACGGAGGGCGATGTGCTCGGCACGGCCACCGGTCACATGGCGACGACCCAGGGGCCTGGCGGTGCCGCGTACGTGGCGCAGGAGCGGGTCACCGGCACGGTGGGCGGGCGCACGGGCACGTTCGTGCTCGAGCACCGGGCGACCCAGGTCGGCAGCGGTGAGCCGGTGACGTGGGCGGGCATCGTGCCCGGCTCCGGTACGGGTGAGCTGGCGGGCATCAGCGGCGAGGGCTCCCTCGGCCACGGCACCCTGGACCTGACCGTCGAGCTCCCGTAGGTCAGTTCTTCTCGGCGGCGGCCAGGATCTTCTGCGAGGTGTGGAAGAACCGGCCCGTCGCCCGGACCCCGAACATCTTCTCGATGACGGGGGCGGGGTTGACGGGGCGGCCGCCCAGCAGCCGCCAGCGCACGTACGCCGTGCCGTCGTGCGTGCCCAGGATCTCCCAGTCGCCCTTGGGGGAACGGACGGGGAGGTCGGTGCCGGTCAGCGGCGCCGATCCGTAGAGCATGGAGAAGCGCTCGTCCGCGGCCGGGCCGGCCCCGTCGAACGGCGCGGCCGCCAGTTCCGCGCGCAGTTGGTCCGCCGTGCGCAGGATCGTGGGGATCTCGAATCCGAAGGCGTCCTCGAGGCCTCGCTCGATGAGGGCGACGAGGCGCTCGGGGTCGCTGTCCGCGCTGGTGAAGAAGGCGTTCCCGCTCGCGATGTAGGTGCGCACGGAGCCGAGGCCGAGCCCGGTGAGCACCTCGCGCAGCCGGGCCATCTCGACCTTGCGGCTGCCCACGTTGACGGCGCGCAGGAACGCGATGTGGATCTGATCAGTCGTCATGCCAGCCTTCGCGTCGGTCTGTTCGGGGGCGTCATGCTCTCATGGGGCTTCAGAAGGTCCGCGCTTCAGAAGGCCCGCGCTTCAGAAGGTCCGTTCCGCCACCGGGAACCGGTGGTGCGCGTCGTTCCTGCGCGACAGGTCCTCGACGAACATGTCGAGCAGCGGCTGCTCCTGGGCCCGCCAGTGGAAGTGGCCGCCGGTGAACCGGCGCAGGCGGAAGGAACGGCGCGTGTAGGCCCGCCAGGCACTCAGCTCCTCGCCGAGGACCGTCGGGTCGTCGAGGCCCGCCGTCGCGGTGAGCGGCGCGTGCACGCTGTTGTCGAGCCCCTCCTCGTACGCCTCGGTGAGCGCGAAGTCGGCGCGCAGCACCGGCAGTTGGAGCCGGGCCAGTGCCGGGTCCCCGAGGACGCCGGGGTGGACGCCGGGGTGGCGGGCGGCCGCGGCGAGGAACGCGTCGTCCGGGAGGCCGGAGAGCGGGTCCTGACGGATCGGCAGGTGCGGGGCCGCCTGGCCGGACACGTAGAGGCGTTCGGCGACGAGTTCGTGGTCCCATTCGAGGCGCGCCGCGATCTCGTAGGCCAGCAGGGCGCCGAGCCCGTGGCCGTAGAGGGCGAACGGGCGGTCGCACAGGCGGGCCACCGTGGGCACCAGGTCGTGCAGCAGCGCCTCCATGGTGGAGCACGGGTCCTTGCCCAGCCGGGCGCCCCGGCCCGGCAGTTCGAGGGGGGTGACGGTCAGATGCGGCGCGAGCCGGTCGCGCCAGGGCAGATAGACGCCCGCCGAGGCACCGCAGTACGGCAGACAGAACAGGCGCACGGACGTGCTGCTCATGTTTCCCCCTCGGCTCCGCCACGCGGCCCGTCCCCCGGACCCCGCACTGCCGCGGACCCTACGCATCCGCTCGCCCTCGGCCCGGATTCTGCAGCGGTTCTCGCGGCACGCTCCGGGCGTTCTCGAGGGTCGCTCCGGTCGCGGTTCCTAGCGTCGCCCCGGGGACGTCCAGGATCGCGGATCCAGGGAGGAGTACGGATGTCCGGAGCTCTCGCGCAGGGCGCCGCCCGGCCACGGCTGATGGCGGTGCACGCGCACCCCGACGACGAATCCAGCAAGGGCGCGGCGACGATGGCGCGCTACGCGGCGGAGGGCGCGGACGTGCTGGTGGTCACGTGCACGGGCGGCGAACGGGGTTCCTTCCTCAACCCGTCCTGTCCGCGGCCGCCGGGACCGGTGGACATGGCGGCGGTCCGCGCCCGCGAGATGGCGCGCGCCCGGCGCATCCTCGGGGTGCGCCAGTGCCGGCTCGGCTACCGGGACTCCGGGCTGCCGGAGCACGGCGAGCCGCTGCCCGCCGACTGCTTCGCCCGGGCCGACCCGTACGCGGCGACGGGCCGGCTGGTGCGGCTTGTGCGCCGGTTCCGGCCGCACGTCGTGACGACGTACGACGAGGACGGCGGCTATCCGCACCCCGACCACGTGATGGCGCACCGGATCGCGGTGGCCGCGTTCGAGGCGGCGGGTGACGGCGGCGCGCATCCCGGGGCGGGGCCGCCCTGGCAGCCGCTGAAGCTGTACTACAACCACGGCTCGCACCCGGAGCGCAGTGCGGCGCTGCACCGTGCGCTGCTGCGGCGCGGCAGTACGGCGCCGTACGCGCCGCTGCCCTGCGAGCCGGTGCGCCGCCCGGACATCACGACCCGGGTGCCCTGCGCCGCGTGGTTCCCCGTGCGGGACCGGGCGTTGCGGGCACATGTGTCGCAGGTGGATCCGGACGGGGTGTGGTTCGCGGTGCCGACGTGGTTGCAGCAGGAGGTGTGGCCGACCGAGGACTACACCCTGGCGCGCTCGCTGGTGCCGGTCGCCCTGCCGGAGGACGACCTGTTCGCGGGGGTGACGGCCGTCGGTGCCGGACGCCCGCCCGTGATGGCCGGTATGTGACGCTCCGGTTGCTCGCGGCAACGACCCCGTGCAAGCGTCTGAACACACTCGTAGTCGTATTCGTGGAGGGGCATGCCCACGCAGATCAGCGTCCGTTCCGTCACCAAGGCCTTCGACGGCCGCGTCGTCCTCGACGACGTCACGTGCTCGCTCCCGGTGGGTGAGCGCGTCGGGATCATCGGGGAGAACGGTTCGGGAAAGAGCACCCTGCTGCGTCTGCTGGCCGGGGTCGAGGAGTGCGACCAGGGCGAGGTCGTCGTCCGCGCGGACGGCGGTGTCGGCCATCTCGCGCAGTCCGAGCGGCTCCCGCCGGAGCTCACCGTCCAGGACGTGATCGACCGCGCCCTGGGCGATCTGCGCGCCGTCGAGGAGCGGATGCGCCGCCTGGAGGCCGCGATGGCCGACGGCGACGAGAGCGTCCTCGCCGAGTACGGGGAGCTGTCGACGGCGTTCGAACTGCGGGGCGGCTACGAGGCGGACGCCCGTGTGGAGCGCGCCCTGCACGGGCTGGGTCTCGGCCTGCTGGAGCGCGCCCGCGGCGTCGGGAGCCTGTCGGGCGGCGAGCAGGTGCGGCTGCGGCTCGCGGCCGTCCTCGCGGCGGGCCCCGAGGTGCTGCTGCTCGACGAGCCCACCAACCATCTCGACGACGGCGCTCTGCACTGGCTGGAGGAGCATCTGCGCACCCGCCGCGGCACGACGGTCGCGGTCTCGCACGACCGGATGTTCCTGGAGCGGGTGACGACGACGCTGCTCGAGGTGGACGCCGACCGCCGCACCGTCGTCCGCTACGGCAACGGCTACGCGGGCTATCTCACGGAGAAGGCCGCGGCCCGCGAGCGCTGGGCGCAGGCGCACGCGCAGTGGGAGACGGACGTGGCCGGGCTGCGCGAGGCGGCCGCGACGACCGCCCGCAGGGTGGCGCCGGGGCGGGCCATGAAGGACGGCAACAAGATGGCCTACGACCGGGCGGCCGGGCGGGTGCAGCAGTCGCTGGCCAGCCGGGTGCGGCAGGCCGAGGAACGTCTGCGCCGGCTGCTCGAACGGCCGGTGCCGGCGCCGCCCGACCCGCTGCACTTCGCGCCCGCGATGCGGTCCGGGCAGGTGCGCGGCTGTGCGCTCGACGCGGCCGGTGTCGGCGTCGGGGGACGTCTGAGCCCGATCGGCCTCACGCTCGACGCCGGGGAGAAGCTGCTGATCACGGGGCCGAACGGGGCGGGCAAGAGCACGCTCCTGGACGTCCTGGCCGGGCGTCTCGCCCCGGACACCGGCACGGTCACCCGCCAGGGGCGCGTGGGCCATCTGCCGCAGGAGCCGGAGCCGGGCCGGCCCGGGGAGACGCTCCTGACCGCGTTCGCGCGCGGCCGTACGGGGCCCGCCGACGAGCACCGTGAACTGCTGCTCTCCCTGGGCCTGTTCGACGAGGAGCAGCTCTCGGTGCCGGTGCGGGGGCTGTCCACCGGGCAGCGGCAGCGCCTCGCCCTGGCCCGCCTGGTGACCCGGTCCTGGGACGTCCTGCTCCTGGACGAGCCGACCAACCATCTCTCCCCCGCGCTGGTGGAGGAGCTGGAGGCGGCGCTGCTCGGCTTCGACGGCGCGCTCGTGGTGGTCAGCCACGACCGGCTGCTGCGCGAGCGGTGGCGGGGCAGACGGCTGACGGTGTCGTCGTCTGCGGCCCAGGCCGTCCGCGTCTGAGCCGCCCGTACCACCCGCCACTTCTCCTTCTCCTTCTCCTTCTCTCCCCCCATCCCCTCAGGCAAGGAGCCACCCATGTCCCGGTCCGGTGTCGTCTTCGAGCAGGTGCATGTCGCGGACCCTCGCGTCCGTCCGGCCCCTACTCCCTCACCACCGGCCCGGACGGCGCCCTGTGGTGCACGCTCGTCCACTGCGGGGGCATCGCGCGGCTGACCGGGTCGGGCGGGCTGGAGCGGCACGCCCTCGACTCGGAGTCCTGCGGCCCGTCGGTCATCACGTCGGGCCCGGACGGCGCCCTGTGGTTCACGCGGGCCCGGGACGGGCGCATCGGGCGGATCACCGTGGACGGCAAGTCCTCCTCCTACGCGGGCCCGGCTCCGGACGGCGGGCCGTTCGGGATCGCGGCGGGTGCGGACGGCGCTCTGTGGTTCACCGAGATGAACACCGACCGGATCGGCCGGATCACGGTGGACGGTGAAGTGGGCCGGTTCGAGCTGCCGTTGTCGGGCGCGTTCCCCTCGTTCATCACGGCCGGACCCGACGACGCGCTGTGGTTCACGCTCAACCGGGCGGACGCGATCGGCCGGATCGGGCTCGGCGGGGACGTCACGGTCCACGCCCTGCCGACCGCGCAGGCGGCGCCGGTCGGGATCACGGCCGGGGCGGACGGGGCGCTGTGGTTCGTGGAGATCGGCGCGGGTCAGATCGGGCGGATGGCGACCGACGGCACGGTCCGGGAGTTTCCGCTCCCGGACCGTGCCTGCCGCCCGCACGCGGTCGCCGCCGATCCCGGCCGGGGCGTGTGCTGGTTCACCGAGTGGGCCACCGGCCGGGTCGGCTCGATCACGCCCGACGGGCGCGTCGAGGAGTACGAACTGCCCGGCCCCGGCGCCGAACCGCACGGTCTGGCCGTGGCGCCGGACGGGGCGGTGCACGTGGCGCTGGAGACGGGCCAGGTCGTCCGTATGACGCCCTGACCCGCCGCCGCTCCGGTGGGCCCCGTGCACGGGTTCACCGGAGCGCCCTCACCTCCTCGGGGTCGGTCTCGCGCAGCTCGCCGTCCAGGAGGATCCAGCGGGTGATGCCGATGGAGTCCAGGAAGGTCAGGTCGTGGCTGGCCACGACCAGGGCGCCTTCGTAGGACGCCAGGGCGGTGGTGAGCTGGCGGATGCTGGCCATGTCGAGGTTGTTCGTCGGCTCGTCCAGCATGAGGAGCTGCGGGGCGGGCTCGGCGAGCATGAGCGCGGCGAGGGCGGCCCGGAAGCGTTCGCCTCCGGACAGCGTCCCGGCCTGTTGGTCGGCCTTGGCGCCGCGGAAGAGGAACCGGGCGAGGCGCGAGCGGATCCGGTTGTTGGTGGCGTCCGGGGCGAACCGGGCCACGTTGTCGGCGACGCTCGCCTCCTCGTCGAGCACGTCGAGCCGCTGGGGCAGGAAACGCAGCGGCACATGGGCGGTCGCCTCGCCCGCCACCGGGGCCAGTTCCCCGGTGATGGTGCGCAGCAGGGTCGTCTTGCCCGCGCCGTTGCGTCCGACCAGCGCGATCCGCTCGGGGCCGCGCAGTTCGAACTCGCCGTCCACGCGCGCCCCGTAGGCCAGCTCCAGGTCGCGCAGGGTGAGGACGGTGCGGCCCTGGGGGACCGCGGTGCTGGGCAGGTCGATGTGGATCTCGTCGTCGTCGCGGACCGCTTCGACGGCCTCGTCGAGGCGTTCCTTGGCCTCGGCGAGTTTCTCCTCGTGCATGATGCGGTGCTTGCCG
>NZ_JBITJS010000019.1:0-182688 GCF_044460245.1 Streptomyces sp. NPDC050145 | reverse complement strand
CCCCCCCCCCCCCCCCCCCCCCCCCCCCCCCCCCCCCCCCCCCCCCCCCCCCCCCCCCCCCCCCCCCCCCCCCCCCCCCCCCCCCCCCCCCCACCCCTGTCTTACGTGCGTATCGGTATAGGAACCGATTTCTGTCAAGGGCTTGACGCCATGGGCCCCTTCAGCGGAGCTTGGAGTTCATAACTTGTACAAGGCCCGGTCACTGTCCGTGTGACGCGGGCCACGGACGGCTCATTCACGGGGGCCGCCCGCCAAAGGGCTAAAGGGTGGGATGAGTCAATGGAGACTCCGGGGTCGCAGTCGTCGCTGCACCGGGCCAATCTGGAGCGGGTCGTGCGCGCCGTGCGCCTCGCCGGATCGCTCACGCAGGCCGAGATCGCCCGTACGACGGGTCTGTCCGCGGCGACCGTCTCCAACATCGTCCGGGAGCTGAAGGACGGGGGGACGGTCGAGGTCACGCCCACCTCGGCCGGCGGACGCAGGGCCCGCAGCGTGTCGCTCAGCGGTGACGCGGGCATCGTCATCGGCGTCGACTTCGGCCACACGCACCTGCGCGTCGCGATCGGCAACCTGGCCCACCAGGTGCTCGCCGAGGAGGCCGAGCCGCTGGACGTCGACGCGAGCGCCGCGCAGGGCTTCGACCGCGCCGAGCAGCTGGTCGAGCGCCTGGTCGCGGCGACCGGCGTGGACCGCTCCAAGGTCGCGGGCGTCGGACTCGGCGTCCCGGGCCCGATCGACGTGGAGAGCGGCACGCTCGGCTCCACGTCCATCCTGCCGGGCTGGACCGGCACCAAGCCCGCCGAGGAGCTGGGCCGCCGCCTGGGCGTGCCCGTGCACGTCGACAACGACGCGAACCTGGGCGCCCTCGGCGAGCTCGTCTGGGGCAGCGGGCGCGGGGTGCGGGACCTGGCGTACATCAAGGTCGCGAGCGGTGTCGGCGCCGGTCTGGTGATCGACGGCTCGATCTACCGCGGCCCGGGCGGCACGGCGGGCGAGATCGGGCACATCACGCTGGACGAGTCGGGCCCGGTCTGCCGCTGCGGCAACCGCGGCTGCCTGGAGACCTTCACCGCGGCGCGCTACGTGCTCCAGCTGCTCCAGTCGAGCCACGGCACCGACCTGACCATGGAGGGCGTCGTACGGCTCGCCCGGGACGGCGACCCGGGCTGCCGCCGGGTCATCGCCGACGTGGGCCGTCACATCGGCTCCGGCGTCGCGAATCTCTGCAATCTGCTGAACCCCTCCCGGGTCGTCCTCGGCGGCGATCTGGCGGAGGCCGGGGAGCTGGTCCTCGGCCCCATAAGGGAGTCGGTGAGCCGCTACGCGATCCCGAGCGCCGCGCGTCAACTCTCGGTCCTGCCGGGAGCGTTGGGTGGTCGCGCGGAGGTGCTCGGGGCGCTCGCCCTGGCCCTCAGCGAGATGGGGGATTCAACCCTTTTGGACGGCACCGCGTCCGCGCCCACGCCTGTCTTCACTTAGAGAACACATGACACCGTTGCCATCTCGTTAAGGATTTACTCCTTGACGATGATGTTGCGGCCGAGTTGACTTTCCGCTACCTCGGCCGCAACGTCGCGGCCTCGTCAGGGAGGTTTCTGAAGTGAACACGCGTATGCGTCGTGCCGCCGTTGCGTTCTGTGCCACTGCCATGGCCGTGTCCCTCGCCGCCTGTGGCAGCGCGAAGGAGTCGGGCGACAAGAGCGACACCGAGAAGACCGCCGGCAAGAAGGGCGACGCCATCACCGTCGGCCTGCTGCTGCCGGAGAACCAGACGGCTCGCTACGAGAAGTTCGACAAGCCGATCATCGAGAAGCAGATCAGCGACCTGACCAACGGCAAGGGCAAGGTCGACTACCTCAACGCCAAGCAGGACGCCAGCCTGCAGTCGCAGCAGATCGACACGATGATCACCAAGAAGGTCGACGTCCTGATATTGGACGCGGTCGACTACAAGGCCGTCGCCTCGGGCGTGAAGAAGGCCAAGGACAAGGGCATCCCGGTCGTCGCCTACGACCGCCTGGCGCAGGGTCCGATCGCCGCGTACACCTCCTTCGACAACCAGGAGGTCGGCAAGACCCAGGGCGAGGCCCTGCTGAAGGCCATGGGCGGGGACGCCAAGCCCAGCAGCAAGATCGTCATGATGAACGGCGCGAGCACCGACCCGAACGCGGCCGACTTCAAGAAGGGCGCCCTCTCCGTCCTCAAGGGCAAGGTGGACATCGCCAAGTCCTACGACACCAAGGAGTGGAAGCCGGAGAACGCCGCCACCAACATGGACGGCGCCATCTCCTCGCTCGGCAAGGGCAAGATCAAGGGCGTCTACTCCGCCAACGACGGCATGGCGGGCGGCATCATCACCTCCCTGAAGAGCCACGGCGTCTCCAAGCTCCCGCCGGTCACCGGCCAGGACGCCGAGCTCGCGGGTGTGCAGCGCATCGTGTCGGGCGAGCAGTACATGAGCGTCTTCAAGTCGTACCCGCAGGAGGCCGAGACCGTCGCCAAGATGGCTGTCTCGATCGCCAAGGACGGCAAGCTCGACAGCTCCATCGCCACCGGCACCGTCGACAGCGACACCGACAAGGGCATCCCCGCGGTCATCGTCCCGGTCGTCTCCCTGACCCAGGACAACATCAAGGACACGGTCGTCAAGGAGGGCTACTACACCCTCGACGAGATCTGCACGTCGGCGTACAAGGCCGCCTGTGACAAGGCCGGCCTGAAGTAACCCACTCCGGGCCTGAGCCGCCGTCGCGGCTCAACGACCTGATCTCTTACGGGACTTGCGTGCTCAGTGAAGCAGCGCTCCCGTGGAAAACACGTCCGGCGCCCCGCCGCCGACAGCCCCGCAAAGCTCAACGGCGAGGCGCCGGACGGAACAGCACCCCCCTCATTCTTCCTGGTACAACCTCCCGCCGGGTCAGGCCTTTGGCGGCGAAGGAGATGGTTCACGTGTCCGCTACGCCTGTGCTGGCGTTGCGCGGGGTCTCGAAGCGATTCGGTGCCGTCCAGGCGCTCACCGACGTCGAGCTCGAGGTCCACGCCGGAGAGGTGGTCGCCCTCGTCGGCGACAACGGCGCCGGTAAGTCCACCCTGGTCAAGACGATCGCCGGCGTGCACCCCATCGATGACGGTGTCATCGAGTGGGACGGCAAGCCCGTCACGGTCAACAAGCCGCACGACGCCCAGAACCTCGGCATCGCGACCGTCTACCAGGACCTCGCGCTGTGCGACAACATCGACGTCGTCGGCAACCTGTTCCTCGGCCGTGAGCTCAAGCGGCGCGGCGTGCTCGACGAGGTCGAGATGGAGCGGCGCTCCATGGAGCTGCTCAAGACCCTGTCGATCCGCATCCCGAGCGTGCGCATCCCGATCGCCTCGCTCTCCGGCGGTCAGCGCCAGGTCGTGGCCATCGCCCGCTCCATGCTCGGCGAGCCCAAGCTGGTCATCCTCGACGAGCCCACCGCCGCCCTCGGCGTCGAGCAGACCGCCCAGGTCCTCGACCTCGTCGAGCGGCTGCGCGAGCGCGGGCACGCGGTCATCCTCATCAGCCACAACATGGCCGATGTGAAGGCCGTCGCCGACAAGGTCGCCGTACTGCGGCTCGGCCGCAACAACGGTGTGTTCGAGGTTAAGAGCACCTCGCAGGAAGAGATCATCTCCGCCATCACCGGTGCCACGGACAACGCCGTGACCCGTCGTGCGGCGCGCAGCAACGCGGAGGCTCAGAAGTGAGCATCGACAAGACCAAGGCAGCCCCCGAAGGCTCCGTGGCAGCCCCGGCCGCCGCGGCCGACGCCGTCACCGCCGTCGACCCCCGGCTGCTGGTGCGCGAGCAGGGCTTCGCGGGCTACATCAGCGAGTTCAGGCGCAAGATGCGCGCCGGTGAGCTCGGCGCGATCCCGGTCGTCATCGGCCTGATCGTCATCTGCGCGATCTTCCAGAGCCTGGACTCGCGGTTCCTGAGCGCGGGCAACCTCAACGACGTCTTCGTCAACATGGTCGCCACCGGCATGATGTCGATCGGCATCATCTTCGTGCTGCTGCTCGGGGAGATCGACCTGTCGGTCGGCTCCGTCTCCGGTGTCTCCTCCGCGATCTTCGCCGTGATGAGCGTCACCCACGGGATCAACCCCTGGCTCGCGGTTCTCGCCGCGCTCGCGGCCGGTGCCGTCATCGGAGCCGTCCACGGCTTCTTCTTCGCCCGCATCGGCGCCCCCGCCTTCGCCGTCACTCTGGCCGGCCTGCTGTTCTGGCTCGGCTTCATGCTCCAGATCTTGGGCTCCAACGGCACGATCAACACTCCGTACGACGGCATCGTCGGCAACCTCACCAAGTACTACTTCTCCGATGTCGCCGCGGCCTACGGCCTCGCGCTTCTCGCGGTCGTCGCGTACTTCGTGCCGGTCTTCCTCAGCAACCGCCGACGCGAGGCCGCAGGCATCCCGTCGCGACCGCTGAGCGACATCCTGCTGCGTACGGGCCTGCTCGCGATCGGTGCCTTCGGCACCGCTGTGATCTTCAACCAGTACCAGGGCCTGCCGCTCGCGACGTTGCTGTTCGCCATCGCCCTCGTGGGCAGCGATTTCCTGCTGCGCCGCACCTCGTACGGCCGCAAGGTCTTCGCGCTCGGCGGCAGCGTCGAGGCGTCCCGCCGCGCGGGTATCAACGTCTCTGCGGTGCGCATCTCGGTCTTCGCGATCTCCGGCTTCTTCGCCGCGGTCGGCGGCCTCTTCTGGGCCTCCAAGATCGACGCCGCGAACCAGGGCGCGGGCACCGGCGACCTGCTGATGAACGTCATCGCGGCGGCTGTCATCGGCGGTACCAGCCTCTTCGGCGGCCGGGGCCGGGTCTGGAACGCGCTGCTCGGTGTGCTGGTGATCCAGTCCATCCAGTCGGGCCTTTCCCTGAACAGCATCGAGACGCCGATCCAGTACATGATCACCGGTGGTGTGCTTCTCGCCACGGTCGTCATCGACTCGATCACCCGCAAGACCCAGAAGTCGGCCGGTCGCGCCTAGCAAGCCATCCGGTTCGGATTACGGATTGCCTCAGTGTGTGAATTTATGGGGCAATCCGCCTTTGTTGTGCATATCCTCTTTGAGGTAGGTGTATCCCACCCTTCGGTGGCTCATTCCTCGGGTGAAGAGTTCGAGGCTGGGGCTTGCGTGATCCACATGCTTCGTGTTGAATCAGTGATGCTTATTTTCGTTGATTTAACTTGAGTTTAGGGGTGTGGAGTGTCGGGCTTCAGAGTTAAGGCGACTATGGTGGGTGTGGTTTCGGCTGTAGTGGTCGGGATTTCTGCCTCGCCTGCCAGCGCTTACACCCGCCATCTCCAATGCTCTGTTTATGGGGCTGAGGGCTACGTGAACTACACTCCGGTCAGTTCAACTCGTATTGATCTTCGGATTGGCGTTTCTGATACGGAGGCGGATGGTCACCATGCTCGGGCTCGTCTCTTGACGAAGAATGCATCTGGAGAGATCAAATACTGGAGTTGGTATAAGGACCTTGATGGTGCCGATAATGGCTATATCTTCAAGGATACGTATGCGAGCGACGGTGGCGGTATCACTGATGTTGGTGTTCAGGTGGGGAAATATGAGGGCGATGAGCCTTTGGACCTGTGCTCAGACTGGACTGAGTCCTGACTGATCGGCTAGTACAAGCTCGGCTTTTTCGGTATTAAAGTTTGATTTGGATGCTTTGGTCTCCTTTTCGGGAGGGTGTGACGCTCTCCGGAGACCTGTGCCCGGCGCCAACGACGGTGCCGGGCACAGTCATGTCGTAGGAACGCCGCTATGGGGTACAGCCGAACGCGTGACGTACACCTCACCGCCGGTGCGTCCCGCGCAAAGGCGGAACATTAGACTGGACAAGCCCGGAACGGCTCGAATAGCTCTATTGCAAGGAGGCACGGGTGCCGCTGCTGACCCGCATCACGGGACCGCGCGATCTGGACCGGCTCAGCCTGGAGCAGCTGGACCAGCTGGCGGGAGAGATCCGGACCTTCCTCGTGGACGCGGTTTCGAAGACCGGCGGCCACCTCGGCCCCAACCTCGGCGTCGTCGAGCTGACGATCGCCCTGCACCGCGTCTTCGAGTCGCCCAAGGACAAGGTCCTGTGGGACACCGGCCACCAGTCCTACGTGCACAAGCTGCTCACCGGCCGCCAGGACTTCTCGAAGCTGAAGATGAAGGGCGGCCTGTCCGGCTACCCGGCGCAGGCCGAGTCGGACCACGACCTCATCGAGAACTCGCACGCCTCCACCGTCCTCGGCTGGGCCGACGGCCTCGCCAAGGCCAACGAGCTGCGCCGCGCCGACGACCACGTCGTCGCCGTGATCGGTGACGGCGCCCTCACCGGCGGCATGGCCTGGGAAGCGCTCAACAACATCGCGGCCGCCAAGGACCGCCCCCTCGTCATCGTCGTCAACGACAACGAGCGCTCCTACGCCCCCACGATCGGCGGCCTCGCCAACCACCTGGCCACCCTGCGCACCACGAACGGCTACGAGCGCTTCCTGGCCCGCGGCAAGGACATCCTCGAGCGCACCCCCGTCGTCGGGCGGCCGCTCTACGAGACCCTGCACGGTGCCAAGAAGGGCCTCAAGGACTTCATCTCGCCCCAGGGCATGTTCGAGGACCTCGGCCTCAAGTACGTCGGCCCGATCGACGGCCACGACATCGAGGCCCTGGAGTCCGCGCTGACCCGCGCCAAGCGCTTCGGCGGCCCCGTGATCGTGCACTGCCTCACCGAGAAGGGCCGCGGCTACCGCCCGGCCGTCGAGGACGAGGCCGACCGCTTCCACGGCATCGGCCCCATCCACCCCGACACCGGCCTGCCGATCAAGGCGTCCGGCGCCGACTGGACCTCCGTCTTCGGCGACGAGATGGTCCGCCTCGGCCGCGAGCGCGAGGACATCGTCGCGATCACCGCCGCGATGCTCCAGCCCGTCGGCCTGAAGAAGTTCGCCGAGGAGTTCCCCGAGCGGGTCTACGACGTCGGCATCGCCGAGCAGCACGCCGCCACCTCGGCGGCCGGCCTCGCCGCGGGCGGACTGCACCCGGTCTTCGCCGTCTACGCGACGTTCCTCAACCGCGCCTTCGACCAGCTCCTCATGGACGTGGCCCTGCACAAGTGCGGCGTCACCTTCGTCCTGGACCGGGCGGGCATCACCGGAACGGACGGCGCCTCGCACAACGGCATGTGGGACATGTCGATCCTCCAGGTCGTCCCCGGCATCCGCATCGCCGCCCCGCGCGACGCCGACCAGGTCCGCGCCCAGCTGCGCGAGGCCGTCCAGGTCGAGGACGCGCCGACCGTCGTGCGCTACTCCAAGGGCGCCGTCGGCCCCGCCGTCGAGGCCGTCGGCAAGGCCGGCGGCATGGACGTCCTGCGCGAGCCCGGCAGCGACCGGCCCGACGTCCTGCTCGTCTCCGTCGGCGCGCTCGCCCCGATGTGCCTGGAGATCGCCGGTCTGCTCGACAAACAGGGCATCACCACGACCGTCGTCGACCCCCGCTGGGTCAAGCCGGTCGACGAGGCCCTCGCCCCGATGGCCGAGCGCCACCGGGTCGTCGTCACCGTCGAGGACAACTCGCGGGTCGGCGGCGTCGGCTCCGCCATCGCCCAGGCGCTGCGCGACGCGGGCGTCGACGTCCCGCTGCGCGACTTCGGCATCCCGCCGCGCTTCCTCGACCACGCCTCCCGCAAGGAGATCATGGCCGAGATCGGCCTGACCGCCCCGGACATCGCCCGCCAGGTCACCGGTCTCGTGGCGAAGCTCGACGGCCGCTACGAGCGCGAGACGGCCCCCGTCGCGGAGCCCGCCCGCGACTGACCCGCACCCGCGCACGCCCCCGGGCCGGCGTGACCTCCACAGGAGGTCACGACCGGCCCGATCGTGTGAAAGGCCCCGGTCTCGACGCGCGCCCGTCGCCGACTGCCCCAATCATGGGCGTACGGCCATGGGTACGGAGGTACGCCGATGAGCGTCGACCAGCAGTCGAACGGGAACGGGAACCAGTCCCTGTTCCGGACCAAGTCGGTCGAGCAGTCGATCCGCGACACCGAGGAACCGGAGCACGCGCTCAGGAAGTCCCTGTCCGCCTGGGACCTGACCGTCTTCGGCGTCGGCGTCATCATCGGCACCGGCATCTTCGTGCTCACCGGCAAGGTGGCCAAGGAGAACGCGGGACCCGCGACCGCGCTGGCCTTCGTCGCCGCCGGCATCGTCTGCGCGCTCGCGGCGCTGTGCTACGCGGAGTTCGCGTCCACCGTGCCGGTCGCCGGATCCGCGTACACCTTCGCGTACGCCTCCATCGGCGAGCTGCCCGCCTGGATCATCGGCTGGGACCTGGTCCTCGAGTTCGCGCTCGGCACGGCGGTGGTCGCCGTCGGCTGGTCCGGCTACGTGCGCTCCCTGATGGACAACATCGGCTGGCACCTACCGGCGTCACTCGAAGGGCCGGACGTGCCGGGCGGCACCTTCGACATCCTGTCCTTCATCCTGGTCCTCGTCCTGACCGCGGTCCTGGTCCTCGGCATGAAGCTGTCCGCGCGGATCACCGCGCTGGTCGTCGCCATCAAGGTCACCGTCGTGATGATCGTGATCGTCGCCGGCCTGTTCTTCATCGTCGGCGACAACTACAAGCCGTTCATCCCCAAGGCCGTCACCCCGGAGACCGGCGGCGGCTGGGAGACGTCCCCGCTGGTCCAGCTGATGTTCGGCTACGAGCCCACCAACTTCGGCGTCATGGGCATCTTCACCGCCGCGTCCATCGTCTTCTTCGCCTTCATCGGCTTCGACGTCGTGGCCACCGCGGCCGAGGAGACCAAGCTGCCCCAGCGCGACATGCCCCGCGGCATCCTCGGCTCGCTCCTCATCTGCACCGTCCTGTACGTGGCCGTCGCCCTCGTCGTCACCGGCATGGAGCACTACACGAAACTGTCCGTCAGCGCCCCGCTCGCCGACGCGTTCAAGGCCGCCGGGCATCCCTTCTACGCGGGCGTGATCAGTTTCGGCGCCGCCATCGGCCTCACCACGGTCTGTCTGATCCTGCTGCTCGGCCAGACCCGCGTCTTCTTCGCCATGAGCCGCGACGGACTGCTGCCCCGCTTCTTCTCCAAGACCCACCCGAAGTTCCGCACCCCGTACCGGCCGACCATCCTGCTCGGCGTGATCATCTCGATCGTGGCCGGCTTCACCAGCATCAACGAGCTGGCGACGCTGGTGAACATCGGCACCCTGTTCGCCTTCGTCGTCGTCGCGGTCGGCGTGATGGTGATGCGCCGCACCCGCCCCGACCTGCCCCGCGCCTTCCGTACCCCGTGGGTCCCGGTCCTCCCGATCGTCTCCATCGCCGCGTCCCTGTGGCTGATGCTGAACCTGCCGGGCGAGACCTGGCTCCGCTTCGGCGTGTGGATGGTCATCGGCATGGTCGTCTACTTCCTCTACGGGCGCCGCAACAGCCGCCTGAACCCCGGCAAGCGCTGATCGCAGAAGCGTTCGACGCGTGCCTATGATGGGCGCGTCGAGCGGGGATGCCGTGCAGTCGACGCGGCGGGAACGGGAAGGTGAACCCAGCCATGCGGAGGAGGGGGACGGACTCCGCGGGCCTTGCCCGCGCCGTCGGCGGCACGAGTGCCGAGGACACCGGGGACGCGATAGGGCACCCGCTCTCGGGGACGGCCCGCGGCCGCTGGCTCACCCGGGGCAAGGACGGCAGACTCACCCTCCACGCACCCTCCGACGACGGGCTGCTGCGCTGGACCGAGCGGCGGCCCGGCGGCCCCGAGTGGACCGGCCCCGACTTCTTCCCGGCCGCGCACCTGACCGACCACGTGATCGCGCAGGGCGCCGACGGGATCGTGCACCTCTTCGCCCGGCGCCCGCGCGCCGACGATCCCGGCGTCGAGATCGTGCACGCCATCCAGTACCAGTCCGGACGCCCCGTCACCGAGTGGCGCTCGCTGGGCAATCCGTACCGCACCGCGGAGAACGGCCGGAAGGCCGGCGTGCCCACCGCCGCCGTCGACACCCGGGGCACCGTCTTCGTCTTCCTGCGCAACGCGGGGCGCGGGCTGCAGCTGCGCCGCGAGCAGAAGAACGGCACGTGGGGGCGCTGGGAGGACCTGCGCGGCTCCCGCCTCGGCGACGGCCCGGTCCCCGCGGCCACCTCGGACGGGCACGTGGAGGTCGCCGTGCCCTCGGATCAGGGCGTACGGCACTGGGTCCAGGACGTTCCGGACGGTGCCCTCAGTCCCGTGGACGCCCCGCAGGAGTGCGCGGCGCTGGCCGGGTCCGGCACGGCCCTGGAGACCGGCCCCGGGCGCCTCACCTACTACTGGACCGACCCGGACTCCGCCTCGGTCGTGGCCCACCGGCGCGGCGGGCCCGCCCTACCGCTCGGCGGATCGCCCGGCGACGGCGCCCTCGCGGCCCTGCGCGCCCGCGTCGACGGCCAGGACTGCACGGTCCTCGCCCAGCGCGGGGCGGCCGGCACGCTGCTGCTCGGCGTCTGCGCCACCGAGGCCGAGGAGCACGGCATGTGGTGGTCCGACACGGGCGTGGCCTGCACCGGCGACCCGGCCCTGGCGCTCGACGCCCTCGGCCGCGTCGTCGTCGCGATCCGCGGCGCCGACGGGGCGCCGCGCCTGACCCGCCAGGACCCGGACGGGCCCGGCCTCACCCTGTCACCCGACTGGCGGCGGCTCTAGGGTCTTTCGTCTGGATCAGGCTGGATCAGGGAGCGAAAGACCCTAGGGCCGCACGGTGCGCGGCCCCACGGTCCGCGCACCCAGCGCCTCCACCCGGGAGCGCAGTTCACGGTCGGCGGTGACCACGGTGCAGGGCCCGCCGAGCCGTTCCACGAGCTCCACGATGTGGTCGTCCCCGCTGCCCGGCGCCGACTCCACCCGCACCCCGGGCACGGACTCGACCCCGCGCGCGGCCCCTTCGACGACCAGGACCACGTCGGTTCCCGGATGCGCGGCCGCGTAGTCCACCAGGCGGCCGCGGAGCCGGACCGCGGCGCCCTTGCGGTCGCGCCACCACCCGTCGGGGACGGACCCGACCACGTTCGCACCGTCCACCACCAGCGTCGTCACGACCGGCCGTCCCCTCGGCGCCACTGCCCGGTGACCCGGCCGAGCGCGGTGACGGCGCGGGCGGTGCGCCCCTCGTCGGTACGGATCCGGTTGCTCAGCTCGACGTGCAGGAACGGCACCCCGTCCGCCGACGCCCCGCGGCCCTGCACGTTCGTCCGGCCCTCGAGGGGGCAGGAGCGCGTCCAGGCACGGCACACGGAGAAGCCCTCGTGCCGCAGCGCGTCCGCGAGCCGGCGGCCCTCCGGGCGGGCGATCGAGCCGCTGCCCGTCGAGGCGATCACGTCCTCGTCCGGAGCGGAGGAATCGGCGAACCCGTGCACCTGCACCGCGGGGAGCGAACGCCCCGCCAGCTCGTCGACGATCGCGTCGAACACGGTGTCCCGGCGGTGCGCGACGTCCGCCGCGTCCCCGACACCTGCTTTGCGATGCGCGCCTGCAATCAGCAGGATGCCGCCCGGTGTGCCGCGCAGGACCCCCACGCCGACCCGCTCCGTGTCGCGGTCCGCGACCGGGTGCGGGACCTGCACCGTCCAGCGGCGGTTCTTCGGCGTGCCGTCGTCCGCGACGTACAGCCGGCCCCAGCCGCGCGGCGCGGGCCCCTCGTCGGACCGGTCGGCGATCTCCGTGTACCGCTTCCCGTGCGCGGCGTCGACGACCGTGCGCAGGGTGAAGTCCTCGTCGGACAAGGCCTTTTCGGCCTGTCCGCGCCGTCCGTCGAGCAGCAGGCCGACGGCGTGCGCGAGCGCGGTCCGGTCGCGCCGGGTGGGCGGGCGGTACCCCGTGTCCGGGCCGAAGCGTGCCGTCCAGTCCGTCACCCGGTCCAGCAGATCGGTCCCCGTACGGGCGTCGGCGCGCGTGTCGGAGGCGTCCACGGTGTCGTCCCGGCCGCCGGCGCAGGCGGTGAGCAGGGCGCTCGCGGCGAGGGTGAGGCCGAGGATTATTGCAATTGTTACCGTATTCGTCCGGTTGGCCGTCATAGTTGTATAAAGATAGCTCGGTGATCAGACGCCCTCGCTCCGCCTCCCGTCGCCGCCGCATCGGCATATCCGGCGCCGCTCTCGCCGTCCTCCTCGCGGGCACCGCGGCCTGCGGGCCGTTCGGTTCGGACGAGGACGAGGCCGCCGCGGGTGGCAAGCCGACCTTCACCGTCGCCGCCGCCGGCGACATCCTCATCCACCCCCAGCTCACCGAGCAGGCCCGCAAGGACGCGAAGGCGACGGGCAAGGGCGAGAAGGGGCTCGACTTCGGCCCCATGATGGCCGGTGTCCGGCCCGTCATCAGCAAGGCCGATCTGGCGATCTGTCACTTCGAGCCGGTCGCGGGCAGGCCGGAGGGCCCCTTCGAGAGCTTCCCCGCCTTCCGGGTGCCGCCGCAGATCGCCACGACGATCAAGGACATCGGCTACGACACCTGCTCCACCGCCTCCAACCACACGCTGGACCACGGCGTGGGTGGCGTCGTGAACACCCTGAACGTGCTGGACGCGGCGGGCCTGAAGCACACCGGCTCCGCGCGCAGCGCCGCCGAGGCCGCCAAGCCGCTGATCATGAACGTCAAGGGTGTGAAGGTCGCCCAGATCGCCTACGCGTTCGGCTTCAACGGGAACGAGATCCCCAAGGACAAGCCCTGGCTGGCCAACGAGATCGACCTGGACCGGATCGCCGCCGCCGAGAAGCGGGCCCGCGCGGCCGGCGCCGAGGTCGTGATCCTCTCCATCCACTGGGGCCGTGAGAACCAGCCGAACCCGAGCCGCTCCCAGCTCCGGCTCGGCCGCCAGATCGCCGAGCGGACCGGGATCAACCTCGTCATCGGCCACCACGCGCACGTCGTCCAGCCGATGGAGAAGGTGGACGGCACCTGGATCGCCTACGGGCTCGGCAACGAGGTCGCCCGGCACGACGTGCCCACCGGCCTGACCGAGGAGGGCGTCATCGGCTGGTTCGAGTTCACCCGCGCGGGCGGCGACTGGGACGTGCGGGCCAGGTACGTGCCGACCTTCACCGAGATCCCGCCGGACCCGGACGAGGCGGGCAAGCTGCCGGAGGGGGCTGTCGAGGATCACCGGCTGATCGACGTGGCCGCCGCCCTGCGCGAAGACCGTGGGCTGACGGCGCAGCAGCGCGCCCGCTACCGCCTCGCGTTCGAGCGCACCGAGGGCACGATGCTGAACCGCGGGGCGGCCGACGACGGCCTGGCCCCGCTGGAGAGCCTGCCGGAGTGAGCGCGGGGCCCTCCCGGCCCCGGTCGTGACCCGGTTCTGATCACCAAACGTCCGCTTCTGCGTGACTTGGCTCACAATCGCTCACTTCTTTACAACCCTTGTCCAGTTCCGGAAGTCGGACCTCCGGATCGTTCCGCGCGTGCCCGCGCTCAGGCGCACGCGGGGTCCGTCCTGCTTTCAGCCAGTCCTGCTTTCAGCCAGTTCCCCGAGAAGAGGAGCCCTCCGTTGGCCGCTTCGCGCACGAAGCGGCGGCACAAGGTCCGCCGACGTGCCGACATGTCCCTGCTGGGTGGCATACGTCCACCCATCGCCGTGCTGTCGGCCCTGCTCCTCGCTCTCGCGGGCATCACCGCCCTCACCCTCGGACGCGTCTCCGACGACCGCGTACCGAAGGCCGTCATGACGTCCCAGCAGCACTTCGCCGAGGACGGCGCCATCGCCCTGCGCGCCTCCGTCGACGAAGGGGTCACCGACCTCACGCGGACCGCCGCCCTGTTCAGCGCCGGTGACCCGGTGTCCGCCGACGCCGTCCTCGACAAGATCGGCAACGTCTACCAGAAGTGGACCGGCAGCGCCGTCGTCGAGATCCAGTCCGGCAAACTCCTCGCCGCCCGCGGCGAGAACGTGCCGCTGACCGCCGTCGACCGCACCAAGCTCGCCGCCGAGAACGGCCTCGCCCCGCGCATGGTCCGCCTCCAGAACGGCGAGACCCGCCTCCTCTCCTTCGCCCTGCTGGCCTGGAAGGGACAGCCGCAGCAGCTGCTCGTCACCTCCACCAGCCTCAAGTTCCCCGGCATCAGCCTCGGCAACTTCCGCTCCATCGCGGTCATCGACGCCACCGGCACCGTCCTCAGCAGCGACGGCATCCCCGAGCCCGAGCAGGTCCTCACCGACCTCCAGCGCGCCGAGGTCAAGGAGTCGAACCGCCAGCTGAAGTCCTTCGCCGCCACCGCCGCCGACCGCGCCGGCCAGCACCCCGTGAAGTCCAAGGATCCGGGCTCCGGCGGCTACCTCGGCGTCAGCGGCAGCCTCACCGGCGACCGCTACCTCGGCGAACGCCAGATCGCCGGCTACGCGACGCTCGCCGCCTCCGAGCCCGGCGAGGCCACCGTCGCGACCGGCCTCGGCCTCAGCGTCGTCGCCATGACCAAGGTCGCCGAGGACCCGAAGGTCACCACCAGCCCCGTCTTCGGCCTCCTCGCCGCGGCGGCGCTCCTCGTCATCGGCGGCCTCACCGTCGCCTTCCTGCTCGGCACGGTGCAGCGCCCGCTGCTGCGGCTGTTCCTGGAGAGCCGCCGCCTCACCCGCGGCGACCTCACCCGCCCGGTCACCGTGCCCCGGCGCGGCGAGGCCGCCCGGATCGGCGCCGCCCTCGAACGGCTGCGCCGCCAACTGCTCGGCGAGAGCCCCGAGGCCGGCGCCGACCAGGCCCCCGCCGGGCACCGCCGCTTCGGCGCCCGCGCCCTGCTCGCCGTCGCCGCCGTGCTCCTGCTCGTGTGGAGCGGCCCGCTGCTGCTCCTGCTCAACCGGGCCGGCGACACCGTCGTCGTCCCCCAGCAGATGGTCAACGACCAGCGCGAACGCACGGACACCCTCAGCGACCGGGTGCGCCGCGCCCTCAACGAGGGCCACGCCGACCTCGCGTCCGTGGCCTCGCTGCTCGGCGACCGCACCCAGCCGTCCGAGATGACCGAGGTGCTCCGCCAGACCATGAACGAGCACCAGCGGTACGACTCCCTGTACGTCCTCGACGCGCACGGCGCCGTCGTCGCCAAGGCCGGCGGCGACGTCCACAGCCCCGCCGGGAAGGCCCCCTCGACCCGGCCCGTCCGGGTCCTCGACGACCAGGGCAAGAAGCCGGTCGTCGTCGGCACCGCGGGACTGCCCGGCCGGGGCGGCGGCGCCGTCGTCGGCGAGTTCCGCCTCGACTTCCTGAACGCGCTGCTCAAGCGGCCCGGCCTCGGCGACGTCCGCATCGTCGACGAGCGACGCCGCGTCATCGGCGGCAACACCGGCTACCTCGCCTTCCAGAAGCTGCCGGGCAGCCGCCTCGACGAACTCGTCGACGGCACCAACCAGAAGGTCGGCCTGAGCGCGCGCCCCAGTGGCGTCCTCTTCCGCGACGGCGGCGACATCCGCATCGCGGCCGCCGCCCCGTTCGTCGGCGGCGGCGCCGCCAAGGAACTCGGTTGGACCGTCGTCAGCTGGCAGCCCGCCTCCGGCCTCGCCATCCCCGAGTACACCCGGCAGAACCGCACGGTCCTCGCCGGACTCCTCGGCATCACCGCCGCCGCGGCCTGCCTCGGCTGGCTGCACATCGTCGTCGTCCGTCCGCTGCGCGCCCTCGCCCGGCAGGCCGAGGAACTCGCCGACGGAGACCGCAAGACCGTGCTGTTCCCGCGCCACCACGACGAGGTCGGCGCCGTCGCGCGCAGCCTCGAACTCGTACGCCAGCAGTTGCAGGGACAGCGGCACCAGCAGCGACGGCCGGGCGGCGCCCCACGCAGCCCCGCCGGAGCCGGAAGGAACCAGTAACACCGTGCTCTTCCTCTACGTCGTGCTCGTGGTGTGCGGCGCCGTCCTGCTGATCGCCGGCGTGATCGAACAGCGGCGCCACTTCACCAACCTCGACCACATACCGACCCGCGTGCTGGTCAACGGCATCCGCGGCAAGTCCTCCATCACCCGCCTGTGCGCGGGCGCCCTGCGCGGCGGCGACCTGACCACGGTCGCCAAGACCACCGGCACCGCCGCCCGCTTCATCCACCCGGACGCCACCGAGGAGCCGGTCTACCGCAAGTTCGGCATCGCCAACGTCGTCGAGCAGATCGGCATCGTGCGGCGCGCCGCCGCCTACCACCCCGACGCGCTCGTCATCGAGTGCATGGCGGTCATGCCGGCGCTCCAGGAGATCAACCAGTCCAAGCTGATCCGCTCCACGATCGGCGTGCTGTGCAACGTCCGCGAGGACCACCTCGCCGAGATGGGCCCCACCCTCGACGACGTCGCCCGCTCCCTGTGCCGCTCCATGCCGGAGAACGGCATCTGCGTCACCGCCGAGGTCGACCGCTTCCACATCCTCCAGGAGGAGGCGGACGCCCGGAACTGCCGGCTCGTCTACGCCGACCCGGAGATGGTCACCGACGAGGAGCTGCGCGGCTTCAGCTGGTTCACGTTCAAGGAGAACGTCGCCATCGCCCTCGTCGTCGCCGACCTCCTCGGCGTCGACCGGGCCACCGCGCTCCAGGGCATGTACGACGCCCCGCCGGACCCGGGCGTCCTCTCGGTCGAGCGCTACCGCACGCCCGAGGACAAGAAGCTCCGCTTCGCCAACGTCTTCGCGGCCAACGACCCCGAGTCGACGCTGATGAACATCAACCAGCTGCTCGACCTCGGCGCCGTCCACCGGCCGCTCAGCGTCGTCATCAACTGCCGCCCCGACCGCGTCGAGCGCAACGGGCAGATGGGCGAGATCATCCCCGAGCTCGACCCCGAGCACGTCTTCGTCATCGGCCACCCCGCCAAGTCCGCGATCGACGCGATCCCCGCCGCCTACCGCGACCGGGCCGTCGACCTCGGCGGCGACCGCCGCGACCCCGACGAGTTCATGGGTCAGCTGCTCGGCCGCCTCGGCCCCGACTCCTCGCTCGTGGCCATCGGCAACATCCACGGCCAGGGCGAGCACCTCCTGGAGTACCTCGCCGAGCTCCCCGCGGACGACACCGCCGACACCGTCGAGGAAGTCACTGCCGCGCCGCAGCGCGAACACGTGGAGACGGTCCAGCTGTACGCCCCGCGCATCGACCCGTACCAGCAGTACCCGCAGGCGTACGAGAACCGGTACGCGGCGCCCCCGGCGGTGCCGGTCCAGCGCGACGCCCAGAACCCGTACCCGCAGCAGTACCCCCCGCAGCAGAACCAGGGCGCCCGCCCGGAACCCGCCGCCCCGCGCGGCCTGTTCGAGCCCGTGGTGCCACCCGCCCCGCCCGCCGACGCGCACGACCCGTGGCACGACCCCGCAGGAGAGCAGCACCGTTGATCCCCTCCGTCCTCACCCCCGAGATCGCCGCGGTGGGCATCGCCATCGGCCTGCTGTTCTCCCTGGTCTGTTACCTGACCACGAACCTGTCGCCCGGCGGCATGATCACCCCCGGCTGGCTGGCCCTCACCCTCGTCGAGGACCTCCAGCGCGCCGCGATGGTCGTCGGCGTCACCGTCCTCACGTACGCCGGCACCCTGCTGATGCAGAAGTTCGTGATCCTCTACGGCAAGCGGCTGTTCGCGGCCGTCGTGCTGCTCGGCGTCACCCTCCAGGCCACGGTCATGATCGTGCTCTCCCTGGAGTTCCCGCTCATGTACGCGAACCAGACCCTCGGCTTCATCGTGCCCGGCCTCATCGGCTACCAGCTGGTGCGCCAGCCGAAGGGACCCACCCTCCTCGCGACCGGCTCCGTGACGCTCATGGCGTACGTCGTCCTGACCGCGGGCATTCTCCTCGGCTTCATGCCGTCCGCCTGACCGCCGACCCTTCGACTGCGACCGGAGCAGACCCCATGGCCCCCAAGAAGAAGCGCCCCGTCCTGCACGCCGTCACCGTGCTCGCCCTGCTCGGCGCCAGCGGCTGGCTCACCGTCGAGCTGAAGAAGGACGAGCAGGCCAAGGCGCCCGCCGTGCAGGCCGTCACCGACTCCCCGCAGCTCCAGTCGAGCACCGGGCAGAAGGGCGGCAAGCAGACCTGGGAGCGGCTGAAGAACCCCGAGCGGACCGTGCTGCGCGGCGAGGCCGGCCAGGTGCTCGCCACGTTCACCGACGGCGCCCGCACCGCCACCCTCAAGGGCCCCTCCCGCACCTTCAGCGAGCCCGCCAACACCAAGTCCCGCGTCGTGACGGAGGACTGGGTGCGTCTCATGCCGGAGACCTGGCGCAAGGGCGCCGAGAACGAGAAGTGGTTCAAGGACTGGTTCAAGGAGTTCTACGGCAGCGAGGAGGACGACATCTTCGCGTACGCCTTCCAGTACGTGGAGGGCGCGCCGGTGAAGAAGGACGACGAGGGACTCCAGTACGCGGGTGACGCGTTCTTCGGCCCGTTCAAGGAGGACGGCGTCGACCGCCTCGAGCAGAACGACTTCTACGACTACCTCGGGACGCCGTACACCTTCCGCGACGGCACCACCCTGCAGGCCCACCAGGAGCGCCTGCGCTCGCTCGACTGCTCCGGGTTCATGCGCATGATCTGGGGCTACCGGGGCCGCTTCCCGCTCGCCGCCACCAACAAGATCGGCGACGGACTGCGGCGCACCGCGGACGGCATGGCCCGCTCCGACATCGGCGTCGACGTCATCAAGCTCCAGGGCCCCGCGCCCTGGTACACGCGCCCGAAGAACATCGACGTCGTACAGCCCGGCGATCTCCTCTTCTTCAAGATGGACCACCGCACGGGCAACCATATGGACCACGTCGCCCTGTACCTCGGCACGGACACCGACGGCCACCGCGTCTTCGTCTCCAGCCGCAAGGAGGTCAACGGGCCGACCATGGGCGACAAGGGCGGCGCCTCCCGCATCGACGGCAACGGCTTCTACGCCGGTCTGCTGCGCAGCGCCAAGCGCCTGTAACGACCCGCGGGACAACGCGCGAAGGGGCGCGGGGGACTGAGGATCAGCACCAACTGATCCGCAGTCACCCGCGCCCCTCAGCCGTCCGGCCGGTCAGGCGGCGACCCGCTACGCGGGAACGCTGGCGACGCCCGACTCCAGGAACTTCTTGCCGTTCACGCGCTCGGAGACACCCTCACGGTCCAGGTACGGCGTGATGCCGCCCAGGTGGAAGGGCCAGCCCGCACCGGTGATCAGGCAGAGGTCGATGTCCTGCGCCTCGGCGACGACACCCTCCTCCAGCATGAGGCCGATCTCCTGCGCCACGGCGTCGAGCACGCGGTCGCGGACCTGCTCCTCGGTCAGGACGACATCGCCCTGCTTGAGGAGCGCGGCGACCTCGGGGTCCAGCTCCGGCTTGCCCGAGTCGTAGACGTAGAAGCCGCGCTTGCCGGCCTTGACGACGGCCGCGAGGTTCGGGGACACGGTGAAGCGCTCCGGGAAGGCGCGGTTCAGGGTCTCCGAGACGTGCAGACCGATGGCCGGGCCGACCAGCTCGAGGAGAACCAGCGGCGACATCGGCAGACCGAGCGGCTCGACGGCCTTCTCGGCGACCTCGACGGAGGTGCCCTCGTCGATGACGTTCTGGATCTCGCCCATGAAGCGGGTGAGGATGCGGTTCACGACGAACGCCGGGGCGTCCTTCACGAGAACGGCGGTCTTCTTCAGCTTCTTGGCGACGCCGAACGCCGTGGCGAGCGCCGCGTCGTCCGTCTGCTCGCCGCGCACGATCTCCAGGAGCGGGAGGATCGCGACCGGGTTGAAGAAGTGGAAGCCGACGACCCGCTCGGGGTGCTTGAGCTTCGACGCCATCTCGGAGACCGAGAGGGACGACGTGTTGGTGGCGAGGATCGCGTGCGCCGGGGCGACGGCCTCGACCTCGGCGAACACCTGCTGCTTGACGCCGATCTCCTCGAAGACGGCCTCGATGATGAAGTCCGCGTCGGAGAAGCCCTCGGCCTTGTCCAGGACACCGGAGACCAGGCCCTTGAGGCGGTTGGCCTTGTCCTGGTTGACGCGGCCCTTGCCGAGCAGCTTGTCGATCTCGGCGTGGACGTAGCCCACACCCTTGTCGACGCGCTCCTGGTCGATGTCGGTCAGGACGACCGGCACCTCGAGGCGGCGCAGGAACAGCAGGGCGAGCTGCGAGGCCATCAGACCGGCGCCGACGACGCCGACCTTGGTGACCGGGCGCGCCAGGTTCTTGTCCGGGGCGCCGGCGGGACGCTTGCCGCGCTTCTGCACCAGGTTGAACGAGTAGATGCCGGCGCGCAGTTCGCCGCCCATGATGAGGTCGGCGAGCGCCTTGTCCTCGGCGTCGAACCCGGCCTGCAGGTCACCGTCCTTGGCGGCGGCGATGATCTCCAGGGCGCGGTAGGCGGCCGGGGCCGCGCCGTGCACCTTGGAGTCGGCGATGAACCGGCCGCGCGCGACGGCCTGGTCCCAGGCCTCACCGCGGTCGATGCCGGCGCGCTCGACCTTGACGTCACCGTTGAGGACGTTCGCCGTCCAGATCAGCGACTGCTCCAGGAAGTCCGCACCCTCGAACAGCGCGTCCGCGATGCCGAGTTCGAAGACCTGCTTGCCCTTGAGCTGCTTGTTCTGGTTCAGGCTGTTCTCGATGATGACCGAGACGGCCTTGTCGGCACCGATCAGGTTCGGCAGCAGCGCGCAGCCGCCCCAGCCGGGGACCAGACCGAGGAAGACCTCGGGCAGCGAGAACGCGGGCAGCGCCTTGGAGACGGTGCGGTACGAGCAGTGCAGACCGACCTCGACGCCACCGCCCATCGCGGCACCGTTGTAGTACGCGAACGTCGGCACGGCGAGACCCGAGAGGCGCTTGAAGACCTCGTGGCCACCCTTGCCGATGGCGAGCGCGTCGTCGTGCTTCTTCAGCAGCTCGACGCCCTTGAGGTCGGCGCCGACGGCGAAGATGAACGGCTTGCCGGTGATGCCGACACCGACGATCTCACCGGCCTTGGCCTCCGCCTCGACCTGGTCGATCGCGAGGTTCAGGTTCGCGAGCGAACCCGGGCCGAAGGTGGTCGGCTTGGTGTGGTCGAAGCCGTTGTCCAGCGTGATGAGGGCGAAGCGGCCCGCACCGTGGGGCAGTTCGAGGTGCCGTACGTGCGCGGACGTGACGACCTCGCCGGGGAACAGCTCGGCCGCACCCTTCAGAAGCTCGGCGGTGGTGCTCACTTGTCCCCCTCGAAGTGCGGGTTTTCCCAGATGACCGTCGCGCCCATGCCGAAGCCGACGCACATGGTGGTGAGGCCGTAACGGACCTCGGGCTGCTCCTCGAACTGGCGGGCCAGCTGCGTCATCAGACGGACGCCGGAGGAGGCGAGCGGGTGGCCGAACGCGATGGCGCCGCCGTACTGGTTGACACGCGCGTCGTCGTCGGCGATGCCGTAGTGCTCCAGGAAGGCGAGCACCTGCACGGCGAAGGCCTCGTTGATCTCGAACAGACCGATGTCCGAGATCGACAGACCCGCCTTGGCGAGAGCCTTCTCCGTGGCCGGGATCGGGCCGTAGCCCATGACCTCCGGCTCGACGCCCACGAAGGCGTAGGAGACGAGGCGCATCTTGACCGGGAGGTTGTTCTCCCGGGCGAAGTCCTCGGAGGCGATGATCGAGGCGGTGGCGCCGTCGTTGAGACCCGCGGCGTTACCGGCCGTGACGCGACCGTGCGTACGGAACGGCGTCTTGAGACCCGAGAGGTTCTCCAGGGTCGTGCCCGGGCGCATCGGCTCGTCGGCGGTGACCAGGCCCCAGCCGGTCTCGCCGACCTCGGCGTTGGTGTTGCGCACGGAGATCGGGACCAGGTCCTGCTGGATCTTGCCGTTCGCGTACGCCTTCGCGGCCTTCTCCTGCGAGCGCACGGCGTACTCGTCGGCGCGCTGCTTGGTGATGGTCGGGTAGCGGTCGTGCAGGTTCTCGGCGGTCATGCCCATGAACAGGGCGGACTCGTCGACCAGCTTCTCGCTGACGAACCGCGGGTTCGGGTCGACGCCCTCACCCATGGGGTGGCGGCCCATGTGCTCGACGCCACCGGCGATGACGGCGTCGTAGGCGCCGAACGCGATGGAGCCCGCGGTGGCCGTCACGGCGGTCAGCGCGCCGGCGCACATGCGGTCGATCGAGTAGCCGGGGACGGACTGCGGCAGCCCGGCCAGGATGCCGGCCGTGCGGCCGAGGGTCAGACCCTGGTCGCCGATCTGCGTGGTCGCGGCGATGGCGACCTCGTCGATCTTGGCCGGGTCGAGGGCCGGGTTGCGGCGCAGCAGCTCGCGGATCGCCTTGACGACCAGGTCGTCGGCCCGGGTCTCGTGGTAGATGCCCTTCGGGCCCGCCTTGCCGAACGGGGTGCGGACGCCGTCGACGAAGACGACGTCCCTGACGGTACGAGGCACGATGGCTCTCCTCCAAGATGCGGGACGGCACTGCCGCGGCGCGCACCTGAGCGCGCGCTCACCCCTTCATGCTACTTGCGAGTAACCATGCTGCCCAGCCCCCGCGCCCGGAGCGGCGAACGTCACACTTCCGCTGCCGCTCCGGAACGGGTCCCGCCTCCTCGTCTGCCGGGTTCTGTGCAGTCGGCGGCTGCGGGCCGGTGGGGCGTCTCGCGCAGTTCCCCGCGCCCCTGAAATGCAGACGCTTCGCGTCGCATTTCCCCGATAGAGGCTGAACGGCGAAGCCGTTCGCCTCTAGGGGCGCGGGGAACTGCGCGACCAGCCCCCACTCAGCGGCACCCGGCGACGTCACGGGCGAACCCCCTGCCGATGCCGGCTGTGTCGCGGACGAAGGCGCGGCGGGTCACGCCGCAGCGGCGCAGGGCCCCGCTGTGATCGGCGGCGACCACCCACGCGGCCCCGACGAGGAGCAGCCGCCAGCCCCCGGTGACCAGGCGCACCGCAGGCCGCGGCAGCCGGGCGAAGCCCTCCCGCAGCCGTCGGCAGTGGAACGGCACATGGCGTTCCTCGTCGGCCAGTATCCGGCCGGCCACCTCGGCGAGCAGCGGATCGGGCGCGCCGTCGCGCAGCGCCCGGTAGTACCTGAGGGCCACGACCTCGGCGATCATCAGCACCAGCAGTTCGAGCCGCAGCCCGAGCAGCCGGCGCAGCCGCACGAACACCGCGTCGCTCCAGTGCGAGCGCAGCGTGCCGGCCCCGGCCGCGCCGAGCACTCCGGCGAGCAGCCGCGCGTGGTTCTGCTCCTCGGCCACGAACAGCCGCGCCGCCCGCGTGTACGAGGGATCGCCGGCCCGCGCCGCCTTCGCGAGGAGCGCGCCCCCGTCCCCGTCCTCCCCGACCTGGAAGCGCTGCACGCTACGGACGAGGGCGCGGGGGAGCCGGGCCCCACGCGTCCAGTCCGGGTCTCCCAGCGCGGCCCGCCGCTCCCGCGCCTCCTCGAAGTCCCGCACCCAGTCCGCGTACGCCCCGCACTCCTGCCGGAGCTCTCCCCGCCCATTTTTGAACATGCTCAGAAACTAGTGATCCCCGAGCGCGTCCGACACCGCGGCGATGTCCGGATCCTGCAACAGAGCCGGGCGGGAGCGCTCACACGCGGGTGGCGAGCGCCTTCACCAGGAGCGGGGTCACCTGCTCGACCTGCCAGCGCCGCGCCCCGTGCGAGGCCAGCGCCGCCGCCACCGCGTCCGGGTCCGCGGGAACCGGCGGCTCCCAGCAGACACGGCGGACCGTGTCGGGCGTGATCAGGTTCTCCTGCGGCATGTTCAGCTGCTCGGCCAGCGCCGACACCCCGGCCCGCGCCGCGGACAGCCGCGCCGCGGCCGCCGGGTCCTTGTCCGCCCACGCGCGCGGCGGCGGGGGACCGGTCAGCGGCTGCCCCGGCTGCGGCAGCTCCGACTCGGGCAGCTCCCGCGCCCGGTCCACCGCGGCCTGCCACTGCTCCAGCTGACGGCGGCCCATCCGATGCCCGAAGCCGGGCAGCGCGGTCAGCGCGTGCACGTTCGCCGGCAGCGCGAGCGCGGCCTCGACGATCGCCGCGTCCCCGAGCACCTTGCCCGGCGACACGTCACGCCGCTGCGCGACCTTGTCCCGCGCCGTCCACAGCTCCCGTACGACCGCCATCTGCCGGCGCCGGCGCACCTTGTGCATGCCGGAGGTGCGGCGCCAGGGGTCCTTGCGGGGCGGTGCGGGCGGGGCCGAGGCGATGGCGTCGAACTCCTGGTGGGCCCAGTCGAGCTTGCCCTGCCGGTCGAGCTCCTTCTCCAGCGAGTCGCGCAGGTCGACCAGGAGCTCCACGTCGAGGGCCGCGTAGCGCAGCCAGGGCTCGGGCAGCGGCCGCGTCGACCAGTCGACCGCGGAGTGGCCCTTCTCCAGTACGTAGCCCAGCACGTTCTCCACCATCGCGCCGAGCCCCACCCGGGGGAACCCGGCGAGACGCCCGGCCAGCTCGGTGTCGAACAGCTTCGACGGGATCATGCCTATCTCGCGCAGACACGGCAGGTCCTGCGTCGCGGCGTGCAGCACCCACTCGGCGTCGGCGACGGCGGCGCCGAAGGCGGAGAGGTCGGGACAGGCGACGGGGTCGATCAGCGCGGAGCCCGCGCCCTCACGCCGCAGCTGCACCAGGTAGGCGCGCTGCCCGTAGCGGTAGCCGGACGCGCGCTCGGCGTCGACGGCGACCGGGCCGGTGCCCGCGGCGAAGGCCGCGACCACCTCGGCGAGCGCGGCCTCGTCGGCGATCACCGGCGGGATGCCCTCGCGCGGCTCGAGCAGCGGGACCGCTGTCCCTTCGGTCGGGGTGCTGGCTGCTGCGGTCTCTTGGGCGTCTGTCACCTGTCAAGGGTATCTGTCAACCGACGACGCCCGTCGACGGAACGTTCCGTCGACGGGCGCTGAAGGTGCGTAAACCGGAAGGATCCGGCCAGTCTGCGATCAGTGGATGATTCCGGTGCGCAGGGCGACCGCCACCATTCCGGCCCGGTCGCCCGTGCCGAGCTTGCGTGCGATGCGGGCGAGGTGGCTCTTGACGGTCAGGGCGGACAGGCCCATGGAGACGCCGATCGCCTTGTTCGACTGGCCCTCGGCGACGAGCCGCAGGACCTCCACCTCACGGCCCGACAGCTCCCGGTAACCGCCCGGGTGGCTCGGGGCACCCGGGGGGCGGCGGTGCATACGGGCGGCGGCGGAGCCGATCGGGGCGGCGCCGGGGCGGGTGGGCAGTCCGACGTTGTTCCGGGTGCCCGTGACGACGTAGCCCTTCACTCCGCCCGCGAGGGCGTTGCGCACGGCGCCGATGTCGTCGGCGGCGGACAGGGCCAGGCCGTTGGGCCAGCCCGCCGCCCGGGTCTCGGAGAGAAGGGTGAGGCCGGAGCCGTCGGGGAGATGGACGTCTGCGACGCAGATGTCACGGGGGTTGCCGATGCGGGGACGAGCCTCCGCGACGGACGAGGCCTCGATGACGTCGCGAACACCGAGCGCCCACAGATGGCGGGTGACGGTGGAGCGGACGCGCGGGTCGGCCACGACCACCATCGCGGTGGGCTTGTTCGGGCGGTAGGCGACCAGGCTTGAGGGCTGCTCGAGGAGAACGGACACCAGGCCTCCTGGGGTGCGGGACGGAGCCGGCTCTGGGGATGAAGCCGGGATGAACCGTGCTTTCAAGGTCACAGAGGTCTTCGGCACCAAACCTGCCTGGCTTTAGAGAAAGATCACGATTTGGTGAGTAACAATTCACGCAATTCGGACGCACTATCGATCATCCGAAGATCGAACGAAGATCGAAGCGATCCGAACCGGAGCGGCCGTGATCGTCCCGTGGGGGCAAACGAGCGTCGGCCGCGTCGGACACTCGCCCGACGCGGCCGAAAAAAGCCCCTGCACACAACACCTTTCAGGACGGGCGCGGCCCCCGGCGCTGAGGCAGCGTCACCACCGAGCCGTCCGACCCGGGCTGACCCGAGGGCACCGGCGGCAGCCCCGCCACCTGACACAGCAGCTCGCACCACGCCGCGAGATGCGCCGCCGTGTCCGGTACCCCGCCGAGCCCCTCGCGCGGCGTCCACGACGCCCGGATCTCGATCTGCGAGGCGGCCGGCCGGTCGCCGATCCCGCCGAAGTAGTGCGAACTGGCCCGGGTGACCGTGCCCGACGGCTCGCCGTAGCCCAGCCCGCGGGCCTGCAGCGCGCCGGTCAGCCACGACCAGCACACGTCGGGGAGCAGCGGATCGGCCGCCATCTCCGGTTCGAGCTCCGCGCGCACCAGCGTCACCAGGCGGAACGTTCCGTGCCAGGCCTCGTGCCCGGCCGGGTCGTGCAGCAGGACGAGCCGGCCGTCGGCCAGATCCTCCTCGCCGTCGACGACGGCCGCCTCCAGCGCGTACGAGTAGGGGGCGAGGCGCTGCGGCGGGCGGGTGGGATCGATCTCGATCTCCGGGCGCAGTCGCGCGGACCGCAGGGCGTCGACCGCCGTGCGGAACGGGATTGGGGTGGGGTCGTCCTCTTGTGCAGCGTTCATGTCCCGAGCGTTCTGCCCCTCCCGCACCGATTCACTCATCCCGGACCGCCCGTCCGGGCCGTCCGACCGTCGTCCCTGAGCCGCAGCCATGCGGGGAAGATTAAGGGGAAGTCGCGCCGCGCGCAGGCAGGGACACCCGCCAAGGACACCGTCTCGGCCCGCCCGGCGGCCGTGCGAGACTCTCCGGTGTGAGTGCCAATACCGAGGCCACGGGCCAGCAGCCGTCAGCGACGATCGAAGCCACCAGGGAATCCGCCTTCATCAAGGCGTGCAGGCGCGAGCCCGTGCCGCACACGCCGGTGTGGTTCATGCGGCAGGCCGGGCGCTCGCTGCCGGAGTACCTGAAGGTGCGCGAGGGCATCCCCATGCTCGAGTCCTGCATGCGGCCGGAGCTCGTCGCCGAGATCACGCTGCAGCCGGTGCGCCGCCACAAGGTCGATGCCGCGATCTACTTCAGCGACATCGTCGTGCCGCTCAAGGCCATCGGCATCGACCTCGACATCAAGCCCGGTGTCGGCCCCGTCGTCGCGAACCCGATCCGCTCCCGCGCGGACCTCGCGCAGCTGCGCGACCTGACCCCGGACGACGTCGCCTACGTCACCGAGGCCATCGGCCTGCTCACCGCGGAGCTCGGCTCCACCCCGCTCATCGGCTTCGCCGGCGCGCCCTTCACCCTCGCCAGCTACCTGGTCGAGGGCGGGCCGTCCCGCAACCACGAGCACACCAAGGCCCTCATGTACGGCGACCCGCAGCTGTGGGCCGACCTGCTCGACCGGCTCGCCGAGATCACCTCCGCGTTCCTTAAGGTGCAGATCGAGGCCGGCGCCAGCGCCGTGCAGCTCTTCGACTCGTGGGTCGGCGCGCTCGCCCCGGTCGACTACCGCCGCTCCGTCATGCCCGCCTCGAAGAAGGTCTTCGACGCCGTCGCCGGGTACGGCGTCCCGCGCATCCACTTCGGTGTCGGCACCGGTGAGCTGCTCGGGCTCATGGGCGAGGCCGGGGCGGACGTCGTCGGCGTCGACTGGCGCGTCCCGCTCGACGAGGCCGCCCGGCGCGTCGGCCCCGGCAAGGCGCTGCAGGGCAACCTCGACCCGGCGATCCTCTTCTCCACGCGGGAGGCGGTCGAGGCGAAGACCCGCGAGGTGCTCGACGCGGCGTCCGGTCTGGAGGGCCACGTCTTCAACCTCGGTCACGGTGTCCTCCCCACGACGAACCCCGACGCCCTGACCCGCCTCGTGGACCACGTCCACACGCAGACGGCCAAGTAGCCCTCACCTTCCCGTCGGCCGCGGCCCGCCGCCGTAGGGGCGTGGGATCGTCGCCGGGTGCCGCCCGGTGGGGCTTCTCGCGCAGTTCCCCGCGCCCCTGAAGGCACGCTCCGCGTGCCCCAGGGGCCCTGAGCGGAGGCCGGGTCACGCCGGTCAGGCGTCCCGGACCGCTCCCACCGCCTTGCGGGCCGCGACCAGGATCGGGTCCCAGACCGGGGAGAAGGGTGGGGCGTAGCCGAGGTCGAGGGAGGTCATGTGTTCCACCGTCATGCCTGCCGTCAGGGCCACCGCCGCGACGTCGACCCGCTTCGCCGCCCCCTCACGCCCGACGATCTGCACCCCGAGCAGCCGCCCCGTGCCCCGCTCGGCCAGCATCTTCACGGTCATCGGCGCCGACCCGGGGTAGTACCGCGCCCGCCCCGTCGACTCCACGGTCACGGTCACGTACTGCAGGCCCGCCCGCCGCGCGTCCTTCTCCCGCAGTCCCGTCCGCGCGATCTCCAGGTCGCACACCTTGCTGACGGCCGTGCCCACGACCCCGGGGAACGTCGCGTACCCGCCGCCCACGTTCGTCCCGATGATCCGCCCGTGCTTGTTCGCGTGCGTGCCGAGCGCGATGTGCCGCTCGCGCCCCGAGACGAGGTCGTGCACCTCGACGCAGTCGCCGCCCGCCCAGATGTCCGTGTGCCCGCGCACCCGCATCGACAGATCCGTGAGCAGCCCGCCGGACTCGCCCACCGGCAGCCCCGCGGCCCGCGCCAGCGAGGTCTCGGGCCGCACCCCGATGCCGAGGACCACCACGTCCGCCGGGTACTCGGCGTCCCGCGTGGCCACCGCCCGCACCCGCCCGTCGTCCCCGGCGAGGATCTTCGTGACCTCGGCGTCGTCGACCATCGTGACCCCGAGCCCGGTCATCGCCTCGTGCACCAGGCACCCCATGTCGGGGTCGAGCGTCGACATGGGCTCGGCGCCCCGGTTCACGACCGTCACCTCGTAGCCCCGGCGGATCAGCGCCTCGGCCATCTCCACCCCGATGTACCCGGCCCCGACGACGACCGCCCGCCGCCCCGTCGCCGCCCGCAGCGAGTCGAGCAGCGCCTGCCCGTCGTCCAGGGTCTGCACCCCGTGCACACCCGCCGAGTCGATCCCCGGCAGCCGCGGCCGCACCGGCCGCGCCCCGGTCGCGATCACGAGCTGGTCGTACGAGGTCCAGTACGCGGCCGCGCCGTCCACCTCGCGCGCCCGCACCCGGCGCCCGGCCACGTCGATCTCCACGACCTCGGTCCGCATCCGCAGATCGATGCCGCGCTCCCGGTGCTCCTCGGGCGAACGCGCGACCAGCTCGTCGCGGTCCTCGACGTCGCCGCCCACCCAGTACGGGATGCCGCACGCCGAGTACGACGAGAAGTGCCCCCGTTCGAAGGCCACGATCTCCAGCTCGTCGGGGCCGCGCAGCCGGCGTGCCTGCGACGCGGCGGACATGCCCGCCGCGTCGCCGCCGATGACCACGAGCCGCTCACGCACACGTTCTCCAGCACTCATGCGCCCACGCTACGTGCGCGCACCGCGCCGGGCCGCGTCACTCCCGTTCGTCGTCGGACCCGCGCGCCGGGTGCGCGGGGAGCGATCCCGGCCGCGGCGCCGCCGGCGCGGGGCGGCGCGGCAGCCGGGGCCGCAGCACCCGCAGCCACAGGAACAGGGCGAGCGCCAGGACCGCCGCGAACGGCAGCACCGCGGCCAGCGCGATCCCGATCCAGCGCAGCACCGACACGAACGCGCCCCAGCCGCCCGCCAGCGCGTCCAGGAAGCCGGGCCCGTCGTCCCCGTCACCGGCCCCCGCGGGCGCCGACTCGGTGAGCCGCAGCGTGATCGTGGCCAGCGTCGTCCGGTCCTTCAGCGAGGCCTGCTGCGCGAGCAGCGACTCCAGCTCGGCCTGACGGTTGCTCAACTCGCCTTCCAGCGTGACCACGTCGCTCAGCTTCGTCGCCCGGTCCATCAGCTCCCGCACCCGCGCCACACTGGCCCGCTGCGACTTGATCCGGCTGTCCACGTCGACGACCTGGTCGGTGACGTCCTTCGCCGTCACGTTTCGCTCCAGCAGCTTCCCGCTGCCCGACAGCCGCTCCAGCACGTCCGCGTACGACTCCTGCGGCACCCGGAGGGTGACCAGCGTGCGTTCGCGGCCGTGGCCGTCGCGGTCGGTGGTCTCGCTGCCGACGATGCCGCCCGCCTCCTCGGCCAGCGACCGCGCCCGCTCCAGCGCCTGCGGCACGTCCTTCACCCGGACCGACAGATGCGCGGTGCGGATGATGTGGACCCCGGTCAGCTTCGGCGACCTTCTCGCCGCCGACTCGCCGGACGGCGCCGCCGCGCCGTCCCGCGCGGCGGACCCGCCCCCGGACTTGGCGTCGGCCGCGGCCGCCTTTTCCGACGCGCCGGAGTCGCCGCCCGCCGAACAGCCCGCGACCGCCAGCACGGCGCCGAGCAACGGCACCACCAGAACATGAACCGGCCGCAGCCGTCGTGCAGCACCAGCACGCATGGACGTACCCCCAGGACCCGTGGAACGGAACCGACATGGACGCCCCCTTCGACGCGCGAGCCGCCCTTCGGGTGGTTGCCGCACGGTCCCGAAGCGGTCACGTTAGGGACACGTCGGTGAGCCGGATCCCTTCTGAGAGAGTGGGGACATGCACCAAGCGGAGACACCGGAAGCGGACACATCCACGGCGAGCGGGCGGCAGAAGGACGTCCTCGTCATCGGCGGCGGCATCACCGGACTCGCGGCGGCCCACCGGCTGCTCGACGGGGAAGAACCGGTACGGGTCACCGTCCTGGAGGCCTCCGACCGGCTCGGCGGCAAGCTCCGCGCGGGCGAGATCGCCGGCGCCCGCGTCGACCTCGGCGCCGAGTCGCTCCTCGCCCGCCGCCCCGAGGCGGTCGGCCTGGCCCGCGAGGTCGGCCTCGGCGACCGGCTCCAGCCACCGGGCACCGCCACCGCCTCCCTGTGGACCCGCGGCGCGCTGCGCCCCATGCCCAAGGGCCACGTCATGGGCGTCCCCGGCACCGCCGAGGCGCTCGCCGGCGTCCTCTCCGACGAGGGCCTGCGCCGCATCGAGCTCGACGCCGACCTGCCGCCCACCGAGATGGGCGAGGACGTCGCCGTAGGCGAGTACGTCGCGGCCCGGCTCGGCCGCGAGGTCGTCGACCGCCTCGTCGAACCGCTGCTCGGCGGTGTCTACGCGGGTGACGCCTACAAGATCTCCCTGCGCAGCGCCGTCCCCCAGCTCTTCGCCGAGGCCCGCCACCACCGCTCCCTCACCGCGGCGGTCCGGGCCCTCCAGGCCAAGACGGCCCGCACCCAGCAGGCGGGCCCGGTCTTCATGGGCATCGAGGGCGGCATCGGCACGCTCCCGGAGGCGGTCGCCGACTCGGTCCGCCGAAGGGGCGCCAAGATCGTGTTCGGGGAACGAGCGGTCACCCTGGGGGCGCGGGGCAGCGCGCGCTCGGCCCAGGACGGCGCTCGGACGGCGACGAGGCCCGCACCCCTGTGGCGCGTCGTGACCGAGTCCGGCCGCACCTACGAGGCGGACCAGGTGATCGTCGCCCTCCCGGCGACCCCGGCCGCGGGCCTCCTGCGCACGGCCGCCCCCATGGCCTCCCAGGAACTGCGCGGCATCGAGTACGCCTCCATGGCCCTGATCACCCTGGCCTACGCCAAGGACACGGCCGAACTCCCCGAGGGCAGCGGATTCCTCGTACCGCCCGTCGACGGCCACACCATCAAGGCCGCCACGTTCGCCTCCCAGAAGTGGGGCTGGATCGCCGAGGAGAACCCGGACCTGCACCTCGTCCGCACCTCCGTCGGCCGCTACGGCGACGAGAAGGACCTCGGCCGCGACGACGCCGACCTCGTGGGCGTGGCCCGGCACGACCTGCGCGAGGCCACCGGCCTGGACGCGTCGCCCGTCGCCTCGCACGTGACGCGCTGGCAGGACGGCCTGCCCCAGTACCCGGTCGGGCACACGGACAAGGTCGCCCGGATCCGCGGATTCATCGGGCAGCTGCCCGGCCTCGCCGTGTGCGGCGCCGCGTACGACGGCGTCGGCGTGCCCGCCTGCATCGCGAGCGCGTACGCCGCCGTGGACGAGCTGCGCGGCGACGCGAGCGGCCGCGCGGCCCTGGAGGCGAACCCGGTGCAGAGCCTGCACGGCGGAGCGGGAGAATGACGGCATGAGCGACGACACCACGACCACCCCCGAGGCTGCCCGGATCCCGAACAAGGGCAAGCTCGCCAAGGACCTCAACGAGGTCATCCGCTACACCCTCTGGTCCGTCTTCAAGCTGAAGGACGTCCTGCCGGAGGACCGCGCGGGTTACGCGGACGAGGTCCAGGAGCTGTTCGACCAGCTCGCCGCGAAGGACGTCACGATCCGCGGCACCTACGACGTGTCCGGCCTGCGCGCCGACGCCGACCTCATGATCTGGTGGCACGCCGAGACCGCCGACCAGCTGCAGGAGGCGTACAACCTCTTCCGCCGCACGAAGCTGGGCCGCGCCCTGGAGCCGGTGTGGTCGAACATGGCGCTGCACCGCCCCGCCGAGTTCAACCGCTCGCACATCCCGGCGTTCCTGGCCGACGAGACGCCCCGCAACTACGTGAGCGTCTACCCGTTCGTGCGCTCCTACGAGTGGTACCTGCTGCCCGACGACGAGCGCCGCAAGATGCTCGCCGACCACGGCAAGATGGCCCGCGGCTACCCGGACGTGCGGGCCAACACGGTCGCCTCGTTCTCGCTCGGCGACTACGAGTGGATCCTCGCCTTCGAGGCCGACGAGCTGGACCGCATCGTCGACCTGATGCGTCACCTGCGCGCCTCCGAGGCCCGCCGGCACGTGCGCGAGGAGGTCCCGTTCTACACGGGCCGCCGCAAGAGCGTCGCCGACCTGGTCGCCGGTCTCGCCTGAGCGTCCGCGGCAGGCACATGACTCACGCGTCATGAGTGAGGGGCGGGGCCACGACGGCCCCGCCCCTCACTCGTGCTCACGCGCGGGTCACCGGGCCGCCCGCAGCGCCTTCTCCGGCGGTCCGCCCGAGCCCAGCGGTGTGGGCGCCGTGTGCGCCGCGCAGGACGCGGCCCGCCGCTCGGGCAGCCGCCCCTCAAGGACGTACGCGTCCAGATGCCCGTTGACACAGGCGTTCGGGCCACCGCCCACGCCGTGCGTGCCCGCGTCCCGCTCGGTCACGAGGACCGACCCGGCGATCCGCCGGTGCATCTCCTTCGCGCCCGCGTACGGCGTCGCCGCGTCCCGCTCCGCGGCGAGGATCAGCGTCGGCGGGAGCGCGCCCGGCAGCGTCCGCACGTCGAGCGGCCGCTGCCGCGGGCCGCTCCAGTAGGCGCAGGGCAGGTTCGTCCACGCGTTGTCCCACGTCTCGAACGGGGCCACGCGCGCCAGTCGCGTGTTGTCGCGGTCCCAGACGCGGAAGTCCTCCGGCCACGGCGCGTCGTTGCACTCGACGGCCGTGTAGACCGCGCCCGCGTTCTCGTTCTCCTTCGCCGCGATCGGCGAGGCCACCGGCGCGGCCTGGCCGATCAGCGGCTCCGGATTGCCCGCCCGGTACTCGGACAGGGCCAGCGCCCGGATCGGCCAGTAGTCGTCGTAGTAGCCGGCCTGGAGGAACGCGGACTGCAGCTCGCCCGGGCCGACCTTCTTCCCGGCGGGCGTGTGCGCGAGCTCCGCCCGGACCTCCTCGTAGGTCCGCTCCACCGCCTCGGGCGTCTTCCCCAGGCCGTACGTGTCGTCGTGCTCGGCGACCCAGGTGCGGAAGTCCGCCCAGCGGCGCTCGAACGCGGCGGACTGGGCCATGTTGTTCCGGTACCAGACGCGCCCGGGCGACGGGTCGACCGCCGAGTCGAACACCATCCGGCGCACGTGCGAGGGGAACAGCGTCGCGTACACGGCGCCGATGTAGGTCCCGTACGAGGCACCCATGTACGTGAGCCGCTGCTCGCCGAGCGCGGCCCGCAGGACGTCGAGGTCCCGGGCGTTGTTCAGCGTCGTGAAGTGCTCCAGGTCCGGATTGCGCTCGGCGCAGCCCCGCGCGTACGACTTCGCGCGGGCGATCCGCTCCTTCTTGTACGACTCCGAGGGGTGGGTCGGCGCGAGCGTGGGGCCCTTGCCGAGGTGCTTCGGGTCCCGGCAGGACAGCGGAGCGGAGCGGCCCACGCCGCGCGGCGCGTACCCGACGAGGTCGTAGGCGGCGCCGATGCGCTTCCACTCCGGCATCATCCCGGCGAGCGGGAAGTACATGCCGTTGCCGCCGGGGCCGCCCGGGTTGAAGACGAACGAGCCCTGCCGGGGCACCTTCTTCCCGCCCGCCTTGCCCGTGGCCTTCACCCGGCTGACGGTGAGCTTGATCTTCTTGCCGTCGGGGCGGGCGTAGTCGAGCGGGACGGTGACGGTGCCGCAGGTCAGCGGCTCCGGCAGGTTCTCGGCGGCCGGGCAGGCGCCGAACCGGATCCCGGCGGCCGCGGCCCGCTCGGCGGCGAGCGCAGTGCCCCGGGCGCGGGCGTCGTCGGGGCCCGCGGGCAGGGCGCCCGCGGCGGGGGCGGGGGCGGCCGCGAACGCGGCCAGGACCAGCGATCCCGCGGCGGCGTAGCGGGCGGAGGCGGACGCTGCTGCTCTCATCGCTCGGGTTCATCCCTTTCGTCGTGAACAAAAGGGATCCTTGGGGCGGCAGTTGGCGAAGTAAAGCACCGGGTCGCCGGTGTCGGATCAATGACCCCGATGCGCCGCCGGACCCGTACGTCTCAGAGACGGTCCCCGGGGTCGCGTGCGGGGTGGGCGAACGCGGACCGCAGCGCCGGGTCGTCCACCGCCGGCACCCCGCGCAGCGCCACCGCGAGCAGACTGCCCGTGCCGTCGGGCAGGGCGGAGAGCAGGCGCTGACCGGTGGGGGAGGCCCAGTGGGTGTACGGGTGGATCTCGAACCGGGCGACGAACAGGCAGCACAGGGTGAGCAGCAGCGGCAGCAGGAACCACAGCGCCACCGGCATGTTCCTGGGCGGCTCCTGACCCGGCATCAGCGTCGCGACCGCCGCCAGGACCGCTATGGTCACGGCCGCCGCCTTCACCTGGGCCACGCCGGAGGCGACCGTGGTGCGGGTGGTGTCCGGGGTGGCGAGGCCGGCCGCCACGAGACGCGCGGTCAGCGTGCGCACGGCGTCGCCCGACGCCGTGGCCGAGCGCACCGGAGCGATCCGCGACTGCCCCTGCGGGCCGATCGCGCCGATCACGGAGCGCTCCATGTCGTCGACGCCGACCGGGTCGACGACCGTCGCCCAGCCGGTGTGCGCGAGCAGCAGCCGGCGGTTGCGCGCCATCGACACGAGTGCCACGTCCGCGACGCGGCGCGGGCCGCCCGAGAGGAACGCCGTCTCGTAGAGGGACAGCACCCGCTCGTGCGGGCCGTCGCCGTCGCCCGCGGCGCGCTCGGCGTCGGCGGCCCGCACGGCGGCGAGGCACAGCCGCCCGCACGTGACCAGGGCGAGGCCGCCGGCCAGTACCAGGAACAGGAGCCAGAACATGGGGAGTTTCTACGACAGGACTCCGGGTAACCGCTATGGCCCGTTCAATATGCGGACGAGATTTTCCGCCCGGGGCGGTACGGGGGAGGCCGGGGCAGCGCGGACCGCCCACGTGTCCGCGTCTGCCGCGGCGCTGGCGGCAATTCCCCGATGAGCGGCTCAGCCCCGGCGCAGCGCGAACCGGGCGGCCCGCAGGGCCCGTGCCACCGGGCGACCCGAGAGCGGGGCCGGACCCGAGCGCTCCAGCCACCAGTCGGTCAGCCGGCGCCGGGCCCCCGGCTCCGCGACCCGCTGCCCCAGCAGCAGGTCCTCGGCGAAGTCCAGCGCGTCCCGCCGGTAGCCGCCCGTCATCGGCCGCCGCTGCGCGTACCCCAGGAACGCCGCCCGGTACGCGGACGCGCCCAGGATCTCCGGCAGCTCGGGCGCCACCTTGGCGACGACATCGGCCCGCTTCCCGGCCAGCGCCCGCGCCTGCACCGCCAGCCGCCCCCGGTCGAACCCTTCCGGCGCGGGCGTACCGGCCACCAGCGCGGACAGCAGAGCGGCCTGGGCGAGGGCGACGCGCCCGCGCCTGGACTCGGCGACGGGTTCGGGGGCGGGATCGGGGGCCGGGGCGGGCCGCTCGGCCGGGTGGCCGGGCCCGGCCGGGCCCGATGCCGCCACCACCGCGCGGATCCGCTCCACCTCGCGGCCCAGTTCCGCCGGGTCGTCCGGGAAGTTCTCGTCACGCTCCAGCAGGACGCCGGGCGGGCTCACCCGGGAGGCCAGGTCGGCCAGGATGTCCAGGACCGGCTCCGGGACCGGGTGGGCGTGGCTGTCGTGCCAGACCCCGTCGCGCTCGAAGCCGCCCGCCACGTGGACGTACGCGATCGCCTCGACCGGCAGCTCGGCCAGCGCCTTCGCCGGGTCCTCGCCCCGGTTCACGTGGTTGGTGTGCAGGTTCGCGACGTCGATCAGCAGCCGGACCCCGGTGCGCTCGACCAGCTCGTACAGGAACTGGCCCTCCGTCATCTCCTCGCCCGGCCAGGAGAACAGCGCCGCGATGTTCTCCACCGCGAGCGGCACGGGCAGCGCGTCCTGCGCGATCCGCACGTTCGCGCAGAGCACGTCGAGCGCGTCCCGGGTGCGCGGCACGGGCAGCAGGTGCCCGGCCTCCAGGAGCGGCGAAGCCGTGCGCTCGCCGCCGGCCCGTACGAAGGCGATGTGCTCGGTGACCAGCGGCGCGCCCAACGCCTCCGCGCGGTCCGCGAGATCCGCGAGCCGCGCCTCGTCGGGCCGGTCCGCGCCGCCGAGGCCGAGGGAGACGCCGTGCGGCACGACCGTGACGCCGCGCTCGCGCAGCCGCACCAGCGACTCGGGCAGATGGCCCGGGCACACGTTCTCGGCGACGGCCTCGACCCAGTCGATGCCGGGCATGGCCTCGACGATCTCCGCGATCTCCGGCCGCCAGCCGATCCCGGTGCCCAGCCTTGTCAGGCGCTCCATGTCCGTCCCCCTCTGCCGCGCGTGATCGTGCTGCCGCGTGCAGATGTCATGACCCCGCGGCGTGTGCCCGAATCCACGAGGGAGGACGTTCAGAGCAACATTTGAGGTTCGGCCGGGGCCGGGACTACCGCGTCACGCGGCCCAGCGGCGCGTACTGGGTGCCGCCCTCCGACACCACCGTGCAGGAACCCGGCGCGATCTCCGTGAAGCCCGCGTCCTGGACCACCGGAAGGCCGGCCCGGGTCAGCGGCTCCCAGTGGGCCGGGTCGGCGGTGCGGACCGACAGCGGGAAGCCCGCCTCGCGCCACTCCTTGCGCTGCGGCTCGGACAGCGCCCACCAGGCCAGCTGCGCGCCGTGCCCGGCCTGCGCCATCGCCTTGCCCGCCGTCATCCCGAGGTCGGGGTTGAGCCAGAGGACCGGCGCCGCCGGGTCCGGGGCGGGCGGCGGCTCCGGGTCGTCGAGGTCCGTGCCGGACACCTGGAGGCGGGCCAGGTCCTTGGGCCAGCCGTCCAGCGGCACCGGCGGGAACACCCGCACCTCCGCTCCGCCGCCCGTCACCGTGATGCCGTCGAGCGCCTCGGCACGCCGCCACTCGGCGCCCCGGGCCCGCCGCACCACCTTGCGGATCCGCGCGTCCTGCCAGTCCCGTACGGCCTGCGCCCACTCCCCGTCGCCGAGCGCGCGGTCGTCGGACAGCAGCACGAGGACGGCGCGCGCCGCGGTCTCCAGGGCGGCCGTGCGCGCCGGCGGCTCGGCCCGCTCGATCCGCGCCACGAGCGGCAGCACGAACTGCGGCGCCTCGTCCCGCGCGGTGGGCTCGGAGCGGAACGGGCTGTCGGCGGGCGGAAGGTCCTGGCTCAGGGCGTCGTCGCTGGTCACACCCACCAGTCTGCCAGCCGCCGCCCCACACGCCGCCGTGATGCGCCACGATGGTCGCCATGCCGACCCCGACCGCACCGCCCACGGGACCGCTCGCCCTCCGCCGCGTCGGACGCCGCTACGGACTCCGCGGACCCTGGGTCCTGCGCGACGTCGACCTCGACGTGCCGGCCGGCGCCCTGATCCGGGTGCGCGGAGCCAACGGCTCGGGGAAATCGACCCTGTTGCGCGTCATGGCGGGGATCGACGCCCCCGGCACCGGCCGCGTCCTGGGCCGTCCCCGTACCGCCTACGTCCCCGAACGCTTCCCCGGCGCCCTGCCGTTCACCGCGCTCGGCTACCTCACCCACCTGGGCCGCATCCATGGCCTGGCCCGCGCCGAGGCGAGCCGGCGGGCCCGCGAACAACTGGAGCGCTTCGGCGCCGCCGCGTACGCGGACACCCCGCTCGCCGAGCTCTCCAAGGGCAGCAGCCAGAAGGTGGCCGTCGCCCAGGCGCTCCTCGCCGCACCGGAGTTGCTGATCCTGGACGAGGCGTGGACGGGCCTCGACCCCGCCGCCCGCGACGAACTGGACCGGGCCGTGGCCGAACGCACGGCGGCGGGCGGCACCGTCGTCTACGTCGACCACGACCCGCACCGCCTGGCGGGCGCGGCGGACGCGGTGTACGAGGTGGCAGAGGGCCGGGTTGCGCGTGTGGCGGCCGGGGAGTGGGCGGGCCCGCGCCGTCCGGCGGGGGCGGCTGAGGCGGTGTGCGAGAGCGGTGGGGGCCGGGTGTCGCCTGCGTCGGATTCGACGTTCTCGGGCCTCGATCCCGCCGCGCGCGGCGAGCTGGAGGGGGGCGTGGCGGAGCGCGTGGCGGCCGACGGGGCCGTCGACCATGACCCGCGCCGTCCGGCGGGGGCGGCCGAGGCGGTGTGCGAGAGCGGTGGGGGCCGGGTGTCGCCTGCGTCGGATTCGACGTTCTCGGGCCTCGATCCCGCCGTCCGCGGCGCGCTGGAGGGGGTTGGCTCCGGGCATGCGGGGGCCGACGGTGCCGTCGTCCGCGTAGACGACGATCCGCGCCACCCGGGGGTTGCGGAGGACACGGTGTGCGAGGTCGCCGGGGGCCGGGTCGCGCCCGTGCCGGAGGCGGGCGTGGCCGGGCGCGCGGCGGGCGGCGGCACCGGCCACCTCGACCATGATCCGCGATCTCCGTCAGGCACGGCCGACGCGGCGTGGACCGGCCTCGAGCACGTCGACCACGATCCAGGCGGTCCGGCGGGCGCGGCCGACGCCGCCGAGAGGTGCTCCGTCGTGGTGGAGGCGACCAGGCCGGGGCACGAGCCGACCGGCCTCCCGCAGCCGCACACCCTGACCCGCCTAGACGCTCGTACCGTCCGGGTCACCACGCCCGCCTCGCACTCCGACGCCGTCCTGCGCGCGCTGCTGGGAGCTCGGCCGCCGTGGCACGTCGTCGCCGTCCGAACCGAATCGCCCACCTCCACGGAGCCCCGATGACCACGGCCCTGCTCGCCTACCAGTCCGGACTCCTGCTGCGCTCCCAGCGCTGGCTCGCGCCCGTCGTGCTGTACGCGGCGGTCCTGGCGATCGGCCTCCAGGGCGGGCAGCCGGTCCTCGACTCGCTCGGCTACGCGGCGGCGGGCCTGTTGCCGGCCGGCGCCTGGCTGGCCCGGATCTGCGTCTCCAACGAGCCGCCCGCGGCCCGCGGTTGCACGGCCGCGGCGACCACGCCGTGGCGGGCGCACCTCGCGAGCCTGCTCACCGCCCTGCTCGCGACCGCCCTGCTCGGCGCCCTCGCCACCCTCTTCGTGGCGCTCCTCGCGGACGGGGTGAGCACGGACCACCGGGTGCGGATCGCGGTACTGCCCGCGGCCGGCGCCGGACTCCTCGCGGCCTGGACCTGCGCCCTGGCCGGCACCGCGGTGGGCGCCCTGACCACGTGGCCGGTGATCCGGGGCACCGGGGCGGGCGTGGCCACGCTCCTGCTCGGCACCCTGCTCGCCCTCGTGGCCCCCGGCTCCCCGGCACGCTCCGCCGTGACGGCCCTGATCACCGGCTCCCAGCGGGGCGAGATCCCGCTGCCCGCGCTGCCTTTCCTGGGCGCGGCCGTGCTGGCGGGGGCCTGCGCGGCGGCGGCCTGCGCCCTGGCGTCCCGCCGTTGACCGGAGGGCACGTCGCTCACTCTTGGCGTGCGGCCCCGATCAGCTGGGAGACGCGTACGAACCGGTAGCCCTTCCTGCGCAGTTCCGGCACGACCGTGCGCACCACGCGCTCCGTCGTCGGGGCCGCGCTGCGCGTGCAGTGCAGGACGACGACCGAACCCGGCCGCACCCCGTCGAGGACCTGCCGCGCCACCGCGTCCGCGTCGGTGGCGAACGCGTCGCCGCTCACCACGTCCCACTGCACGGCCGTGACCCCTGCCGGGGTGAGGGCCCGCAGCGCCCGCTTGTCGTAACAGCCCCCGGGGAAGCGGAAGTACGGCACGACGTGCTCGACCCCGGCCTTGCGGAACGCGGTGAAGGCCCGCTCGACGTCCGTGCGCATCCGGTCCGGCGGCACGGTGGGCAGGCCGTAGCAGTCGTCCGTGAAGGCGTAGTGGCTGTACGAGTGGTTGGCGACCTCGAAGAGCGGGTCGGCGCCGATGTCGTGGGCCTCGGCCGGGTACTGGTCGGCCCAGCGCCCCGTCATGAAGACCGTGGCCGGCACCTTCAGTCTGCGGAGCGTGGAGATGAGCTGAGGGTGGTCGAAGTGCTCGCCGGCCGCCGCCCGCGGACCCTGGTCGGCGGTCATGTCGGCGTCGAAGGTCAGCGCCACGACGCGCTCCTTCGACCGGGGCGCGTTCTTGAAGACACGGGTGAGGCCCCCGGGCCCGGGGGCGAGCGTGGGCGCGCCCGCGGGGGAGGGGGCGGCCGTCGGGCTCTGGGCGGGCCGGTCGGCGCGGGCGGGGTGCGCGGGCCCGGTGCCGCCGCCCGAGCAGCCGGCGGCACCGAGGGCGAGGGCGGCGAGGACGCAGGTCGACACGGTGCGGCGTACGGAGGTGATCACGCCGAGACGATAAGCCTACAAATGCGTCATACCGGGCAGGCCTCGGCTCCCCGCCCCGTGCCCCCCACGTCATTGCTCCGACCGGCGCAAGGCCGCGCTCGGCGTCTGCTGCCCTGGCTCGGGGTCGCCTCGGCTCGGCTCACGCGGCCCCCGGCTCAGGCCCGTCGTGCGCGCAGCGCCTCCGTCAGGGTCCGGTGGAGCGTCGCGTGGGCCGTCGCGCTCGGTGGGATCTCCGGGTTCCACGGCAGGACCGCCGCCCGGCCGGCCAGCTCCGCCCACGCCGGGTCCGTCCCGTACGCCGCCTCCGGTGCCGCGTTCGCCCGGGCGTCCAGCAGGACGACGTCCGGGGCGAGCGCGGCGGCGTCCGGCCAGCCGCCCGTGTGCCAGTTGGCCCCCGGGCCCTCGGGCGGCTCGACCGTCGCGACGCCGAGGGCGGTGAGCGCGCTCAGGTCCGGCCACTTCGCGGGCCGCGCCAGATGCACGCTGTCCGGCCCGCCCGGCGACAGCGCGAGCACCCGCACCCCGCCCGCCGCGCCCGCGGCCTCCGCCAGCTCCCGCTCGGCCCGCGCCAGCGCCACCCCGGCGGCCGGCGCCTCGCCCGCCCCGAGCGAGGCGCCGAGCTCCGCGAACCGCTCCCGCACGTCCGCCAGGCTCCGCCCCTGGCCCACGTCGAACACCACGACCGGGACCTGCTCCTCCAGGTGCTTCGCCGTGTCCGGCTCGATCCCGTACACCTGCCCGCCCCCGTAGGTGAGCGCCACCACCAGATCCGGGCGCACCCCGAGCACGTCGTCGAGGCCGAGCCCCGCGCCCGCCCCCAGATACGCCACGTCCCCGAGCGGCAGCCCGCCGGCCTTCGCCCGGTCCGCCCGCTCCCCGTCGTGGTACGAGCCGAAGATCCCGACAGGCGTCACCCCGAGATCGTGCAGCCCGGCTCCGGCCTGGATGTACGCGACGATCCGCTCCGGAACGCCGGGGGCTGCGGCCCGGTGACCGCGGTCGTCGGTGAATTCCCATGTGTGTGCGGATGGTGAAGTCATAGGGCCACCCTGCCCACGCGACCGGCGCGGCATGTGGGCCGGCGCCCCAAGTGCGGGCGTCGTGCGGCGCGTTCACGTCACGGCATCGCCAGCAGCCGGTCCCGGCACTGCGCCACGTCGAAGTCCGCCTTCGGGTACTGCGGATCGAGTTCCTCCAGATGCTCCAGGAGGAGACGGCTGATCGCCCAGTTCCGGTACCACTTCCGGTCGGCGGGGACCACGTACCAGGGGGCCGTCTCCGTGGAGCAGCGCTCCAGGGCGAGTTCGTACGCCTCCTGGTAGGCGGGCCACAGCGCCCGGTCCTCGATGTCGCCCGGGTCGAACTTCCAGTACTTGTCCGGGTTGTCGAGCCGCTCCAGGAGGCGGCGCTTCTGCTGCGCGTAGGAGATGTGCAGGAAGCACTTCACGACCGTCACGCCGTCCTCGGCGAGGGACCGCTCGAAGCGGTTGATCTCCTCGTAGCAGCGGGCCAGCCGGTCGCGCGGGACCAGGTCCCGCACACGGGCGATCAGGACGTCCTCGTACTGGGAGCGGTCGAAGATGCCGATCTCGCCCGGCTCGGGGAGTGCCCGCGCGATCCGCCACAGGAACGGGTGCTTGAGCTCGTCCGCCGTCGGCGCCTTGAAGGCCTTGATGCGGCAGCCGGACGGGTTGAAGTGGCCGATCACGTGCTTGACCGTGCCGCCCTTCCCGCTGGTGTCCATGCCCTGGAGGATCAGCAGCACCCGGCGCCGGTCGCCGCCCGCCGAACCGGCCGCCCACAACCGCTCCTGGAGCTCCGCGAGCCGCTCGCCCGCGCGGGCGCTCGCCGCGACACCCTCGGCCTTGTCGCGCGGGCCGCCGGGCGTACCCGCCGTGTCGTAGGACGACAGGTCGACGCGCTCGCCCACGGGCACCCGCAGCAGCTCGCGCAGCGGTACGGGCCCCGGCTGCTTCCTCCCGGTCTTCCCCGCGCCCTTCTCGCCGCCGTTCTTCGCCACCGCGCACCCCTTTCGGACCGGACCTCTCGGACCGGAGCAGGTGCTCCCGATCCTGCTCGGCGCCGGGCCCGCCCGCCACCCGCACCGGGCTCGCGCCCGTGCCCCGGGCCGCTCAGGGACAGCGGGTGGCCAGCACGCAGAACTCGTTGCCCTCCGGGTCGTGCAGGGTCACCCAGCTGACGTCGTCGCCCTGACCGACGTCCGCGGGCCGGGCACCGAGGGAGAGCAGCCGGGCCACCTCGCCGGCCTGGCCCGTGTCGGTCGGGTTCACGTCGATGTGCAGCCGGTTCTTCACGGCCTTGCCCTCGGGCACGCGCGCGAAGGTGAGCGTCGGCGGCACCGGACCCGGCCGCTCCTTGCCCTCGGGCACCTGGGGCGAGCCGATCGACACCACGCCCTCCTCGCGCCCCTGCACCACGTAGCCGAGCACGAGGCACCAGAACCCGGCGAGCCCCTCCGGATCGGCGCAGTCGATCGCCAGTTCCGTGAACTTGCTGGTCATGTCAGGCCTCCACCCGCGGGTTCCCGGTCGCCCGGGAGAACCCGCGGGCGGACCGACCCTAACGGTGCCAGGGGCCGGTCACCGCGAACGTCGTACCGGGCGTGTAGCAGTTGACGTACATCGTGTCGCCGTCGGGCGAGAAGGTGACGCCCGCGAACTCGCCCCACTCCGGCGCGTCCGGCGTCCCGATGTTCTGCCGCCCGCGCGCCATCGCGTACACCTCACCCTTGCGTGTCACGCCAAACACGTGCTGCGCGCCCGCGCCGTCCTCGCACACCATCAGGCCGCCGCTCGGCGCGAGGCAGATGTTGTCCGGCTCCTCGCCGGGCAGCTGGAGGTCGGTGCCGGGCCCGAAGACGATCACGAGGGTGAGGCGGCGGGCGGCCGGGTCGTAGCGCCAGATCTGCCCGAAGTGGTCGCCGGCCGAGCCCTCGCGGCTGCGCGCGTACGAGGACACGAAGTAGACGCAGTTGCCGCCCCAGTAGCAGCCCTCCAGCTTCTGGGCGTGGGTGATGCCCTTCGGGCCGAAGTCCTGGTTGCGGATCGGGGTCTGCGCGGCCAGCGGGTCGGGCACGTCGACCCACTCGATTCCGTCGAAGCTCGCGCCGGTCTCCTGGACGGCGGACAGGTCCGGCACCCCCGGAACCCGCATCGCCTGGAGCCGGCCGCCCGCGCGCAGCGAACCGAGACCGCCCTCGGGCCGGTTCGGCAGGAAGCGGTAGAAGAGGCCGAACGGCGACTGGAACGCGTCCTCGGTCTCGTACACGATCCCGCGCCGGGGATCGATCGCGATCGCCTCGTGCTGGTAGCGGCCCATCGCGGTCAGCGGCACCGCGCCCGAGCGGTGGGGGTCGGCCGGGTCGACCTCGAAGATGAAGCCGTGGTCCTTCGTGTACCCGTTCGTCCCCGCCTTGTCCTCGGTCTCCTCGCAGGTCAGCCAGGTGCCCCACGGGGTGGGCCCGCCCGCGCAGTTGACCGCCGTGCCGGCGATGCCGACCCGCTCGGACAGCACGTTGTTGTCGCGGTCGAGGGTGAGGGCCGTACAGCCGCCCTTGCCCATCGGGTCGTAGGTGAGTCCCTCGACGGTCGGGACGCCGATCTTCGCGGTGACCCGGTTCTCGTGGTTGCGCACCAGGTGGACCCGGCCGCCTCTACCCTTCAGGGCGGTCATGCCGTCGTGGTTGCTGGGCACCTTGCCCTCGCCGGAGCGCAGTGGATCGCCCTCGCGCGAGAGGACTTTGTAGCGGAAGCCTTTCGGCAGGTCGAGCAGCCCGGCCGGGTCGGACACCAGGTCGCCGTAACCGCTGCGGCCCTGCGCCGCCGCCGAACCGGCGAACAGCTCCCCGAGGCTCCCGGCGAAGGCGATGCCCGCGCCCAACGCGCCGGTCCGGGCGAGCATCTGACGTCGTGTCGCGGACTGCCGTGCATCTGACGTGCGTGACATGGGTGCAACCTCCTGCTGGCGGACAGGAACTGTGACCCGGCTGTGTCTATCACGCGACTTTCGCCACGGGAACCACGCGCGTAGCACGCTCCCCGGACGGAGGCCCGGGGACTTCTGCCCCTGTGCCAGGATCGAGGCCATGGACCTCACCCCCCCGCGTCCGCCAGGCTTGCCGAGGCGGGCCTGGAGGACGCGGGCGGCAGGCGTGGCGGAGCCGGTGCCGTCCCGACCCGGGCGGCGCTGCGTCCGATCGTGGCGGGAGACGCGGTACCGACCGCCGTCGTCCGGCTCGACTCCGCCGATCCGCTCGCCGCCACCGACGCGGAGTGGTTCCGGCTGGCCACCGCGCACGGCCTGTTCGACGAGGAGGACGGGGGCTTCCTCGTCACCCTGGGCGACGGCGGCTGGTTCCGGGTCCGGCTCGGACAGGAGTGGCGGCTCGCGGAGGTGCTGCGGAGTCAGCCCCGCTGCCCGGAGTTCCTGACGCTCTCCTCGGACGGGCGGACCCTCCTCGGCGTCACCACCGAGGAGTACGAGATCTGGCTGATCGTCATCGACGACCTGCCGGCCCACCAGGAGCGGCGGGCCCGGCGCCTGGCACGGGCGGAGAGCGACGAGGAGCGGGCCGCGGCGTGGGAGGGGCTGTTCGGCAGGCTCCGGGTGCTGCCGGCGACACGGGAACGGTGGGCGACCGGGCTGCTGTCCAACCCGGCGCTGCCCGACGACCTCCGCGTCGACCTCATGGTCCGCACACGGCGGTTCCACGGCCGCCCGTTGCCCGCGGAGTCGATCGACGCCCTGCTCGCCCATCCGGACTGCCCGCAGGCCGGCCTCCTGCGGTACGCCGGCGACAGTGATCCGCGGATGCGCCGACTGGCCCTGGACGACCCGGACTCCACGCCGGAACTCGTCGAACGCTTCACCCTGGACCCGCACCACGAGGTCCGCCTCCGTGCCGCGGTGGACCCACGCCTGAGCCGCCTCGGTGCGGTCCGGCTCCTCGACGACCCCGAGGCGGCCGTTCGGGCGGCGGCCGCCCGCTGTTCCCGGCTGCCCGCGCACGTCCTCGTCACGCTGCTGCGCGATCGCGGCACCGCCGAGGACGCGGCCCGGAACACGGCGATCCCGCTCGGGGTCATCAGGCAGATGGCCGAGCGGGACCGTTCCGGGGCCGGGCGCGGCCCGGGCTGAGAGCGAGCGGGGGTCAGTCGGACTCGGGCGTCAGCCGCAGCGAGATCGAGTTGATGCAGTACCGCTGGTCCGTCGGGGTGGCGTAGCCCTCGCCCTCGAAGACGTGGCCGAGGTGGGAGCCGCAGCGGGAGCAGCGGACCTCGGTGCGCACCATGCCGTGCGAGCGATCCTCGATCAGCTCCACGGCGTCCGAGTCCTTCGGGTCGTAGAAGGACGGCCAGCCGCAGTGCGACTCGAACTTCTCCGTGGATGTGAAGAGCTCGGCGCCGCAGGCGCGGCAGGAGTAGACGCCCTGCGTCTTGGTGTCCGTGTACTCACCGACGAAGGCGGGCTCCGTGCCGGCCTGGCGCAGTACCGCGTACTCCGCCGGGTTCAGCTCCGCGCGCCACTGCTCGTCCGGCTTCTCGACGTCGTACGACATGTGCTCATCCCTCCAGGTGGGTCAGGATCCGCGGGCCGAGCTCCGTGACGTCGCCCGCGCCCATGGTGAGAACGAGATCGCCGGGCTTGGCCATTCCCGCGATCGCGGCGACGGCGGCGTCCTTGTCCGACGCGGCCTGCACGTCGGCGCCCGCGGCGCGGGCCGCGTCGATGATCAGGGCGCTGGTGATCCCCGGGATCGGGTCCTCGCGGGCCGGGTAGATGTCGAGGACGACGGAGGCGTCGGCGAGGGCCAGGGCGTCGCCCATCTCCTTGCCGAGCTCCTGGGTGCGGGAGAAGAGGTGCGGCTGGAAGAGGACGAGGATGCGGGCGTCGCCGGCGGCGGAACGCATGGCCTCCAGGTCGGCCGTCATCTCGGTGGGGTGGTGGGCGTAGGAGTCGATGACCTGTACGCCGTTCACCTCGCCCTTGAGCTGGAGGCGGCGCTTGACGCCGGTGTACGCCTTGAGCGCGGAGGCCAGGTTCCGGGCCGGGATGCCGAGGGCGACGCCCGCGGCGAGGGCCGCGACCGCGTTGTGCGCGTAGTGGCGGCCGGGGACCGAGACGGTGAAGGTGAGCAGCTTGCCGTCGAGCAGAACCGTCACCTCGCTGGCGAGGCCGCGCGGGGTGATCTTGTGGATGCGGATGTCGGAGGACTCCGACTCGCCGTACGTGACGACCTTGAGGGACGTCGTGTCGCGGATGCGGCGGGTGAGCTCGACGGCGCCGGCCTGGTCGGCGGCGATGACGAGGGTGCCGCCTGGGACGATCTTCGAGGTGAAGGTCTCGAAGGAGTCGTAGATCTCGTCCATCGACGCGTAGTTGGCGTGGTGGTCGAGCTCGACGTTGAGGATGATCGCGACTTCCGGCGCGTACTTGTGGAAGCTGCGGTCCGACTCGTCGGCCTCGGCGACGAAGATGTCGCCCTCGCCGTGCAGCGCGTTCGAACCCGGGGCGTCGAGGTCGCCGCCGATCGCGTAGGACGGGTTCAGGCCGAGGGCGGACAGGGACACCGCGAGCATCGACGTGGTGGTGGTCTTGCCGTGGGTGCCGGCCACCGCGATGGGGCGCAGGCCGTCCATGAGGGCGGCGAGGGCGTCGGAGCGGTGCACGGCGGGGATGCCGAGCTCCTTGGCGCGGGCCAGCTCCGGGTTGTCCTCGCGGATCGCGGAGGAGACCACGATCGCGGTGGTGTCCGGGGCGACGTGCGCGGCGTCGTGCCCGATGTGGACCGTGGCGCCGAGCGCGCGCAGGGCCTCGGCGGTCGCGGACTCGCGCGCGTCGCTGCCGGCGACGCGGGCGCCGCGCTGGGTGAGGATCTTGGCGATGCCCGACATTCCGGCGCCGCCGATGCCGATGAAGTGCGGTCGGTCCATGGCGGTAGGAAGGCCCGGTGCCATAGGTGTGTCTCCCCTGAGTCCTCTGAGGTGCCGGTGACGTACCGGCCGTGCCGGGTCCGCGCTCGCAACGACCACGGCCCCGCCCCAGCCTATTGCCTCGACAGGCCCCGTCCCGCACCCCGGGGCGGGGAGCGGTATGTGGCGGGCTTGGTGAACGGGGTCGTGGGTGGGCTCGGTGAAGGGGGCCGCGGGCGGGCCCAGTGGTGCAGGCCGCGGGCGGTCCGGTGGGTGGCTCTCCGGGCGGCCGCCCCAACGGACCGCGCTCCCCGGCGCCGGGCCGCCGAAAGCCCGCGCCGCGCCGCGCCCCGGCCCGGCCGGACCCGGTCCCGCCGGCAGGCGCTACGCCTTGCTGTGGGAGAAGAGCTTGAGGACCGGGACGCCGACCTTGTGGCGGGCTCGGGAGGCCCAGTCGCGGTGGAAGAACTCCTCGACGTAGTGCGGGTCGGTGAGGACGATGACCTCGTCCGCGTCGACCTCGTCCACCTGGGTCTTCAGCGCGTCGAGCGGGTGGTCCTCGACGAGGCTCCCCTCGGCGGCGCAGCCGGCCTGGTGCAGGGCCGTGAGCGAGACCGCGAGGGCCTGCTCGGCGGGGCCTCTGGCGTCGTCGCCCTCGGGGACGTCACGTTCCTTGGCCGCCTCGTCCAGTTCGCCCATCGCGACGTCGTCGATGGCCCGCAGCAGGCGGTCGGCCTGGTCTCCGCGGGGCTGGAGCAACACGTGGAAGGAGACCTCTTCGTCGCCGTGCAAGGTCGTGACGAACTCCACGTCGGCGGACGTCAGGGCCTTCTCGATCATCAATACGCTCGTGAACACGACGGGCGCCCTTCTTCTCCTACCGTGGCCCGCCCGGGAGCGGGTCACTGGGGACCTGCGGAAACCATCCTGCCCCGTGGCCGCACGGGGTCTGCGAGTTTTAGTGTGCCCAGCGGAAGCGAAACGGAACGACTCATTCCGTCGAGTGTCGGCGACACCGGTACCGGGAGAAGAGGAATCCGTCCTCCTCCAGAAGAGATGCCAGGTCGAAACGTTCCGGCACGGCAAGAGTGGAACCCCTCGCGATGCGCTGCGCGTCGCCCGCCGTGAGCATCGGCGAGAGCGTCAGACAGAGCTCGTCGAGCACCTGCGCGGCGACGAACTGACCCAGCATCCGCGGCCCGCCCTCCGTGAGCAGCCGCCGGTGCCCGCGCTCGGCCAGCGCCTTCACCGCGCGGTCCGGATCCACCGCCCGGCCCTCGCCCGCGATCAGCACCTCCGCGCCCGCCTGGCGCGCCACCTCGACCCGGTCGGGCGGAGCCCCCGCGCCGGTGATCACGTACGTCGGGACCAGCGGCTGCGTGAAGAGCGGAAGGGTGAAGTCCAGGTTCAGGCTGCCGGTGATCACGGCGATCGACGGGACCGGACCCTGCCCCGCCGCCTCCCGCCGCGCCGCGAAGGCCTCCCGGGCGCGGGCCGGCCGGTACCCCTCCAGACGGACGGTCTCGGCCCCGACGACGACCACGTCGGCGAGTCCGCGCAGGACGCCGAAGATCCGCATGTCGGTCGGGCAGGAGATGGGCTGGGAGCGGCCGTCGTGCTGGGCCGCGCCGTCCAGGGTGGAGACCATGTTGGCGCGCAGCCACACGTCCCCCTCGGCCAGGTCGGGGTAGGCGTAGGCGTCGGCGAGCGCGTCGAGGCCCCACTCACCGTCCGTGGGGCCGTCCCGCCCCTCCCGGCCCTGGTGATCTGCTGTTTCGTACGTCACAGGGAACAGGCGTCGCATGGGTGCAGTCTGGCACGGCACCTAGACTGAGGAGCTGTGTCGTCCTCCACCGAAGCAGCAGACATCCGCCATGCGGGTACCGCCCCCCTGACCGACGCGGGCCCGCTGTCCCTGTGCGCACGCGAACCGCACGTCCCGGCGGAGCGCCTCGTCGCCGAGATGGTGCCGCCGCCGCGCTTCAGCTCGGCCCGCTTCGAGACGTACATCCCGGATCCGAACCAGCCGAGCCAGACGCAGGCCGTCCAGATCCTCGGCTCCTTCGCCGCCGGGCTCGGTGCGCCCGCCGACGGCGCCGGCAAGAAGCGCGGCCTGTTCGGCTTCGGCCGGAAGGCGGCCCTCGCGCCGAGCGCCCCGCGCGGCGTCTACCTCGACGGCGGCTACGGCGTGGGCAAGACCCACCTGCTCGCCTCCCTGTGGCACGCCACCGCGGCACCCGCCGAGCAGAAGGCGTTCGGCACCTTCGTCGAGCTGACGAACCTGGTGGGCGCGCTGGGCTTCCAGCAGACCGTGAAGACCCTGAGCGGCCACCGACTGCTGTGCATCGACGAGTTCGAGCTCGACGACCCGGGCGACACCGTGCTGGTCTCCAGCCTGCTCGGCAAGCTGGTCGACGCGGGCGTCGCCCTCGCCGCCACGTCGAACACGCTGCCGGGCAAGCTCGGCGAGGGCCGGTTCGCCGCCGCGGACTTCCTGCGCGAGATCCAGGGCCTGTCCGCGCACTTCCGCCCGCTGCGCATCGACGGCGAGGACTACCGCCACCGCGGTCTGCCCGAGGCCCCGCCCCCGTACTCCGAGGAGCAGGTCACGAAGGCGGCGTACGCCACCGAGGGCGCCTCGCTCGACGACTTCCCGCACCTCCTCGAGCACCTCGCGCGCGTGCACCCCAGCCGCTACGGCGCCCTGACGGACCATCTCACGGCGGTCTGCCTCACCGAGGTCGGCGCGATCCCCGACCAGTCGACCGCCCTGCGCCTCGTGGTCCTCGCCGACCGTCTCTACGACCGCGAGATCCCGGTCCTGGCCTCGGGCGAGCCCTTCGACCAGCTGTTCAGCGAGGAGATGCTGAACGGCGGCTACCGCAAGAAGTACTTCCGCGCGATATCCCGCCTGACGGCCCTGGCCCGCGACGCCAAGGGACTCGTGCGCAGCTGAGCCGGACGTGCAGGCCCCCGGACCGAGGGCCTGCGCCGCGTACTCCCGGACGTGGGCCGCACGCCCGTCGGGCGCTCAGCTCCGCACCACCCGCAGCTCCTTGATCCCGTTGATGAAGTTCGACACCAGCCGGCGCGGCGGTTCCGCGAGTCGCAGCTCCGGCGCCGCCCGGACCAGCTCCTCGTGGAGCACGCGCAGCTGGAGCCGGGCGAAATGGGCGCCGAGGCAGACGTGCGGGCCGTCGCCGAAGGAGACGTGCGGGTTGGGGGAGCGGTCCAGGTCCAGGCGGAACGGGTCGGGGAAGACCCGCTCGTCGTGGTTGGCGGACGCGTGGAACACGACGACCTTGTCGCCCTTCGCGATGCGCGTGCCCGCGAGCGTCGTGTCCCGGGCCGCCGTGCGGCGGAAGGTCAGCACCGGCGGGTGGCGGCGCAGCAGTTCGTCCACGGCCGTCGCCGTGGCGGCCCGGCCCGAACGCAGCCGCTCGTAGGCGGACGGGTCCCCGGCCAGGAGTGCCACGCCGCCCGGGGCCGCGCTGCGCACCGTGTCGTTGCCCGCGACCGTGAGCAGGAAGAAGAACATCTGGCGCTCGGGCGGCGTCAGGTCCGGGTCCGTGGCGAGCGTCGTCATGATGTCGTCGGCCGGGTGCGCGCGTTTGTGGGCCGACAGGTCGTCCGCGTACGCGAACATGTCGGCCAGCGCCGACGGGGAGCGCGGGTTCACCGGCGGGCCGCCCTCCGTGGCCGCGGTCGCCTCGACAGCCTCGTCAGGGTCCTGGTAGCCGATGACCCGGCGCGTCCAGTGCAGCATCAGCCCCCGGTCCGACTCCGGGACACCGAGCAGGTCCGCGAGATTGAGCAGAGCGTAGTCGTCGGTGACCGTGCCGACCAGGTCCACCGTGTCCGCGCCGTCGGGCTCCAGGGCCTTGGCCAGCAGGGACGCCGCCCGCTCACGCACCGCGCTCTCGAACGCCTCCACCCGGCGCGGCGTGAACGCCCGGCTGACCAGGCGGCGCAGCCGGCCGTGGGACGGCGGGTCCTGGTTGAGCATCATGCCGCGGATGAACGGCAGGTCCGCCGGGTCCGGGTCGCGGATCTGGGTGGCGCCCAGGAACGACGAGTAGGTCTCCGCGTCCTTGAGGACCCGCACCACGTCCGCGTGCCGGGTCACCGCCCAGAAACCGGGGCCCTCGGGCCAGCCGAGGACCGCCGGTTCCGCCTGCCGGGCCACGGGGTGCCGGTCGCGCAGGGCGCGGTACCGGTCGTGCGGGACGCCGTGACCGTACAGCCGCGGGTCGAAGACGTCCGGCACCGCGCCGCTCACGCGCCGTCCGCCCGCAGGAAGTCCTCCACCACCCTGATCAGCGCGAGCGGCGCCTCGTCCATCGCGTAGTGGCCGCACACGGGCAGGTCGACGAGCTCGCCGCGGGTGAACCAGCGCAGCCACGTGCCGCGCATCAGCTCCGCCGACAGCGCCGGGTCGAGCTGGCCGGTGACGGTGAGGGCAGGGGTCGTACAGCCCTCCAGGTCGGCGTGGAAGTCGTCGCCGCTCCACGAGTCGAGCCAGGCACGGAACGCCTTCACGTCGCTGACCGCGAGGGAACGCTCCACCATCCGGTCCAGCCACGCCGCCGGGCGCACGCCGCCCGTGGTGACGTCGAGGATCGCCCGCCGGTGCTCCGGCTTCGTGTCCGCCGTGGAGAACAACTCCCACTGCTCGGGCGGGAGCGGCAGACCCGACGCCGGGACCGGCGAGACGCCCGCGAGCCGCCGCACCCGGTGCGGGGCCGTCGCGACCACGCGCTGGGCCACGCTGCCGCCCATCGAGTGCCCGATCAGCGAGAAGCGCTCCCAGCCGAGCCGGTCCGCGAGGTCCAGCACGTCGGCCGCGCCCTCCGCTGTCGTGTACGCGCCCGGGGTGTCCTTCGCCTCCCCGTAGCCGCGCAGGTCGACCAGCGCGTACTGGAAGGACGCACGGTCCAGATCGGGGACGACCGGCGCGTAGGCCGAGCGGTCGGCGAACCAGCCGTGAACGGCGATCACCTTGTGCGGACCGTCGCCGTGCAGTGCGTGCGGCAGGACGAAGGAGGAGGCCACGTCGACTCCCAGGGGTGAGGGGCGGTGCCGGACGCCGTCCACGGTGACGCGGGGCCGCGAAGGCCACAAGAGGGCGCGCGGGGGCGATCGGCGACAATGGGGGCGTGACCTCCCGCGAAACCCCCCGCACCACGCCCGACCCCGTTGCCGCCGAGGCCCCCTCCACCGCCCGCCGGCGCCTCGATCTGGTCGCCGACTGCGGCGACTGCTTCGGCCTGTGCTGCGTCGCGCTGCCCTTCGCCAAGTCCCACGACTTCGCGGCGAACAAGGCGGCGGGTTCGCCGTGCCGCAACCTCCAGGACGACTTCCGGTGCGGCATCCACACCAAGTTGCGCGACAGCGGGTACCCGGGGTGCACCGTCTTCGACTGCTTCGGCGCGGGCCAGAAGGTCTCGCAGGTCACCTACGAAGGCGTCAGCTGGCGCGAACGGCCCGAGAGCGCCCGGCAGATGTACGAGGTCTTCCCCGTCATGCGCCATCTGCACGAACTGCTCTGGTACTTGACCGACGTGCTGGACCTCGACCGGGCCCGGCCCGTGCACCGCGACGCCGAGCGGGCCCGCGCCGACCTCGAGCGGCTCACCCGCGCGAGCGCCGGGGAACTGCTCGCCGCCGACGTGCCCGCGATCCGCGACGAGGTCAACACGCTGCTCCTCAAGGCCAGTGATCTCGTCCGCGCCCAGGTGCCGGGCCGCAAGAAGAACCACCGGGGCGCCGACCTCATGGGCGCCCGCCTGCGCAAGGCCGACCTGCGCGGCGCCACCCTGCGCGGAGCCCTCCTCGTCGCCGCCGACCTGACCGGCGCCGACCTGCGCCACGCGGATCTCATCGGCGCCGACCTGCGCGACGCGAACCTCACCGGCGCCGACCTCACCGGCGCCCTGTTCCTCACCCAGGCCCAGCTCAACGCGGCCCGCGGCGACGCCACCACGCGCGTGCCGCAGGGGCTGGAGCGGCCCGCGCACTGGGCGTAGCAGCCCGCTAGGCGCACACCGAAGGCAGCGCGCGGGCCAGCGCGCCCGCGTGCAGCGTGTCGAACCCGTGCGTGTGCGCCGCGCGCAGGGCCGCCGAGGTCAGCAGCGGGGTACAGGCCGGTGACGTACGGGCGGGGGCGCTCGCGCGCAGGGCGTCGAGGAGCGCGGCCGTGATGCGGTCGAGCGCCGGGCGGACCTCCTTCGCGAGGTCCGGGCGCTCGGCGGGCCGCTCCTCGGGATGCGCGTCCCAGCGGGCGTACAGGCCGCGCTGCACCTGCTTGTTGGCCTCCATCTGGTCGCGGAACACGGCCTGCGCCCACGCCGGGTCGAGACCGAGCGCCGCCGCCCGGCGGGCCACGTCGTCGAGGACCTGCCGCTCGCGCGCCGGGTCGTCGATCGGCGCCGACGTCCCGTACTTCGCGGCCGCCACCTTGTCGGCGAGCGCGAGCCGGTCCGCCGCGAGCGAGGCGACCCCGGTGAGGGCGTGCGGGGTCGCGGCGGCGGTACGGGGCGGGGGCGCGGCCGACGCGGTCGCGGGGAGGGCCGCGCCGCCCAGGGCGAGCACGGCGGCGAGGCCCGCGGCGAGCAGGCGAGGGGACAGGGCAGGACGTACGGGCGTCTTCGGCACGGGACGGGTATAGCGCGCCGCGTCCCCGAAATCGCCCCGAACAGGCGTCTGTTCACGCAATAGGACGATCATGTGCCCCGCCGCGGATGAGGGTGTCGGCCCCCGGGTAGGGCCGCGCACATGACTGAGCAGTCCTCGCAGCCGTTCCACCTGCCGCGCTTCTACATGCCGTACCGCGCGCGGCTCAACCCCCACCTCGACGAGGCGCGCGCCCACTCCGCCGCGTGGGCGCGCGAGATGGGCATGCTCGAAGGAAGCGGCGTCTGGGAGCGGAGCGACCTCGACGCGCACGACTACGGCCTGCTGTGCGCGCACACCCACCCCGACTGCGACGGACCCGCGCTGTCGCTGATCACCGACTGGTACGTGTGGGTCTTCTTCTTCGACGACCACTTCCTCGACATGTACAAGCGCACCAACGACCGGGAGGCCGGCAAGCACCACCTGGAGCGCCTGCCGCTCTTCATGCCGATGGACCTCGCCGCACCCGCGCCCGAGCCGGAGAACCCGGTCGAGGCGGGCCTGATCGACCTGTGGCGGCGCACCGTGCCCGCCATGTCCCTGGACTGGCGCCGCCGCTTCGCCGAGTCGACCGAGCACCTGCTCAACGAGTCGATGTGGGAGCTGTCCAACATCAACGAGGGGCGGATCGCCAACCCCGTCGAGTACATCGAGATGCGCCGCAAGGTGGGCGGCGCCCCCTGGTCGGCCGGACTCGTCGAGTACGCGACCGCCGAGGTCCCCGCCGCCGTCGCCCGCTCCCGGCCCCTGCGCGTCCTCATGGAGACGTTCTCCGACGCCGTCCACCTGCGCAACGACCTCTTCTCCTACGAGCGCGAGGTACGCGACGAGGGGGAGCTCAGCAACGGCGTCCTCGTCCTGGAGACCTTCTTCGGCTGCACCACCCAGGAGGCGGCCGAGGCCGTCAACGACGTACTGACCTCGCGGCTGCACCAGTTCGAGCACACCGCGCTCACCGAGGTGCCCGCCCTCGCCGCCGAGCACGCGCTCACCCCCGCCGAGGTCGCCGCCGTCGCCGCGTACACACAGGGCCTGACGGACTGGCAGTCCGGCGGCCACGCGTGGCACATGAAGTCCAGCCGCTACATGAACAAGGAGGTGCCGCCCGCCACCGCGCCCCTGTTCGGGCCGTCCGGCATCGGCGCCGGGACCACCGACCCGGTCGGCCTCCTCAAGGACCTCGGCGCGCAGCGGCTGCGTGCCTACACGCACGTGCCGTACCAGAAGGTCGGGCCGTCCCGGATCCCCGACATCCACATGCCGTTCACGCTGCGGCTCAACCCGGAACTGGCCGGTGCCCGCGCCCGGCTCGTGCCCTGGGCGCACCGCATGGGCATCCTGTCCGAGGGCGTCTGGGACGAGGACAAGCTGGCCTCCTGCGACCTCGCGCTGTGCGCGGCGGGCATCGCCCCCGACAGCGACGCGGAGGCGCTCGACCTCAACGCCCAGTGGCTGGCCTGGGGCACGTACGGCGACGACTACTACCCGCTCATCTTCGGGCACCGGCGCGACCTGGCCGCCGCCAAGGCGTGCACGGCCCGGCTGTCCGCCTGCATGCCCGTCGAGGGCGACGAGACGCCGGTGGTGCCGGTCAACGCCGTGGAGCGCGGCCTGACGGACCTGTGGCGGCGCACCACCGCCACCATGACGCCCGATCAGAAGCGCACCGTGAAGGCGTCCGTCGACGTGATGACGGAAAGCTGGGTGTGGGAGCTCGCCAACCAGATCCAGAACCGGGTCCCCGACCCGGTCGACTACCTGGAGATGCGCCGCGCCACCTTCGGCTCCGACCTCACGATCAGCCTGTGCCGCATGGGCCACGGCCCGGCCGTGCCGCCCGAGGTGTACCGCAGCGGACCGGTGCGCGCCCTGGAGAACGCGGCGATCGACTACGCCTGCCTCCTCAACGACGTGTACTCGTACCAGAAGGAGATCGAGTACGAGGGGGAGATCCACAACGCGATCCTGGTCGTCCAGACCTTCTTCGGCATCGACTACCCGAAGGCGCTCGCGATCGTGAACGACCTGATGACCCAGCGCATGCGCCAGTTCGAGCACATCACCGCGAACGAACTCCCCGTCCTCTACCGCGACCTGCGGCTGTCCCGCGCGGCACGCAAGGCGATGGACGGCTACGTCGAGGACCTGCGGAACTGGACGGCAGGCATCCTCAACTGGCACGCCGAGGTGGACCGTTACCGCGCCGACCACCTGGCCGGCCGCGCCCACGGCTTCGTGCCCGACCGGATCCCCGCACCGCCGCTCGGCGGTTTCCGGAACTTCGCGTCCGGAATGGGCGGTTCAGGGAACTTCGCCGGAACGCGGGTCGTCTAGAGAGGTGAGAGCGCCGCACGGCGCGGCTCACGGCCACTGACCGGCCGTACAACGGGGGAACGCAGGAGAACACACGGGGGTGTTCTTGCCTTGACCGACATCATCGAGCACACACAGACCGGCATCGAGCCCGCACAGACCGGCGCGGCGTCCGGGACAGGATTAGGGGCCGGGGGAGCGGAACTGGCGCCGTACGTCGCGCCGTTGACCGTGCCACCGGTACTGCGGCCCGCCGCCGGGGACGTGCGCAGGGAGACCGAGATCGCCCTGCGCCCCACCTGGCAGCGGCTGCACCCGCAGCTCCCGCCGACCCTCATGTGGGGGTACGAGGGCACGGTGCCGGGCCCGACCATCGAGGTGCGGCGCGGACAGCGGGTCCGCATCGCGTGGACGAACCGCATACCGAAGGGCGGAGAGTATCCCGTCACGGCGGTGGAGGTGCCGATCGCCGCACCGAGCCCGACCACCCGCCCGGGCCGCGAGGGCGCGCCGCCGAACGAGGACGTGGCGGCCCTGCCCGCCTGGTCCGTGACCCATCTGCACGGCGCCCAGACGGGCGGCGGCAACGACGGCTGGGCGGACAACGCGGTGGGCACTGGCGACGCCCAGCTCGCCGAGTACCCGAACGACCACCAGGCGGTCCAGTGGTGGTACCACGACCACGCCATGAACATCACGCGGTGGAACGTGCAGACGGGCCTGTACGGCACCTACCTCGTCCGGGACGACGAGGAGGACGCCCTGGGGCTGCCCTCCGGCGAGCGCGAGATACCGCTCCTGCTCGCGGACCGGAACCTGGACACGGACGAGGACGGGGTGCTCAACGGGCGGCTGCTGCACAAGACCGCCATCGTCCAGGCGGCGAACCCGGAGACGGGCAAGCCGGTCTCCATCCCGTTCACCGGCCCGTACACGACGGTCAACGGCCGGATCTGGCCGTACGCCGAGGTGGACCCGGCCTGGCACCGCTTCCGCCTGGTCAACGCGTCGAACGCGCGCATCTTCGACCTCGTGCTCGTCGACGAGGACGGGGAGGTCGTGCCCGGGGTCCTGAAGCAGATCGGCAGCGACGGCGGGCTGCTGCCGCGCCCGGTGCCGGTCGACTTCGAAGGGGCGCTGCCGGTGCTCACCATCGCCCCGGCCGAGCGGATGGACCTGCTGATCGACTTCGGGGCGCTCGCCGGCCGCCGCGTCCGCCTCGTCAACAAGGGGCGGAACGAGGCACCGGGCGTGCCCGATCCGGCGGGCGACGTGCCGTACCCGCACGTGCTCGAGTTCCGCGTGGGGGAGTCGTGCGCCCCGGACCCGTTCACCCTGCCCGAGGTGCTCTCGGGGTCCTTCCGGCGGCTGACGCACGACATCGAGCACGGGCACCGGCTGATCGTGCTCACCCCGCCGGCCACCAAGGGCGGCGGCGGGCATCCCGAGATCTGGGAGATGACCGAGATCGAGGAGCCCGAGGGGCTGAGCCTGCCCGCCGAGGGCATCATCCAGGTCGCCGACGCCGAGGGCGCGGTGAAGACCTACCGGCGCACCGCAAGGACGTTCAACGACGGGCTCGGCTTCACCCTCGCCGAGGGCACTCACGAGCAGTGGAGCTTCCTGAACCTCGCGGTGAACCCGCCGGTGGTGCACCCCATGCACATCCATCTGGCCGACTTCCAGATTCTCGGCCGCGACGTGTACGACGTCTCCGGTTTCGACGTGACGACGGGCGGCACGGCGAAGCCGGTCCGTCCCGAGCCCGGTGGCGCGGTCCCGGTCCCGCCGAACGAGCAGGGGTACAAGGACGTCTTCCGCGCGCTGCCCGGGCAGATGCTCCGCGTCATGGGGCGCTTCGACGGGGCGTACGGGCGGTTCATGTACCACTGCCATCTGCTGGAGCACGAGGACATGGGGATGATGCGGCCCTTCGTCGTGATGCCGAAGGAGGCGCTGAAGTTCGACCACGGCGCCGGGCACGGCGGGGACCACGGGGGAGGTCACGGGGGTCACGGGGGATAGGCGGGGTGGTCGTGCCGGGCCGTGTTCGAGCACGGCCCGGCATGCTCACTCGTTCGAGGAACGTGACGCGCCCGCCCGGAGGGTAGAGCTCCGGCCGGGGGACGGGCGAGCCACGGAGGTGAGCGAGTGAGGGAACAGACCGCGTTGCGTCCCAAGTCCCTGCCGGGTTCCGGCCCGTCCGGGGGATCCGGAGGATCCGGTGCTTCTGGGGGCTCCGGTGGTTCCGATGGTTCCGGTGGTTCAGGCGACACGGCCCGGGAGCCGAGGCCCAAACGGCGGCCGCATGCGGCGCGACGCCGCGGCCGACGGCTCGTCACCTGGCTGACCGGGCTGTGCTGCGCCGTGGTCCTGGTGCTCGCCGGGATCGGCCTCGGCACCGTCGGAGCCGGTGTCATCGCGCTGAGCAGGATGGCCGAGATGCGGGAGGCGCAGCAGGCGGCGCCCTCGGGGACGGCAGGGGGGCTGGGGATGCCAGGGACGTCAGGGGCAGGGGTGCCTGGCGTATCGGGGCCGGCGTCCGCGCGGCCGTCCGGGCCGTCGGCGCCGCCCGCGGGGGCGACGGCGCCGGGTCAGGGTCGGGCGTCCGCGCGCGGCAGTCTCGGCGTGGAGGTCGTCGACGCGCCCGGCGGGCCGGGGGCGCTGGTCGTGGCGGTGCATGTGCCGGGGCCCGGTTACACGGCGGGGCTGGTGCGCGGGGACGTGCTCCTTGGGCTGGGGGTGGACGCGATCGGTTCGGCGAGCGACCTCGCCGCCCTCGTCGCGGACGCCCGGCCCGGCCGGGAGCTCCGTGTGAAGGTCCGTCACGACGGCGGCGGACGGCAGGACCTGACGGTCGTGCCGGGTGTCGTCACCTGAGGCTCCCGGCGCGGGCGCGGCGGGTTCAGACCGTGCGGAAGTGGGTCGTCAGGCGGTGCTCGTCGTCCAGGACGTGGAAGGCGAGGCCCACCGGGGCGTCCCGGTCCGCGATCTGCTCGCCCTCCCAGGGCAGGCGCAGGGTCCAGGTGACGCCCGGGCCCACGAGCAGCGGCCGGCCGGCGAAGGAGGTCGCCGCCGGGCTGTGGGCGTGGCCGGTGATGAGTGCGGCGATCTCCGGGCGCCGTTCCAGGAGCCGGGCGAGCCGGCCCGGGCGGCCCAGCTGATAGCGGTCCGGGAGTGGGTGGTGCAGGGCGACCGGCGGGTGGTGGAAGGCGAGCAGCACCGGGGTGCCGCCGTCCAGGGCGTCGAGCTCCGCCTCGATCCAGGCGTACGTCGTCTCGTCGAGGTCGCCCTCGTCGGCGCCCGGCACGCTGGAGTCGCACATCAGGATCGCGGCGCCGCCGATCCGGTGCGCCCGGTTCACGGGGCCGTCCGCGGCGGGCTCGCCCAGCAGGGCCTTGCGGTAGGCGGGGCGCACGTCGTGGTTGCCGGGGCAGGTCAGGACGGGGAAGGGCAGGGCGGGCCCGCCGCGCAGTCCGAGCAGCGCGGCGGCCTCCTCGTACTCGGACTCGGCGCCGTGGTCCGCGATGTCGCCGGTGACCAGCAGGGCGTCGACCGGTCCCGGCAGCGCCCGCAGACGCTCCGTCACCCGGTGGGCCCGCTCGGTCGCGCGCGCGGTGCCGTCGAGGTGCAGATCGCTGATCTGGGCGAGTACGAGCATGGCTGGAGGTCCTCCATGGGCTGACATGTTCCGGTACACACCGAAACCGTCCGACGTGTTTCTAACGGGTCAGGCTAATTCAAGCATTAGTACTAATGGTTGGGCAATCATCAAACGTTAGCGAGGATGGGCTCGGGGCCGCGGGTGCGGGAACGGACTCGCGCGGTCCTGCGAGGGCGGGCAGGATGCTGCCCGTGGACGTATCGTTCCGCTCCGCGACGATCTCGCGATGGACACCGCGCACCGTATGGAGGCACCGGACATGACGACCGGCACACCCGCGCCCTTCACCGCCGCCGACTACAAGGCCCGGATGGACCGTGCCGCGCAGTCCGCCGCCGACGCCGGGCTCGCCGGGGTGCTCGTCGCACCCGGCCCCGACCTGGTCTGGTTGACCGGCTACCACGTGACCGCCGAGACCGAGCGGCTCACCCTCCTGGTCCTGGCCCCGGGGCAGGAGCCCACGCTCGTCGTGCCGACCCTGGAGGCCCCCGACGCCGCCCGGTCCGCCGGCGCGGACGCGATGACCCTGCGCGACTGGACCGACGGCAAGAACCCGTACGAGGTCGCGGCCCCGCTGCTGGACGGCGCGGGCCGCTTCGGCGTCAGCGACAACGCCTGGGCCATGCACCTGCTCGGGTTGCAGAAGACGCTCCCCGACAGTTCCTACGTGTCCCTCACCGAATCCCTGCCGATGCTGCGCGCCGTCAAGGACGCCGCCGAGCTGGAGCGGCTCGCGGCGGCCGGCGCCGCCGCCGACGCGACGTACGAGGAGATCAAGAAGGTCGCCTTCGCGGGGCGCACGGAGAACGACATCGCCGGTGACCTGTCCGACCTGCTCAAGCGGTTCGGGCACTCGCAGGTCGACTTCACCGTCGTCGGCTCCGGGCCCAACGGCGCCAACCCGCACCACGAGGCGGGCGAGCGGGTCATCGAGCGCGGCGACATGATCGTCCTCGACTTCGGCGGCCTCAAGCACGGCTACGGCTCCGACACCAGCCGCACCGTGCACGTCGGCGAACCCACCGCCGAGGAGCGCGAGGTCCACGACATCGTGCGCGCCGCGCAGAGCGCCGCGTGCGAGGCCGTGCGGCCCGGCATCGCCTGTCAGGACGTCGACCGCGTCGCCCGCAAGGTCATCACCGACGCCGGGTACGGCGAGTACTTCATCCACCGCACCGGCCACGGCATCGGCGTCACCACGCACGAACCTCCGTACATGATCGAGGGAGAGGAGCAGGAGCTCGTGCCCGGCATGTGCTTCTCCGTGGAACCCGGCATCTACCTGCCCGGCCGCTTCGGTGTGCGCATCGAGGACATCGTCACCGTCACCCCGGACGGCGGCCGGCGCCTCAACGCCACCGCGCGGGACATGGCGATCGTGGACTGATCCGCCGTGCCGCCGACCCCGCACCCCACCGACGAGACGGTGCGCCGCGTCCTGAAGAGCCTGCTCCCGGACGGTGGCGCCACCGCCGAGGTACGTCCTGTCGAAGCGCCCGGCGCCGGTGGCGCGGGGGTGGTCTCCTGGTGGGTCGGCGACCGGCACGTGCTGCGGTTCGCCCTCGACGCGCGGGCCGGGCGGTGGTTGCGGCGCGAGGTGCGGCTGCGCGATCTCGTCCGCCCGCACCTGCCCGTCGCGCTGCCGGTCGGTGTCGCGGCGGGGGAGTGGGCGCCCGGGCTCGTCTGCGTCGTCGAGACCCGGGTCCCCGGTGAACCGGCCCGGATCCAGGACGTCACCGCGCTCGGCGAGGAGGACCTCGCCGAACTGCTCACGGGGCTGCGCGCGGTCCCCGTCGAACGGGCCGTGCCGCTGGGCGTGCCCACCGTCGCGCCGCGCTCCCTGGAGAACGTGCGCCGCGAGGCCGGGGGCGCGGCGCAACGGCTCGACGAACAGGGGGAGTTCGACGCGACGCGGCTGCGGAAGTTCACGGCACGGGCCGTCGCCCAGCTCGGGCCGCAGTCCGGGGCGGCGCTCGTCCATCACGGGCTCACGGAGGAGCGGCTGCGGGTCGCCGCCGACGGGCATGTGCGCGGGGTGCTCGGGTGGGGCGACGCGGTGATCGGTGACGTGGCCGAGGACATCGCCGGGCTGGTCGTGTCCGTGGGAGCGCGGGCCGCGGTGCGGGCGGCGACCCTGGCCGGGTGCGGGGCCCGTATCTGTCTGCGGGGGCTCTGGCTCGGGCGCTGTGACGTGCTGGTGGGGCTGGATTCCGGGGCGGAGGTGGGTCGTTGGGGTCGCGGGGTCGAACGGGCTTGGGAGCCCATTCTTTTGGAGCTGGTGTCGGAGTGACCCGGGGTTTCCCGACCACGCGCCGCAGCTCCGCCGCCCGGATCTCGACCACCGGCCCGCAGCCGCGATGAACGCGCAACCCCCTACGGCGCCTCGGCGATCACGCACGAATGGGGCGGCACCGTCAGGACTCCCTCCGCGCCGGCCCCCTCCACCCGCTCCCACGCGGCCAGCACCCGCGCGACAGGACGACCGAGCGGAATCGACACCGGCACCTCGGACAGGTTCACCGCCACCCGCACGTCCCCCCGCCGATAGGCGATCCACCGCCCCGCCTCGTCGAAGGCGACCCGTACCGCCGCGAGATCCGGATCCCGCAGATCCGCCCGCTCCCGCCGCAGCGCGATCAGCTCCCGGTACCAGGCGAGCACGCGCGCGTGCTCGCCGACCGTCCGCTCCGACCGGTCCAGACAGGACCGCTCCCGCGTCGCCGGGTCCTGCGGATCGGGAACATCCGCCTCCGCCCAGCCGTGCGCCGCGAACTCCCGCCGCCGCCCCTTGCGCACCGCGTCCGCCAGCGCCGGATCCGTGTGGTCCGTGAAGTACTGCCACGGCGTGCTCGCCGCCCACTCCTCACCCATGAACAGCATCGGCGTGGCCGGCCCCGTCAGCACGAGCGCCGCCGCGCACGCCAGGAGCCCGGGCGCGGCGAGCGCGGCCAGCCGCTCGCCCCGCGCCCGGTTGCCGACCTGGTCGTGGGTCTGGGTCGCGGCGACGAACCGGTGCGCGGGCATCCGCGCCCGGTCGACCGGGCGCCCGTGGTGCCGCCCCCGGAACGTCGAGTACGTACCGTCGTGGAAGAAGCCGTGCGTCAGCGTCTTCGCCAGCGCCGCCATCGGAGCCCGCGCGAAGTCCTCGTAGTAGCCCTGCCGTTCGCCCGTGACGGCGGCGTGCACCGCGTGGTGGACGTCGTCGTTCCACTGCCCGTGCAGCCCGGTCCCGCCCTCCTCGCGCGGCGTGACGAGCCGCGGGTCGGCCAGGTCGGACTCGCCGATCAGGAACAGCGGCCGGCCGAGCTCCTGAGCGAGCGCGTCCACGGCCGCCGACAGCTCCTCCAGGAACGGCAGCGCGCGCCGGTCGCGCAGCTCGTGCACCGCGTCCAGGCGCAGCCCGTCGAGCCGGTAGTCGCGCAGCCAGGCCAGCGCGCTGCCGACGAAGTAGTCCCGCACCTCGTCGGAGCCGGGCGCGTCCAGGTTCACCGCGTCGCCCCACGGGGTGCGCGCCGTGTCCGTGAAGTACGGGCCGAACGCCCCCAGATGGTTCCCGGACGGGCCCAGATGGTTGTGCACCACGTCGAGGACGACCCCGAGCCCGAGCTCGTGCGCCGCGTCGACAAAGCGCTTCAGCGCCTCGGGGCCGCCGTACGGCTCGTGCACCGCCCACGGGGCGACCCCGTCGTAGCCCCAGCCGTGCCGCCCCGGCATCGGGCACAGCGGCATCAGCTCGACGTGCGTCACGCCCAGTTCGGCCAGCTCGCCCAGGTGCGCGGCGGCCGCGTCGAGCGTGCCCTCCCGCGTGTACGTGCCGACGTGCAGCTCGTACAGCACGGCGCCGGGCAGCCCCTGCCCGGCCCCGTCCGTGCGCCACGCGTAGAGGTCGTGGTCGACCACCGCGCTCAGCCCGTCCGGGCCGTCCGGCAGACGGCGCGAGCGCGGGTCGGGCAGCACCGGTCCGTCGTCGAGCGCGAACCCGTACCGCGCGCCGTCCGACGCCTCCGCCTCGCCCGCCCACCAGCCGGCTCTCCCGGTCACCCGCGCCAACGCGCGAGTGGCGCCCTCGCAGTGCAGCGTGACCCGCTCGGCCTGTGGTGCCCACACCTCGAACTGCACGGAGCGTTCTCCTCGCGATCAGACGGTGACGAGGGGTCCATCGTGCGCCAGGAATGATCCTCAGGGGGTGGATTCGCCCGGGCCCGGCGCCGAATCGTCAGGGTACGGACACGACGCATTTCGTTTTCTGGACACTCCGCCCTCCGCTGCCCGACAATCTCGGTGTGACGTCATCGTTCGAACACCACACGCACCCCGCGCGGCTCTCCGACGCCGAGCGGGACCGTGCGCTGAAGGTGCTCAAGGACGGTGTCGCGCTCGGCCGGCTCTCCCACGACACGTTCGTCCGCCGGATGGAGCTGGCCCTCGCCGCCCGCCGGCCCGACGAACTGGCCGCGCTCACCGCCGACCTGCGCACCGAGGGCCGCTGGACCCGGGCCGTGGTCGGGGCCGTCGGCGCGGTCTCCGGGTTCACGGTGCGGATGCGCCGGGCCTGGACCGTGGAGCGGCTGCCCAAGCTGATGCTGCCGCGGCAGGGCGACCCGTACCCGCTGCGCATCGGCCGCGACCCGGCCAACCGGCTGCGGCTCAGCCACGAGTCGGTCTCCCGGGTGCACGCCGAGCTGACCTCGCAGGGCGGCCTGTGGGTGCTGCGCGACCTCGGCTCCACGAACGGCACGACGGTGAACGGCCGGCGGGTGGTCGGCGCCGCCGTCGTCCGGGACGGCGACCAGGTCGCCTTCGGCCACATGTCGTTCCGGCTGTCCGCCGACTGACGCGCCACGCCGTCCCGTTCGGGGGAAACGGCCGTGTGCCCGGTGGGGCGCGCCCACCCGCGCGGTCAGGGATGCACCGCGGGCCCCCGCCCGCGCGCACTCCCGAACGCGAGGAACGGTGACACCCCATGGTCAAGGCCACGCTCACGACGGCGCGCCGCGCCCTGCTGGCCACGGCGGCAGCGGCCGCCCTGCTCGGCACGACCGCCGCCGGCGCGCAGGCGGCGCCGCCGGACGCCCCGCCCACCGACACCGGGAACTGGGTGCGGGTGACCGTCATGCAGGGCGACGGCCCGACCGGGGCCACCACCAGCGCCCTCCTCGACTGCACCGCCGAACGCGGCGACCACCCGCGCACCGAGCGGGCCTGCGCCGAACTCGCCGAGGTCGCCGGTGACATCAACCAGGTGCACGTCGACGAGGAGACCTCCTGCCCCATGATCTACAAGCCGCTCACCGCGTACGCGCACGGCATGTGGAACGGCCGGCGCGTCGCCTACGCCCGCAACTTCGCCAGCGACTGCGTGCTGTACGCCTCCACCGGCTCCGTCTTCCGCATCGCCGGCTGACGCGCGGCCGGCCGGGGGCGGCTCACACGTCGCCCTCGGCGCGCGCGTGCCGCACCGCCGCGATCGTCGTCCGCGCCTGGTGCTCCACCTGGTGGGCCAGCGGCACCCAGCGCGCCCCGAACCGCTCCGCGTACCCCTCGCACCAGTCCGTGACCAGGGCGTCGAGCCGGGGCGCGGCCTCGTCGCCGGCCTCCTCCAGGACCCGCAGCAGCATCGCTGCGGCCCGCAGCGGCAGCCGCCGGGCGAACGCGTCGATGCTCCCGACGTACGCCATCGTCGCGTCCGGCGGCGGGGGCTGCGCCCAGTCCCGCGCGAGACCCGGCACCAGGGCCAGCGCCCAGCGCGCCGCCCGCAGCAGCGGGCCCCCGGTGTCGGGCAGCCGCGGCAGCGCCTGCGCGAGCACCGCCTCCACGCAGCGGGTGTCCCGGCTCAGCCGCTGCGACAGGCGGCGCATGGCCCGCTCCGGCGCGGGGTGCGGGGCCGGGTCGTCGACCAGGTCGCTGGCCCACATCGGCACCTCGACGATCGCCGTCGAGCCGCCGTAGCGGTGGGCGTGGTGCCAGGTCGAGTGCCGGGCGTCGTCCGGCAGGCTCGGGAACGCGGCGCGCGCGTCCGGCGCCGGCATCACGTGCACGCCCGGTCCCGAGGCCGGCCAGCCCGCCGCGTCGGACGCGCCCGTCTCCACCGGGATGTGCAGCTCCGCCGCCGACTTCGCGAACGGCTCCGCCAGACCGGGGATGTCCCGGGTCAACTGCACCCAGCTGCCGCCGAGTTCGGTGCCGTGCAGCGACACCTGGAGATAAGGGCGCAGCTCGTCGATGATCCCGGTCAGCGCCCGCGTCTCGGGCGGCAGCCGGTCCGGCGGCAGCACCGAAGGGGACCACTCCGGCTGCTCCTCGCCCGCGGGCCGGAAGAAGTGCCGGTGGTACTCGAGCAGTGTGCGCGGAGCCGGAGTGCGGTGCAGGGCCGCACCGTCCGGGTCCGCGCACAACAAAAAGTGCCAGGACCGGTCCTCGCGGAGCGATCTGTCCACCAGGGCCCGCCGGGCGAGATGCAGCGCCGTGGCGCCGCCCGTCGGCTCGTTCGCGTGCGCGCCCGCGACGATCAGCACGGTGCGCGGATCGTGCCCGACGGACAGCAGGTGCAGCGGACGGCCCGCCCGGGACGTGCCGATCTCCCGCAGGCGGCAGAGGTCGGGCCGGTGAGCCGTCAGCTCCCTTGCCGACCGGGCCAGTTCGGCCGAGTTGGGGTACCGCTGCTCCGTCAGGTGACTCACCCCCGTTGGTGCTCCCGCGTCAGCAATCCGCAGTACCCCACGCCCGGCCGCCGGTGTCAAGAAGGCCGGTCGCTTCCCTCGCCGCCGGTGCAGGCAGCGTCCGGCGAGGGTGAGGAAGGTCTCGCCCACAGCCTCGGACAGCGGGGACGGGCGGTGACGGGCGGGGACGGGCGTGGACGTACCGGGCGGGCCCACATCGTCACCGGGGCCGTCGGCGAGGACCAGTCGTGCTCACCGTGGGCGCGCCCTGGCGCCGCGCCCTGGCCGTGTTCGCCCGCGTCGAGCCGACCGGCGCCGCCGTGCGCGTCGTGGACCTGCCGCGCGCCACGTCGCCGTACCGGGCCGCGGCCGCCTCACCCGTACGGCCCGCCGGGGGCTGCGCCGGCCCGGACCCGGTGGTGCGCTGGGAGCATTCGCGCGCCGCCCCGTGCGCGCCCGGCCCTGGGGGTGTCCCGGTGCTGTGCCCCACCGGACCGGACGCGAGCGCGCCCGGGTCTCCCGCGCGAACCGCGCGAACCGCGCGAACCGCGCGAACCGCGCCCCACCCGCCGAGCCTCACGGACCCGGCGGTGGCCCGCGACCCGTACCCCCTGTACCGCCGCCTGCGCGACACGCACCCCCTCGTGTACGACGAGCCGTTCGGCGCCTGGCTGCTGAGCCGCCATGCCGACGTGATGTCCGCCCTCGCGGACCCCCGCCTGGCGCCGCTCGCGCCGGGCGCCGGGCCGTACGGTCGCGGGGTCCGTGGTGCCGGGCCAGCAGCCGCCACCGCGGCACCGCTCCCGCTGTTCGACGCGGCCCCGGACGGGGCCGATGACCGCCACGCGCGCGTGCGGGACGCGTCCTTCGGCGCCGCGTGCGCGGGCGTCGCCTCCGCCCCGCGCGGTGGTTCTCCCGGGCCGGGCGGCGTGGGCCCGTACGCGGACGGCCACGACGAGCCCCTCGGCGCCGGGCACGCGGGCGGCGGCCCGCTCTCGGCACGCCCGGCGGTGGCCCGCGATCCGTACGCACCTCCGTCGGACGAGCGGTCCGGCCTGCGCCCGCTCGACGGCGGGATCGACCTGGGGGCAGCGTCCCCGTCGGCAGCCTCCGGTGATCCGTACACGTGGTCCCGTCCGTCCCCCGGACGTCGGCACGACGACCCGCGCACAGCCCCCGGTCACCCCGAGGACCTCCCCCGCGCCGCACGCCGCGCCCTGCTCTCCCCGGCGCTCCAGGCCCGGGCCCTCGACGCCCTCGCGGCCGGCACCGAACGCACCGCCCATGTGCTCGCCCGGCGCCTCGCCCGCCGCCAGGAGGCCGAGCTCGTCGCCGAGTTCTGCCGGTGGCTGCCCGCGGCCGCCGTCGTCGCCGCGCTCGGCCTGCCCCACGAGACCACCGCACACATCACCGCGCGGCACCGCACCGGACTCGACACCGCCGCGCTCCACACCCTGCTCCGCCCCCATGCCGTACGCCGCCGCGCGCACCCCGGGACCGACCTGCTGTCCGTGCTGTGCGCCGCCCCCGCCGACGACGGGCCGCTGTCCGACACCGCCGTCACCGGGCTCGTCGCGGTGCTGCTCGGCGCGGGCGGCCGGGCGACCGACGGGGCCCTGGCCGCGCTCCTCGCCAACCTCCTCGACCACCCCGCCCAACTGGACCTCGTACGGGCCGACCCCGACCTCGCCGACGCCGCCTGGACCGAGTCGCTGCGCCGCGACCCCGCCCCGCACATCGTGCTGCGCCACGCCCTCGCCCCGGTCCCGGCGGGCGGCGGCACGATACCGGCAGGGGCCACCGTCGCCTGCCTGGTCGGCGCGGCGGGCCGGGACGCCGCCCGGTTCCCCGACCCCGACCGCTACGACCTGTTCCGCACCCCGCCCGACCCCGGCCCCGCCTGCCTCGGCGCCCGACTGGCCCGGCTCACCGCGCGGACGGGCCTGCGCGCCCTCCTGTCCGCCCTCCCGCACCTGCGCTGGGCCCCGGACTTCCGCCCCACCCCCGAGGGCCTCCTCACCCGGGCCCCGTCGTCCCTGCGGGTCCGCCTCGACTGAGCCTCACACCCGTCACACCCGTCACACCCGGACCAGCAGCGCCACCGGCCGGTCCGCGAACAGCTCCGCCACGCGCGCGTGCCCCGAGAACCTCCGCTCCGCGCCCAGGAGTTCGGCCCAGGTGCCCTCCGGAAGCGGAAGGGCGGTGTCGCGCCAGCCGCCCGCGTCCGCGAGCCGCAGGGACAGGCGCGTCGCCGCCACGGCCACCCGGCCCGCCCGCGTGAAGCCCACACAGTGCTCCGCGCCCGGGCCGCGCGCCGTCAGCGGTTCGTACGTGCCCTTGCCCCCGAACCACTCCGGGTGGTCCCGGCGCAGCGCGAGGACGGTCCGGGTGAGCGACTCCTTCTCCGCCGAGAGCCCGTCCGCCTCCGCCGAGAGCCCGTCCGCGTCCGCCCCGCCCGGCTCCCCGAACGTGGCCGGGGCCCGGTTGTCCGGGTCGACCAGGGCCCGGTACTCCCGCTCGGTGCCCTGGTACAGGTCGGGGACGCCCGGCATCGTCAGGTGGACGAGGGCCGCGCCCAGCACGTTCGCCCGTACGTGGGGGCGCAGTTCCGCCATGAGGCGCAGCACGGCCTCGCCCGGCGGCCCGCACGGGCCCGCCGCGACGAAGGCCCGCAGCGCCTCCTCGTAGTCCGCGTCCTGCTCCGTCCACGTCGTGTCCAGACCCGCCTCGCGCGCGTGCTTGAGCATCGCCTCCTGCACGCGCTCCGGGTCGGCGGGGCCGAGCCCCGCCACGGTCTGCCAGGCGGCCCACGCCGCCCCGGGCCCGGGGCGCTCCGGGTCGTCGTGCGCGGTCCGCGCCGTGACCTCGTCGAGCAGGGCCGCCCACCGGTCGGGGCACTGCGAGAGCACCGACACGGCGGCCCGCACGTCGGCGCTGCGCTTCGTGTCGTGCGTCGACAGCACCGTCGACGCGTCCGGCCAGTCCCGCAGCATGCGCGTGCAGTACGCGTGGAAGCGGTCCGCGGTCACCGCCGGGGCGGCCGGCTCCCCGCCCACCTCCAGGGCCGAGAGCAGCGGCGTGTACCGGTAGAACGCCGAGTCCTCCACCGACTTCGCCCGCAGCGCCGCCGCCGTCTGCGCGAACCGGTCGCGGAACGCGGTGTGCGCCGGGTCCCGCCCGTGCCGCCCCAGCGCCAACTCCCGTACCGTGTCGACCGCTCGGGCCTCCTCCGGCACCGTGAACACCTCCTTGGCCGCCGTCGCGTCCGCCGGGGTCAGCACCGTCTCGGGGGCGTCGCCCCCGGACGCGTAGGGCCGGTAGACGGGGACGCGGAGGAGGAGTTCGCGCACCGCCGTGCGCAGCGCCCACACGGCGTGGTCGCGCAGCGCGGGGTCCGCCGCGCACAGGGCGGCCGCCTCGCGCACCAGCCGCTCCACCTCGGCGGCCAGCTCGTACGTGACCACGTGCCGCGCCGCCCGCCGCACCGTGGGTGTCCAGTGCCCGCCCAGGTCGTCCCGCGCGCCCGTGAAGCGCCGGAAGTGGCCTTCGAGCGACTGAGCGCCCTCCGGGTCCGTGAACAGGCCGTCGATCCGCCGCAGCGCGTCGTAGCCCGTCGTGCCGGCCACCGGCCACGCCGCGGGCAGCTCCTCGCCGTCCGCGAGGATCTTCTCCACGACCGTCCAGTGGCCGGCCGTCGCCTCGGACAGGCGGCGCAGATAGCCGCCCGGATCGGCGAGCCCGTCCGGATGGTCCACCCGGAGCCCGTCCACGACCCCCTCCACCATCAGGCGCAGCACCGTCACGTGGGTCGCCGCGAACACCTCCGGGTCCTCCACGCGCACCGCGATCAGGTCCGAGATGGTGAAGAACCGCCGGTAGTTGAGCTCCGCGCGGGCCAGCCGCCACCAGGCGAGCCGGTACCACTGCGCCTCCAGGAGGCGCGGCAGCGGCAGCCCGCGCGTGCCTTCGCGCAGCGGGAACACGTGCTCGTGGTAGCGCAGCACATCCCCGTCCACCCACAAGTGCGCCATCGCGTCCCGCAGCGGTGTCCCGAGCACCGGCAGCATGATCCGGCCGTCCTGCGCCGCCCAGTCGACGTCGAACCAGCGCGCGTACGGGGACGCGGGCCCCTCCCGGAGCACCTCCATGAGCGGCCGGTTGTGCCGCACGGACGCCGCCATGTGGTTCGGCACGATGTCCACCACCAGGCCGAGCCCGTGCTCGTGCGCCCGTGCGGCCAGCGCCCGCAGCCCCTCCTCACCGCCCAGCTCCGCCCGCACCCGCCCGTGGTCCACCACGTCGTAGCCGTGCGTCGAGCCGGGCACCGCCTCCAGGACCGGCGACAGGTGCAGATGCGAGACCCCGAGCCCCGCCAGCCACGGCACCGCCCGCGCCGCGGCCGAGAACCCGAAGGCGGGCTGCAGCTGGAGGCGGTACGTGGCGGTCGGGACCTTGGCGCGCTGAGGGGTCATGCGAAGCTACGTACCCGCGCGGGCGGCTTTCGTGTCATTCCCCCATGCGTGCGGGCGAACGGCGGTCGTTAACGTCGGACGATGACCGGCACCCGCACCCAGACGCCCGGCACCGGCATCCGCACCGAGCGCACCCTCGACACGTACCGGCAGGTGCTCGCCGCCACCGGCCGGCTGCTGCCGCTCGTGTCCTTCCTCGGCCGGCTGCCGGTCGCGGTGATCCAGTTCGGCAGCGTCCTCCTGGTGACCCGCACCAGCGGCTCGCTGGCCACCGGCGGCACCGTCGCCTGCGCCCTCGCGCTCGGGCAGGTCGCCCTCGGCCCGTTCGTCGGCCGGCTCGCCGACCGCCGCGGCCAGCGACCCGTCGTCCTCGTCGCCTCCCTGCTCAACGCCCTCGCGATCGCCGGCTACACCCTGGGCGCGCTCCAGCACCTCGCCACACCGCTCCTCGGCGCCCTCGCCGTCCTCGCGGGCGCCACCGTCCCCGGCATCGGACCGCTCGCCCGCGCGCGCGGTGTCGCGCTCGTACGCCGCGCGGGCGGCGGGGAACGGACGGTGGACGCCGTGCTCTCCCTGGAGTCGACAGCGGACGAGCTGTCGTTCGTCCTCGGCCCCGCCCTCATCGGTGTCGCCTCCGTCGTAGCCCACCCCGCCTACGCGTTCGGCGCCGCCGCCCTGCTGGTCGCGGTCTGCGGCACCTGGTTCGCCCTGCACCCGACCGCGACCGCCGTCCCCCGCGCCGACCGCCCCGCCGGATCCGCACGCGCGCGTGCCGCGCGTCCCCGGATGCCGCGTCAGGTGCACCTCGTACGGCTCGGACTCGTCCTGCTCGGCGTCCTGCTCGGCGGCCTCGGCGCCGGGATCACCGCGCTCACCCAGGAACTCGGGCACGAGGACCAGGCCGGACTCGTCTACGCCGCCATGGGCGTCATGAGCGCCGTCGTCGGCCTGTCCATGGCCGCCGTGCCCGCGCGCCTCACCCTGCCGCTGCGCTGGCGCGTCGCCACGGCGGGCGCTGCCCTCCTGTCGCTCCCGCTGATCGCGACGCACACCCTGCCGCTCCTCTACGTCTTCGTGACCCTGTTCGGCGCCCTGTTCGCCCCGAACCTCATCACCGCGTTCGGGCTCACCGAGCGGGCCGTGCCGCGCGCCCGGCTCGCCGAGGGCATGACGGTCGCCGCGAGCGCCTTCGTCGGCGGCCAGGCCGTCACGCTCGCCGTCGCCGGACGCCTCGCCCAGGCGTACGGCCCCGCCGCCGCGTTCACCGTGGGCAGCCTCGCCGCCGCCCTCGCCTTCTTCGTCGCCCTGCGGGTACGGACGTTGCCGCCCGATCTCACCGAAATCGACGGAACCACACCGGAGTTGGACCCCTCTTACCGGTCGACCACGTGAGGCCGGGCCCGCCCGAGGCGGCCCGGCGGGGAAGCAGGGGGAAGATGTGCGCGCGCTAGCAAGACGCCATCTGGGCAAGCTGGTGACAGGGGTGGCCCTCGCGGTCGCCGGAGCCGCCGTGGCGGTGGGCGTCAGCCTGCCCGACGACGCCGGAGCCGCGGGGGACGCGGCCAAGGCGGCAGCGGCTCAGCGGGACGCGGTGGCCCCGGAGGGCACCGTAGAGGCCGCACCGCAGGAGGGGGAGAAGGGCGTCGGACGCGATCCGCTCACCGACGCCGAGATCGACCGCGCCGAGCAGCTCGCGGTGGCGGGCGGCAATCTGCGCAGGAACGCCCTGGACGTCGAGGGCGACCGGGGCCCGGAGCACCTGTCGACGAACCTGACGGAGACCGACCCGCGCCTGAGCGGCGCGGCCGCGGCCCAGCGCCGCGCGGACGTCGTCTACTACGACTACAAGAGCGACGCGGTCGTCACGAAGACCGTCAACCTGGACACCGGCAAGGTCGAGGACACCAGCACGGACCACGGAGTGCAGCCGCCTCCCGGCAAGGACGAACTGACGGAGGCCGCCCAGCTGCTGATCGGCGACCGCCTCGGCGCCGACCTGCGGGCCGACTACAAGGACGCCACCGGCAAGAAGCTCACCGAGCCGGGTCAGCTGGAGCTCAGCGGCATGGTCTTCCGCAAGGGCACGGTCGCGAACGTGCCGGCGGACCTCGCCGCGTGCGGCACGCACCGCTGCCTGCGCGTCATCACCAAGGTCAGGAGCGGCCCGTGGATCGACACGCGCGCCCTCGTCGTCGACCTCAGCGACCGCACGGTCGGCCGTCTCCGCTGAGCCGGGCCGCACGGCCCTCCTGACCTCCGACATCTTCTCCTGCACGAGGGAGCACTTCCGCATGCCCGAGACACCCACCAGGACATCCACCGGCCGTGGGCCCCGCAGACGCCGCGCGTCCGCCCTGTCCGGCCTCGCCGTCACCGCCCTGCTCGGCACCGCGCTCGCCACGAGCCCCGCCGCCCAGGCCGCCCCCGCCGCCCCGCAGCGGGCCGCCGCCGCGCCCGCCTGCTCGGCCGCGTACCGCATCGAGCAGACCCTCGACGGCGGCACCACCTGGCGCATGTGCTGGCACTACAACACGCTGGCGGGGCTCGTCCTCGACGACGTCAGCTACCAGCCCAAGGGCGAGGCCACGCCGATCAAGGTCCTCACCAGCGCCCGCCTCGCCCAGGTCCACGTCCCCTACGACGACGGCCAGGCCGAGTACGACGACATCACCGGCACCGACTTCGGCGTGGCCCTGCAGAACCTGCGGCCCGCCGAGTGCCCCGGCGGCACCATCAAGACCGTCAAGGTCCCCGACAACGGCGACGTGAAGGGCCTGTGCGCCACCACGCGTGCGCGCGGGCACGCGTACCGGCTCAGCGACGACGGATCGACCGGCGGCAGCGGGAAGCTCTACAGCGCCCAGGGCAAGGACCTGCTCGTCTACACGGTCAACAAGGCGTCCTGGTACGAGTACATCACCGAGTGGCGCTTCTCCTCCGACGGCACCATCACCTCCAACGTCGGCGCGACCGGCGCCCTCTCCCCGTACGACTACGACGGCACCGACGGCAAGGGGTGGCCCATCGGCAAGGGCGCGACCGCCTACGCGGAGAGCCACAGCCACAACGTGTTCTGGCGGCTCAACTTCGGCCTGGACGGCTCGCCCAAGGCCAAGGTCGAGCAGTACGACTCCAAGGTGACCCCGCCGCGCGGCCCCGGCTCGCCCACCACGAAGACGACCCGCACCCCCGTCACCAAGGAACTCGCCGGTGACGTCAAGGACATGCGCTGGTGGCGCGTGGTCTCCAAGGCCGGCAAGAACAAGGACGGGCACCCCCGCTCCTACGAGTTCGTCCCCGGCCGCTCCAACAAGTACCCGGGGCGCTCCTTCACCCGGCACGACGTGTACTTCACCGAGTACAACAAGTGCGAGCAGTACGCGAGCGACAACCTCTCGGACCACTGCGGCGGGAAGAGCGTCGACAAGTGGGTCGGCGGCCAGACGCTGACGCACCCGGTCACCTGGGTCAACATAGGGTTCCACCACATCGCCCGGGACGAGGACCAGCAGCCCATGCCGGTCCACTGGCAGGGGTTCTCGCTGGCCCCCAGGGACGTGACCGCTATGAATCCGCTCACGCCCGCCGACCTGGCGGACCGGAACGGGGTTCCCCGAAACGGCAGTTGAGAAACTGACGCCCGCATCGGGCTGCACCGCCGCCCGCTCCCGGAGTACCCTTCCTTGATCGTTGCCGAGGGGAAGGCGCGAAACGGCTCGGGGGCGGAAGGCGGTGCGGAGCGGGTGAGCTCGGGAGGGCTGGAGCTGCCCCCAGGCGACGAGGGTCACGAGGGCCAGGACGGCCAGGGGGCGGCCTCCGCGGACATCCCGCCCGGAGCGGTGTCGCTGGCCCGGCCCCTGGACATGGGCTCGCAGATCGGACCCGAACTGGACTGGGGCACCGAGGCCTGGCGCGAGGTGCGCACACGCGCGCAGCGCGCCGGCCGCGCCTACATCTGGCTGAACCTGGTGGAGCAGCGGCTGCGTGCCGTCGTCGCCGCCGTCCTGCGGCCCGTCTACGAGCCCGTGCACGGCGACGACTGGGTGGTCGCCGCCGCCGGTCCCGCCGGGCAGGAGTGGGTGCAGCGAGCCGTCGCCGTGCGCGAGGTCAGCCGCCGCAAGGGCTACCTCCTCGACCCGGCGGACGACAACGTCCTGTCGTTCCTGACCCTTCCGCAGCTGCGGGAGCTGATGGTCCAGCACTGGCCGTGCTTCGAGCCGTACTTCGATGACCGGCGCGACGTGGAGCTCGCCCTCGACGAGCTGGAGGTCACGCGCAATGTGGTCTCCCGCAACCGCGCCCTGTCCGAGGCCGTCCTCGCCCAGGCCGAGCGCGCCTCCGCACGCCTGCTGGAGATACTCGGCGCCGGGTCGGACGTGCCGTCCGCCCGCAGACTCCCCGTCGACGCCGTCGAGGACCTCGTCGGGGACCGGTACGCGGACGTGGTCGCCGTCCACTCGGACCGGGTGCGGCTGCTGCGCCAGTTCCCCGCCGAGGACCTGTTCGGCGGCGCCCGCCGCCTCGACGCCATCGGCATAGGGCTCAACCTGCTGGTGCAGAACTTCTCCGGCCGCCGCCTGATCCGGCTCGCCGAGTCCGGCTGCCGCGTCCGTCTGCTCTTCCTCAACCCGGCCTCCAGCGCGGTCAAACGCCGCGAAAGGGAACTGGGACTCAAAAGGGGCGAGTTGAGCCGCGCCGTCGAGATGAACATCCTGCACATGCGGCGGGTGCGGGCCCGGCTGCGCGACCCCGGGGCCTTCGAGATCCAGGTCTTCGACGAGACCCCGCGCTTCACCGCGTACCTCGTCGACGGGGACGGCTCGGACGGGGTCGCCGTCGTGCAGACCTATCTGCGGCGCGCCCGCGGCATGGAAGCGCCGGTGCTCGTCCTGCGCGGCGGGGGCCGCGTGCTCCGCTCGGGCCGTTCCCCCGACACGGGGGAGAACGGACTCTTCGTGACATACCGCGATGAATTCGAGCAGGCCTGGGCGGACGCGCGACCGGTCTCGTAGACCCCGCGGGATCGGGGTGCCGGACCGATTGTCAGTGGCCCGTGCGAAGGTGGTGGCCACTGGGGGAACGCACCACGAGAAGGGGGCTGCCATGGGCTGGCACCGGGAGCTGCTGATCGGCTTCGACCTGGAGACGACGGGGACGGATCCGCGCGAGGCGCGCATCGTCACCGGCGCGGTCATCGAGGTCAGGGACGGCGCGGTGCTCGGGCACCGCCAGTGGCTCGCGGACCCGGGCGTCCCCATCCCCGCCGACGCGGTCGCCGTGCACGGCATCAGCGACGAGCGGGCGCGGGCCGAGGGCGAGCCGGCGGACCGGGTCGCCGACGCGATCGCCGAGGTCCTCGTCGGGTACTGGCGCACCGGCGTCCCGGTGGTGGCGTACAACGCGACGTTCGACCTGACGCTGCTCTCCGCCGAGCTGGCCCGGTACGGGCTGCCCTCGCTGCGCGAGCGGCTGGGCTTCGACCCCGCCCCGGTCGTCGACCCGTACACGATCGACCGCAGCGTGGACCGCTACCGCAGGGGCAAGCGGAACCTGGAGGCGGTCTGCACGGAGTACGGCGTCACGCTCGACACCGCGCACGACGCCTCGGCCGACGCCCTGGCCGCGGCCCGGCTGGCCCGCGCGATAGGCGAACGCCACGCGAAGGTCGCCGCCCTCGGCCCCGCCGAACTGCACCGCCGTCAGGTGGACTGGTACGCGCAGTGGGCCACGGACTTCCAGGCCTTCCTGAGAAGCAAGGGCGACGAGACGGCGACGGTGGACCCGGTGTGGCCGATACGCGAGCTCGCCGCGGATCCCAGCGTGGCCTGAGCACCGGAGCTAGAACGGGTACCAGCGAACGGCCGGGTCTCCGTTCCGCAAGGACGCCACCCGCCGACGGAACTCGGCCAGGGCCTTCGGGTTGCTCGGCGCATGCTGCGCGACCCACGCACAGGACGCGGTCTCCCGGGCGCCCCGCAGCACAGAACACCCCTCCCACTCCCGCACATCCCACCCGTACGCCCCGACGAACGCGTCATAGGCCGCCGCAGGCACCCCGTACCGGTCGCGGGACAGCGCCATCACCACGAGATCGTGCTCGCGCAGGTCCGAGGAGAAGGTCTCCAGGTCGACGAGCACCGGCCCGTCGGGACCGATGTGCACATTGCGGGGCAGGGCGTCCCCGTGGATCGGCCCGGGGGTGAGGTGCGGGGTGAGCGAGGCTGCTGCGGAGGCGAACCCGTCCCGCCGCTCCCGCAGATACTCCGCGTCCGCCGGATCGACCGCGTCCCCGGCAAGCCGCAGCCACCGCTCGACCCCGCCCAGCAACTCCCGCCGCGGCAGGGCGATGCCGACCGGCTCGGGCAGCGCGTGCACCGACCTCAGCAGCTCGGCCAGATCGCGCGGTTCGGCGGGCCGCACCGCGTCGGGGATCCGGTGCCACACGGTCACCGGGTGCCCGTCGACCACGAGCACGTCGTCCTTCGCGGCGCGCACCGCGGGCACCCCGTACTCGGCCAGATACCCGGCGATCGCCACCTCGCGGCGCGCCCGGTCGAGCAGTTCGGCCCCGCCCGTGCCGCTGTCCCGGCCCACCTTGACGACGAGGTCCCCGGCGGCGAACACCGCGTTCTCCCCGAGGGCGAGCAGCCGGGCGCCGGACACCGGTCCGTCCACCACACCCGCGCGCGCCAGCACGTCCCGTGCCCGTGCCTCGTCCATCATGAGCCTCCTGCGCTTCCTGCCTGAGATACCAGCTCAGTCTCGCACTCGTCCGAATGTCTTGACGTCACAGGACGCTGTCACGACCATGACAGAGCCATGGAGGGTCATGGCAGGGGCCGCCGGGGCGGCCGGAAGCCGCACGTGCCGTCCGAACCGCCCGAACCGGCCCGAAGGAGTCGCACCGGTGACCACGGCGACCACAGTGAAGCGACCCACCACGGACCGCCCGGCCCGCGCACCACGCGGCGCCGGACCCCCGCAGGACCGGGGCGCCTGGTTCCTGGTGCTGCCCGCGCTGCTGCCCATCCTCGTCCTGAGCGTCGGCCCCCTCCTGTACGGGATCGGCCTCTCGCTCACCGACGCCCAGTCGGGCCGCACCGAGCCCACCCAGTGGGTCGGCGCCCTCAACTTCCGCGACCTGCTGCACGACACCCTGTTCTGGGACTCGTTCCGCATCGGCCTGCTCTGGGCCCTCGGCGTGACCGTGCCGCAGTTCCTGCTCGCGCTCGGCCTGGCCCTGCTGCTCAACCAGAACCTCCGCTTCCGCTGGCTGGCGCGGGCCCTCGCGATCGTCCCCTGGGCGATGCCGGAGGTCGTCGTCGGCATCATGTGGCGGCTCGTCTACCACCCGGACGCGGGCGTCCTCAACCAGACGCTGGCGGACCTCGGTCTCGGCGACGGCCGGGACTGGCTGACCGGCCTCGCCACCGCGCTGCCCGCCGTCATCGTCGTCGGCATCTGGGCGGGCATGCCGCAGACCACCGTCGCCCTGCTCGCCGGACTGCAGAACACCCCGCGCGAGCTGCACGAGGCCGCCGCCATGGACGGGGCCGGCGCCTGGCGCCGCTTCCGCACGGTGACCTGGCCCGCGATCCGCCCGGTCGCCCTCGCCATCACCGCGCTCAACTTCATCTGGAACTTCAACTCCTTCGCCCTCGTCTACGTCCTGACCAACGGCGGCCCCGGCGGCCGCACCCGACTGCCGATGCTGTTCGCGTACGAAGAGGCCTTCCGCTACGGCCAGTTCGGCTACGCGGCGGCGATGGGCTGCGTCATGGTCGCCGTGATCTCCGTGCTCCTCGCCCTCTATCTCGTGGGCCGGCTGAAGGGAGGCGACGAGCGGTGATGCGGACCTCGAAGCCCGCCCGCGCGGGCCAGTACCTCGCGCTCCTCGCCTATCTGGTCTTCCTCGCCTTCCCGTTCCTGTGGCTGATCTCCACCGCGTTCAAACCGCCGCGCGAACTCGCGAGCCTGCACCCCACCTGGATCCCGAAGGACCCCACCCTCGACAACTTCCGGCAGGCCTTCGACGAGCAGCCGCTGCTGCGCGCCGCCGGGAACTCGCTGCTCGTCGCCGTGTCCGCCGCCCTGATCGCCATCGTCATCGCGACCCCGATGGCCTACGTGATGGCCCGCCGCCGCTCGTTCCTGTCGCGGGCGGCGACCGGCTGGGTCGTGGTCAGCCAGGCTTTCCCCTTCGTCCTGGTGATCATCCCGCTGTTCCTGATCCTCAAGAACCTGCACCTGATCAACGCCCTGCCCGGCCTGATCATGGTCTACGTGGTGTGGGCGCTGCCCTTCGCGCTCTGGATGCTCGTCGGCTACGTACGGGCCGTGCCGCGCGAGATGGAGGAGGCGGCGGCCGTCGACGGCGCCGGCCGACTGCGGATCCTCGTCTCCGTGACGGCGCCGCTCCTGATGCCCGGCATCGTCGCGACCGGCCTGTTCGCATTCGTGACCGCCTGGAACGAGTTCTTCTTCGCGCTGGTCCTGATGAAGTCGCCCGAGAGGCAGACCCTGCCGGTGATCCTCACCCACTTCCTGGGCGCCGAGGGCGTCGCCGACCTCGGGCCGCTCGCCGCCGCCGCGTTCCTGGCGACCCTGCCGTCGCTGCTGATCTTCTCGGTGATCCAGCGGCGGATCACCGGTGGCCTGCTGGCCGGGGCGGTGAAGTGATGCCCCGTCGTGTCACCGGGCTCCGGACGACCCTGACCGCGCTCGCCGCGTCCCTGACCCTGCTCCTCGCCGGCTGCACCGGCGACTCCGGCGACGGGGCGGACGGCGGCGGCCGGATCACCCTCGAGTTCCAGTCGCTCGCCTGGCAGAAGGAGTCCGTCGACGCCAACAAGCAGCTCGTCGCGGAGTGGAACGAGCTCCACCCCGACATCCGCGTGAAGTACGTCCAGGGCAGCTGGGACAGCGTCCACGACCAGCTCCTCACCTCCTTCGAGGGCGGCGAGGCGCCCGACATCATCCACGACGCCTCCGACGACCTCGCCGACTTCGCGTACGGCGGCTACCTCGCCGACCTGCGCCCGTACCTCCCCGCCCGCCTCAAGTCCGACATCCCGCAGCGCAGTTGGGAGACGGCGACCTTCGGCGACGGCGTGTACGGCGTGCCGTTCCTCCAGGAGCCGCGGGTCCTCGTCGCGAACGCGAAGCTGCTGAAGGCGTCCGGGGTGCGGGTGCCGACGCCCGCGCACCCGTGGACGTGGGACGAGTTCCGCGCGGTCACCCGCGAGCTCGGCGGCAAGGGCCGCTACGGGGTGGCCTGGCCGCTCAAGGAACCCGTGTCGGCGACCCTCAACCTGTCCCTCTCGGCGGGCGGCCGGCTGTTCCACCGCGGGGCCGACGGCAAGGTCACTCTCCGCTTCGGGGCCGCCGACGCCGTCGTGCCGCAGACCGTTCACGACCAGGTGAACAGCGACGGCAGCGCCTCCGGCACGACCCTGGGCATGGGGGGATCCGACACCCTGCCCGGCTTCTTCGCCGGGAAGTACGCGATGGTCCCGCTCGGCTTCTCCTACCGTCAGCAGATCGCGCAGCAGGCACCGAAGGGCTTCGACTGGCAGGTGCTGCCCGCACCGGCCGGGGCCGACGGGCTCGCCCAGGGCGTCAGTCCGCAGACCCTGTCGGTCGCCGAGGACAGCCCGCACAAGAAGGAGGCCGCGCGGTTCATCGACTTCCTGCTGCGGCCGGAGAACATGGTGCGGCTCGCGCGCGGCGACTGGATGCTGCCCACCGCCACCGAGGCCCTGAAAGACCCGGCGCTGCGCACCGCGAAGGACGACTGGGCCGTCGGCACGGCCCTCGCCGCGCACCTGGGCCCGGCGCCGGCCCAGTCGGTGCGGGGCTATCCGGAGTGGAAGGACAAGGTGGCCACCCCCGCGCTCCAGGAGTACTACAGCGGGGCGATCGGCCTCGGTGAACTGCGCCGCCGTCTGGTCGAGGACGGGAACCTGGTCCTGGCGCGGTACCAGCGGTAGCCGGCACCGGGGGGAGGCGCGGGACCCGCTCCGGCGGGTAACGCTCGGGTAACGACGGATCGCCTTGCAGCTCTCCTGGATCCGGTTGCCCCGTACGACCGTTACCCCCAGGTAAAGGTTGTGCACCGAGCATCTTGAATCTTGCTGAAACCGCTTCCTAGCGTGAGGTGAACATGTTCTGAACAGAGGGAAAGATGGTCGGCACGATGCCCCGAGACATACCGCCGTTGCACGAGGTACGTCGCGTCACCCAGAAGAAGCGCGACGCCTGGTGGACCGTGCTGCTCGTCGATCCGGTCGCCACGCCGCTCGTGCGGCTGACGGCCCGATGGACGCGCATCACGCCGAACCAGATCACCTGGGGAGCCCTGCTGCTCGGCCTGGTCTCGGCCGCCTGCTTCGCGATGGGGGACTGGCGCTGGCTGATCCTGGGCGCGGTCGTCTACCACCTGAGCTTCATCCTCGACTGCATGGACGGCAAGGTCGCCCGGCTCACCGGCCAGGGCTCCGTCTTCGGCGCCTGGCTCGACTACATCTTCGACCGCATCCGCGTCATGGCCTGCGCCGTGGCGCTCATGGCCGGCCAGTACCACCGCACCGGTGAGCTCATCTACGTGTGGCTCGCGGTGGTCGTCGTCTTCCTCGACGGCCTGCGTTACATCAACTCGCTGGAGATCTTCAAGACCCGGCACACGATGCGCAAGCAGATCAAGTCGCGTATGCGCGCGGCCCGTCGGGCCGAGAACGCGGCGGGCATCGCGTTCATGGAGGACCTGCTGCGGGCCAACCCCGAGGCCGACATCGAGCAGGACCTGCGTACCGCCTCGCAGGACGCCCGCGACGAGGAGGCCGAGGAGGCCGAGGAGGCCCTGGAGTCCGGGGAGTCCGGGGAGGTTCTGGAGCGGCAGGAGACCGCCGCGGCCGGCGAGGCGCAGGACGGCGGCGAGGAGGAGCCCGCCAAGCGGCGCAAGGCCCAGGTCGTGGACCTGCACCAGGAGTTCCGCAGCCGCTTCCCGATCTACCTGCGCTTCCGCTCCTTCCTGCTGCGGCACCGCATCCGCACGCACCTGGTCAGCGGCATCGAGTTCCAGATGGCCGTCTTCATCATCGGCCCGCTCGTCGACCAGGTGATCGGCGCGACCGTCGTCGCGGGCGCCCTGCTGCTCGTCTTCGAACTCGCCATCATCTACAAGCTGCTGCTGTCCACCCGTGACTTCGGCCGCACCCTCGCCTCGTTCGAGGAGTCGGAGCAGCGGCGGGAGAACGGGGAGAACGGGGAGTCCGGGGAGCCCGGGGAGTCCAGGGAGAACGGGCTGTCCGCCGTCGCCTGATCCCTCCCGAAACGTTCCCGGGTTCTTCCCCGGGTTCGCCCCGGTTTTCTTCACAAGTGGGGGCCCGCGTCACCTGACGCGGGCCTCTTTCGTTTGCTGTCAAGTGCTGTCGTCCTGGCACGAATTGCTGCTCTGCTTGGCCGATCTGTCTTGTTTGTTATTACAGAACCTTGTTGAACAAGTCACAGGTGTATGTAGGCCTTGATCTGATCGCGTCAATCGGACAGGGTTTCGTCCCAACCCCGGGACATCTTCCGGAGATTGACCGAGGTTGCACGAATTTGCGCGCCCCCACGCGCGTAGAACCGTGCGCGCACGCTGTCCTGTGCGCAGAACTTCACATCCCCCCACACACCACGAGGAGACCCCTCTTCATGGCAACTCACAAGCGTGGCCGCTCCATCAAGCTGACCGCTGCGATAGCCACCGCTGCCACCGCCGTGGGCGTCACCGTCCTCACGGGCGGATTCGCCGGCGCCGCCGCCCCCGCCGAGGGCAAGGTCTACGGCCTCGACGCCAAGGGCGCCGTCTCCGGCAGCTACATCGTGCTGCTGGACAAGAAGGCCGGCGCCGACGCCAAGAAGGACCTGGCCAAGGAGTACGGCGGCACCCTCAAGCGGAACTACAAGTCCGCCGTCAACGGCTTCTCGGTCAAGGGCCTGTCGGAGACCGAGGCCAAGCGCCTCGCCGCCGACAAGTCGGTCGACAAGGTCGTCCAGAACAAGAAGTTCCACATCGACGCGACCCAGGACAACCCGCCGTCGTGGGGCCTGGACCGCATCGACCAGGCGGACACCGCCGGCGACAGCAAGTACACCTACCCGGACTCCGCCGGCGAGGGCGTCACCGCGTACGTCATCGACACCGGTGTCCGCATCAGCCACAAGGACTTCGGCGGTCGCGCCTCCTACGGCTTCGACGCCGTGGACAACGACGACAGCGCCGACGACGGCAACGGGCACGGCACGCACGTCGCCGGCACCATCGCCGGTGACGCCCACGGCGTCGCCAAGAAGGCGAAGATCGTCGCCGTCCGCGTCCTCGACGACCAGGGCTCCGGCACCACCGAGCAGGTCGTCGCCGGCATCGACTGGGTGACCCAGAACCACCAGGGTCCCTCCGTCGCCAACATGTCGCTCGGCGGCGGCGCGGACGAGGCGCTCGACGCCGCGGTCCAGAAGTCCATCGCGTCCGGTGTCACCTTCGCCGTCGCGGCGGGCAACGAGTCGTCCGACGCCTCGCAGTCCAGCCCCGCCCGCGTCCCGGAGGCCATCACGGTCGCCTCCTCCACCAAGGACGACGAGCAGTCCGACTTCTCCAACTACGGTGAGATCGTGGACATCTACGCCCCCGGCTCGGACATCACGTCCGACTGGAACACGGGTGACGACGCCACGAACACCATCTCGGGCACGTCCATGGCCACCCCGCACGTCGTCGGCGCCGCCGCCGTCTACCTCGCGGGCCACCCGGACGCCGCCCCGGCCGACGTCGCCAAGGCGCTCACCGACGGTGCCACCCCGGACGCGATCAAGAACGCGACCGAGGGCACCCCGAACAAGCTCCTGAAGATCGTCGAGTAACACCCCGGCTGTACCGAACGGCGGCCGTCGTGCTCACCCCCACGGGGCGCGGCGGCCGCTTCGGCCTCATGGGACCCGGCCCGCTTAGGGTGTGCGCATGACGGTGAAGCGATACGCGGCGCTGCTGCGCGGCATCAACGTGGGTGGCAAGGTCAAGGCGAAGAAGGTCCCGATGGCGCGGCTGCGGCCGCTGATCGAGGGCCTGGGCCACACCGACGTGCGGACCTATCTGCAGAGCGGCAACGCGGCCTTCACCGCGCGGGTCCGTGACGACGACGTGCTCGCCCGCGAGATCGAGGCGGCGATCGCGGCCGAGTTCGGCTTCACCGTCGAGGTCGTCGTGCGCGACCACGCCTACCTGACCGCCGTGCGCGACGAATGCCCCTTCCCGGCCGCGGAGTTGGAGGGCAGGCAGCTGCACGTCACGTACTTCTCCGAGCCGGTCACCGCCGAGCGCTTCGCCGCCGTCGACCCGGCCGCCTACGCCCCCGAGGACTTCCGCCTCGGCGACCGCGCCCTCTATCTCTACACGCCCACCGGACTCGGCACCTCGAAGCTGGGCGCCCGCCTCTCCAGTGCCGCGCTCAACCGGGGCCTGATCGCCACCAGCCGCAACTGGAACACCGTGGAGAAGCTCGTGGAGCTCACGGCGCCGGAGTCCACGTCGCCGTAACTCACGTCGCCGTAGCTCACGCCGCCAGAGTGAGCGCGTCCAGCCGGCCCAGCTCGCGCGTCGTCAGCCGGATCGACGCCGCCCCCAGGTTCTCCTCCAGGTGCGCGACCGAGCCCGTGCCCGGCGTCGGGCACAGCACGGGGGAGTGGTGCAGCAGCCAGGCCAGCGCGATCTGTGACGGGGTCGCGCCGTGTGCCCGCGCGATCGCGGCGCACTCCGGCTGGTCGGTGAGGCTGCCGTTGCCCAGGGGGAACCACGGCAGGAACGCGATGCCCCGCGCCTCGCACAGCTTCAGCAGCGGCTCCGACGCCCGGTCCAGGACGTTGTAGCGGTTCTGCACGGACACGATCGGCACGATGTCCAGATCGAGCGCCGCCTGCAACTGCTCGGCCGTCACCGAGTCCAGGCCCACGTGCCGCACCTTGCCCGCGTCCCGCAACTCCCGCAGCGCGCCCAGCTGTTCGGCCATCGGCACCTCGGGGTCGAAGCGGTGCAGCTGGTACAGGTCGATCCGGTCCGTGCGCAGCCGTCGCAGGCTCTCCTCGCACATCGCGCGCAGCCGCTCGGGCCGCCCCTCGACGTGCCAGGCCTCGGCCGACGTACGCACGACGCCGCCCTTCGTGGCGACGACCAGACCCTTCGCGTACGGGTGGAGCGCCGCCGCGACCCGCTCCTCGACGAGCCCCGGACCGTAGTTGTCCGCCGTGTCGACCAGCGTCACACCGAGCTCGACGGCCCGCCGCAGCACGGCCGTCGCCTCCGCGTCGCTGCCGCGCGGCCCCCAGACGCCGGGACCCGCCAGCTGCACCGTCCCGTACCCGAGCCGCCGCACGGGCAGATCACCGCCGAGGAGGAACTCGGGGGCGGGGTGCGGCGCGGGCGCGGTGGGGTGCGTGGAGGCGGTGGGCTGCGTGGAGGCTGACATCCTTCGACCGTATCCGATCGAGGACCACTCGGGATCCCGAATCCCGTGGCAGGCTCGGCCCCATGCGCTACGTGATCATCGGAGCAGGCGCGGTCGGCGGAGCCATCGGCGGGCGCCTCGCCCAGTCCGGACACGACGTCGTCCTCGTCGCCCGCGGCCGCCAGTACGAGGCGCTGCGCGCCCACGGCCTGCGCCTGCGGACCCCCGACGGCGAACACACCCTGCGGCCCCCGGTCGTGGACGGGCCCGAGGCTCTCGGCACCCTGCGCGCCGACGACGTCCTGCTGCTCGCCGTGAAGACCCAGGACAGCGTCGCCGCGCTCGACGCCTGGGCCGGCCGCCCCGTCGACGGCGGGGGCACCGCCGCCGAGCGGCTCCCGCTCGTGTGCGCGCAGAACGGCGTCGCGAGCGAGCGGTTCGCGGCGCGCGCCTTCCGGCACGTGTACGCGATGTGCGTCTGGCTGCCCGCCACCTTCGTCGAACCCGGCATCGTCCGCGCCGACGGCACCCCGCTCACCGGCATCCTCCACCTCGGCGGCTATCCGGCCGGCGCGGACGACAAGGCGCGGGAGATCGCCGCCGATCTGAAGCGCTCCCGCTTCGACGCCCCGGTCGTCGGCGACGTCATGCGCTGGAAGTACGCCAAACTCCTCGCCAACCTCTCCAACGCGATCGAGGCGCTGTGCGGAGAGCGGACCTCCGACGCCACCCAGGCCCTGCACGCGAGGGCACGGGCCGAGGGCGAGGCCGTCCTGGCCGCCGCCGGCATCCCGTACGCCTCCCCGGAGGAGGAACGGGACCGGCGCGGGGACCGGATCCGGCTCGAGCCCTTCGACGGGATCCCGCGCGGCGGCGGCTCCTCCTGGCAGTCGCTGAAACGCGGCACCGGCACGATCGAGGCCGACTGGCTCAACGGCGAGATCGGCCGCCTGGGCAGGGAGCACGGCGTCCCCACGCCCGTCAACGACGTGCTCCGCGAACGGGCCGACGACGCCGCGCGCCAGGGCCGCCCACCGGGCGCGACACCCGTCGCCGAGTTGACCGCGGCCGTCGACGCGCGGGCCGCGCGCTGACACCTGTCGCGTTTCTTCAAGCGGCGGCGCGGTGCCGTTCCGTAGGGTCGGGGACATGGAACTTCGACGCGAGAACGTACAGCCCCACCTGAGCGAGTGTGCCGCCGAGTCCGCCCGCGTCGCGGCCGGTGTCGGGCAGGACAGGCTCGGCGAGCCGTCCGGCTGCGGCGACTGGGACGTGCGGACGCTGGTCAACCACTGGGTGCTCTACGGCTCCCACGGCCTGGAGCACCGCGCCCTGCGCAAGGCGCTCCCCGACGAACTGACCGCACGCGACTTCACCACCGACCCCGAGTGGGCGGCCGCTTTCGCCACCCAGCTCGACCGGGCCGTCGCCGCCTGGGCCGAGCCTGCCGCGTGGGAGGGCGAGATCGACCTCGGCTTCGCCCAGCAGGCCGCACCCGAGGTCGCCGCCCTGCTCCTGCTCGAACTGGCCCTGCACGGCTGGGACGTGGCCCACGCCACCGGCCAGGACTTCAAGGTCTCCGACGCCGCGGGCGCCGTCATCCTCGACGTGGTCACCGCGAACGCCGAGATGTACCGCCAGTACGAGGGCTTCGGCGCCGCCGTCGAACTCCCCGACGGCGCCTCGGACTTCACCCGCGCCCTCGCCCTCAGCGGACGCGACCCGCGCTGACGTCACTCGCCGCGCCAGGCGTCCCGCCGCGCCCGGCGCACCGCGGGGGCCATGCCCAGGCCCGCGCCGACGAACAGCACCGCGAGCACGGCCCAGCCCAGCGGGCCGTGCTCGATCGCGGTGACCGTCACCAGGGCGGGCGCCGCCATCGTCGCCGCGGCCTGACCCGAGTTGAACACGCCTTGGTAGACGCCCTGCGCGCGGGCGTCGGCCAGCCCGTAGCCCACCGTCCAGCCGCCCGCGGCCGACAGCACCTCGGCGAGCACCTGCACCACCGCGCCCACCACGAGCACCCCGAGCGCCGCCATCGGCGACAGGCCCGCCGCGCAGGCGAACGCCGCGCACGACAGCGCCAGCAGCAGCCCGGAGCGCCGCATCGCCCGCACCGCGCCCGGCAGGTCCTCCACGCCCCGGGTGACCCGCACCTGCAACAGCGCCACCAGCACACAGTTGAGGATCATCAGCAGGGCCGCCGTCCAGCGCGGCGCCTCGGTGTGCTGCACGATCCACAGCGGCAGCCCCACCTCCAACAGGCTGTACTGCAGGGCCAGTACAGCGTTCGAGCAGGTCACCGCGAGGTACGGCAGATCGCGTACCGCCCGCCAGCGGCTGCCCACCGGCGTGTCCCGCTCCGCCTTCCGGCCCGCGGTGCCCGGCAGCCGCAGCACCATCAGCGCCGACACCGCGAACGCGACGGCGTCCACCAGGATCAGCACCGTGTACCCGGCCCGGCTGTCCGCCTGGAGCGCCAGCGCGCCGAACGCGCCGCCGACCCCCATGCCCACATTGGTGACCATCCGCAGATGCGCCCGCCCCTCGACCCGCGTCGCGGGCGGCAGCACGTCCGCGTACAGGGCGTTGCGCACCCCCATGCTCGCCTGGCACAGCGCCGCGTAGCCGATCGCCGTCGCCAGGAAGGCGGCGTACGAGCCGACCACCGTGTACGCGACCAGCGTCACCCCGCACCCCACCCACAGCACGGTCAGCACCGGGCGCCGCCCCCAGCGGTCCGAGGCCCGGCCCGCGGGCACCCCGGCCGCGATGCCGAACAGGCCCGCGATCGTCAGGCCCACGCCCACCGAGGTGGCGCCGAGGCCCACGACGCGGGTGAAGTACAGGACGCTGACGGGGAAGAACAGGCCTCGCCCGAAGGCGTTGAGCAGCGTCAGCAACGACAGGCGCAGCAACTGCGGATCGGTCGGCAGGAGCCCGGCGAAGCGGGTGGCGGGTGTCCGCTCGGGAGCGGAGACAGCGGACGGGACCGGCGGTGACGAGGTCATGCCCCCAGCGAACCGGCCCACCCGCCCCGGCGACATTCCTTTAGCCTCTGACTAAACCCTCACCGGGAGGAGGCGACCGGATGATCGAGTTCCGTTTCGTCGTCGGCGATCTGGCCCGCACTTCCTTCGCGTACTCCCCGCTCCAGGAAGCCGTCTACTCGCTGCGCTGCTGGCGCGACTCCGCCCGGTACCCGCACCAGCGCCCCTGGCTGCGCCGGCTCGGCCCCGCCTTCCACCGCCTCGACGACGCCGACCTGCTCGCCGCGCTGATTGCCCCGCGCCTGTGGATCCCGGACTTCCTCACCCCGCGCCCCGACCGCCCGCGCCCCGTCTTCGCCCGCCAGCTCGACGAGCTGCGCACCACCCCACCCGCACTCCTGCGCCCCCAGTTCACCGCCGCGTACGGTGTCGACGCCGACGCCCTCCCTCCGGTCCTGCGCGACGGACTCGCCGACCCGGAGCGGCTCCTCGACCACATCTGCCGTGCCCTGGACGCCTATTGGCACACCTGCCTCGCCCCCGACTGGTGGCCGCGCGTGCACTCGGTGCTCGAGGCCGACCTCGCCCACCGCGGCAAGGTGCTCGCGGAGGAAGGCGCGGGCGGCCTGTTCTCCAGCCTCGACCCGCGGCTCACCTGGGACGGCGAGGTGCTCACCATCAGGAAGAAGGGCGACGGCCACCCGTGGCCCACCGCCGACATCGAGATCGGCGGCCGGGGCCTCGTCGTGATCCCCACGATGTTCGCGCTCGGCGCCCACACGAACATCGACCCCACACTGCCGCCCCTGCTCAGCTACCCGGCACGCGGCCGCGCCACGATCTCCGAGACCCCGCCTCCGGCCACCGACGCCGCCCTCACCCGCCTCCTCGGCGCACCCCGCGCCCGCATCCTGCTCCTCCTCGCCGACCCGGCGTCCACGACCGAACTGGCCCACCGCCTGTCGGTCACCCCCGGCGCGGTGAGCCAGCACCTCTCCGTCCTCTACGACGCGGGCCTCCTCCAGCGCACCCGCAACGGCCGCAGCGTCCGGTACGCGCGCAGCGAGTTGGGGGAGCGGTTGTGCGGCTGAACTCGCTCAGCCGTCCTGGAGTCCGCGGGCGGCAGCCACGAGTTCGGCCGGAAGCCCCGGCCCCGCGCACGCGAAGTCGATCAGCAGGTCCCGGTACGCGGGGTTCGGCAGCAGTGGCGCGGCCTCGACGAGCGCGCTCAGATCGGCCGGATCGCCCGTGTGCCGGGCGCGGTACGCGGCGGCGGCCGCGCGCAGGGCGGGCTCGCCGGGCTCGTGCCGCAACCCCTCACCGGCCAGGCGCGCGGCCTCGGCGAAGTCGCCCTGCTCGGCATGTACATCAGCCAGGTCGAGGTGGAGCGACCAGTTGGCGGGGTCGAGGACGAGGGCCCGCTCGAACGCCGCGACCATCCGCTCGGTGTCTCCCACCTTGCGCCACGTGCCCGCCCTCACGACCTCCGTGAACATCACCCGCTCGACGGCGTCCGCCCGGTCGCACAGCTCCAGGGACGCGTCGGTGAGACCACAGGCCCGCAGCATGATCGCCATCCGGGCGAGCGCCTCCGCCGCGGGACGGTCGGCGACGACGGCGTCGAAGGCCGCGCGCCAGGGCCGCACCCGCTCCCGCATACCCTCGGTGTCCAGGTCGTGGCCGTGGTCCATGGTCCGCATCGCGGCCTCGGCCAGCGCGTCCGCGCTCACCGCGCCCAGGAACCGGTCGTCCCCGAACCAGGGGGCGTCGGCCCACGCGACATCGGGCCGCGCGCCCGTGACCGAGCCCATCGCCAGCGCGGCGGTGTCCATGTCGCCCCGCAGGAAACCGACGTACGACAGCGCGAGGACCGAAGGCAGGGAGTTCCCGCCGTCGACGACCGCGGCGAGATCGGCGGGCCGCTCCCGCCAGAGGTCCGCGAGGACGGCGTAGGACTCGGGGTCCGAGGGCGCGGCGGCGACGGCGGCCGCGAGATGGCGTACGGCTTCGGCGGGGTCGCCCCCGCAGTGGGCCAGCACCCGGGCGAGGCCCACTGAGGCTGAGGCTGACGTGTTCGGCACGCGCCGAGGATAACCGCAGGTCTCCCGGGTGTCCTCAGGCCCCCAGCGCCGCCAACTCGCCGGCCAACGCCTCCTCGTAGCGCTCGATCAGTACCCGCGCCACCTCCGGCGCCGGGCCGAGTACCCCCGCCAGGACGTCCGCCTCGGTCGCGCCCGCTGTGATGCGGTCGGGGAGGCGGCCGGGGGCCAGGACGTAGGGGGCGACGGCCACGCGGGGGCAGCCGAGGGCGCGCAGGGCGCGGACGGCGTCCTCGGTGCGCGGAAGGGATGCGGAGGCGAACGCAGGCCGCACGGCGCACCAACCGGTGTGCCGCCACTCCCGCGCGATTTCTGCGATCACTGCGATCGCCTCCGGGTCGGTGGAGCCCGCCGAGGCCAGGACGACCCCGGTCGTGGGCTTGTCGGCCGGCGTGAGGCCGGCCTCGTACAGACGGCGGTCCAGGGCGGAGAGGAGGAGCGGGGACGGGCCCAGGACGTCCGCGCGGTGGATGCGCAGGGTGGGCGGGGCCTGCCGGAGGACCGCCGGGATGTCGGACTTCGCGTGGAACGCCCGGGTGAGGAGGAGGGGGAGGGCGACCACGTCGCGGACGCCCTCCGCCGCCAAGGACTCCAGGACCGCGAGCGGGCCCGGCACGTTGAAGTCCAGGAACGAGGTCTCCACGCGCAGCCCCGGCCGCTGGGCCCGCACCTCGCGGACGAGGGCGTGCACCGTCGCGGCGTGCCGCGGGTCGCGGCTGCCGTGGGCGATGACCAGGAGGACGGGGCGGGACATGGCGTGCTCAGCTCCGGACGAGGAGACCGCGGCTGCGCAGGACGCGCCGCTCCAGCGGGCTGAAGATCAGCAGGTCGATGACGACGCCGACGATCAGGATCAGGAGGATGGCGAGGAAGACCATCGGCATGGAGCTGGCCGTGCGGCCGTTCTCCAGGAGCTGGCCGAGGCCCACGCCCAGGTCGGGCGAGTTCGCGATGATCTCGGCGGCCATCAGCGAGCGCCACGAGAACGCCCAGCCCTGCTTCAGACCGGCCAGATAACCGGGCAGAGCGGCGGGCAGGACGACGTGCCACAGGCCGCGTACGCCCGTCGCGCCGAGCGTCCGCCCGGCCCGCAGGAACAGCGGCGGCACCTGGTCGACACCGGAGACCAGACCGTTCGCGATCGAGGGGACCGCGCCGAGCAGGATCACCGCGTACATCATCGAGTTGTCCAGGCCCAGCCAGAGCACGGCCGGCGGCACCCACGCCACCGACGGCAGCGACTGCAGGCCCGACAGGACCGGGCCGATCGCCGCGCGCACGAACTTCACCCGCGCCACCAGCAGGCCCAGCGGGGTGCCGATGAGCAGCGCGAAGAAGAAGCCGAGCAGGCCGCGCGAGACACTGGTCCAGATGTAGCCGAGCAGTTCGCCCTTGAGCCACGCGTTCTCGACCTCGTCCCACACCGCCGACGGCGGCGGCAGCTTCGTCGGGTCGTCGACGACGCCGAACGAGACCAGGCCCTGCCAGAGCAGGATCACCAGCACGACCGCCGTGAGCGGCGGGAAGATCTTCTCGCGGAACGTCTTCGAGAACGGGGTGCGCCCGGACTGCACCGTCTCCAGCGCGTCCAGGCCCGCCTCCAGACCCGCGAGGTCGTCCTTCGCGGCGACCGCGTCGGCGGGTTCCACCGTGGCGGTGGCCGTCGGTTCAGTCCTTGCCATGGCGGCGGATCTCCCCACGCAGTTGTTCGGTGATCTCGACGGAGAGTTCGGCGACCTCGGGGTCCTCGATGCGCCGCGGCTGCGGGATGTCCACGGTCCACTCGCGGGCGATCCGGCCGGGCCGGGAGGACAGCAGCACCACGCGCTGCGCGAGCCGCACCGCCTCGCGCACGTTGTGCGTGACGAACAGGACCGAGAGGTGGGTCTCCTCCCAGATCCGGGTCAGCTCGCCGTGCAGCACGTCCCGGGTGATCGCATCGAGCGCCGCGAACGGCTCGTCCATCAGGAGCAGCCGTGCGTCCTGCGCGAGCGCCCGGGCCAGCGCCACCCGCTGGCGCATGCCGCCGGACAGCTCGTGCACGCGCTTGCCGTACGCGCCCTGCAGCCGGACCAGCTCGAGCAGCTCCTCGGCGCGCTCGCGCCGTTCGTTCTTCTGCACGCCCCGCAGCTTCAGGGCGAGCTCGATGTTCTTGCCCGCGGTCAGCCACGGGAACAGGGCGTGCTCCTGGAACATCAGGGCGGGCCGCCCGTCCGTCGCGATGGAGCCGGCCGACGGGGCGTCGAGCCCCGCGACCAGGTTGAGCAGCGTCGACTTGCCGCAGCCCGAGGCACCCAGGAGGGTGACGAACTCGCCCGGAGCGACATCGAGGCTGATGTCGTCCAGGACGAGCTGCGGGCCGGCGGGTGTGGCGAAGGACTTCGAGACATGCTCGATCCGGGTCGCCTTGCCGTCCGCCACCGCGGCGGAGTCGGCAGCCTTGGCGAGGATGGTCGCCATGGTCGTCACCTCCTGGGAACTGGGTTGGGCAGTGGGCTACTTGGTGCCGAGACCGGCGTCGTCGACCTTCGTGCCGCCCTCGGCCGCGAGGACCTTGTTGAGCGGCTTCAGGTCGTAGATCCCGGCCAGGTCCGGCTTCTCCAGCAGGCCGGCCTTCACGGCGTGCGCCGCCTCGGAGTCGAGCGTCGCGGCCAGCGGGTCGTCCGTGAACGCGATGGACTTCCACGCCGGGTCGAGGACCTCGGCGGGCAGCGCCTTGCCGGAGTCCTGCTCCAGCTGCTTGTTGGCCGCCGCCTTCGCCTCGTCCGGGTTCGCGGTGATCCACTTGTTGGTCTTCACGGAGCCGCGCAGCACCGCCTCGACGACGTCCGGGTGCTCCTTCAGGAACTTCTGCGACACGATGATGTTCGTGATCACGAACTTCTTGCCGGGCCACAGGTCGGCCTCGTCGAGGATCGCCTTGCCGCCCTCGGCGACCAGCTTGGAGGCGGTCGGCTCGGGGACCCACGCGCCGTCGATGGAGCCGGACTTGAAGGCGTCCGGGGTGATCTTGTTGTCCGTGCGGATCACGGACACGTCGCCCTTGCCGGAGTTGGCGTCGACCTTCCAGCCCTGCTCGGCGACCCAGTTCAGGAACGCGACGTCCTGGGTGTTGCCGAGCTGCGGCGTGGCGATCCGCTTGCCCTTGACGTCCTTCAGCGACTTGATCTTCTTCGGGTTCACGACGAGCTTCACGCCGCCGGACGCCGAACCGCCGATGATGCGCAGCGACTTGCCCTGCGACTTGGTGTAGCCGTTGATGGCGGGGGAGGGGCCGATCCAGCCGATGTCGATGGAGCCGGCGTTCAGCGCCTCGATCTCGGCGGGGCCCGCGTTGAAGGTCGAGTACTTCGCCTGTGTCCCCTTCAGTTCCTTCTGGAAGAGGCCCTGCTGGCGGCCGACGAGCGCGGTGCCGTGGGTCAGGTTCCCGAAGTAACCGATCTTGACGGTGTCGGCGGAGAGGGCCTTGCCCTTCGCGGCGACGTTCTCCTTGGTGCTGTCGGCCTCGGAGCCGTAGCCGCAGGCCGTCGCGGTGAGCGCGAGCAGGGGCAGGACGGTCAGAGCGAGCAGCGAACGTCGCTTCGGGGAAGGGAAGTTGGCAGGCACGGGAGGGTTTCCTCTCGTTGGCCCGGCGGTCACACGGTCAGGGTGTGGCCGGGAGGTCGGCAGGTCTTCGATGTCGTCGAAGGGCGTACGGGGTGCGGGGGGTGAGGGCGCGCAGGCAGTGCGCGTACGTCAGCACGCACATCGCGCGACCCCGCCCTGTCCGCTGCCGAGGGCGCCGCTGCCGACGCGGCCGCCCTCTTTGGCGAACGTCCCGTAGTAGTCGATGAGGGCCATGGCGGTCAGAAGTCCCAGCCCTCGTCGTCCGCGGCCGCGGCCGCGGGCTCCGGCTCGGCGGCGAACGCCTCACCGGCCATGCCGGCCGCGAGCGTGGTGCCGTCGGAGGGGTCGATCAGCAGGAACGAGCCCGTGCGCCGCGAGGCCGCGTAGGAGTCGAGGGCGATCGGCTCGGCGATACGGACCTTGACGCGGCCGATGTCGTTGGCGACGAGCTGCCCGGGCTCCGGGTGCTGGGAGAGGTCGTCGAGGGTGAGCCGCGACGGGATCTCCTTGACGATCGCCTTGACCGTGCGGGTGGTGTGCTTGAGCAGGACGCGCTGGCCCACGGTCAGCGGCGTGTCCGCCACGTGGCACACGGTCGCCTCGACGTCCTGCGAGGTGGCGGGCGCGTCGTGGGTCGGCACGATCAGGTCGCCGCGCGAGATGTCGATGTCGTCCTCAAGGAGGAGGGTGACGGACTGCGGGGTCCAGGCCACGTCGACCGGCTTGCCCAGCAGGTCGATCCCGGCGATCTTCGACGTGCGGCCCGAGGGCAGCACGGTGACGGACTCGCCGACGCGGAAGGTGCCCGCGGCGATCTGGCCCGCGTAGCCGCGGTAGTCGGGGTGCTCGGCGGTCTGCGGCCGGATGACGACCTGCACGGGCAGGCGCGCGTGGCAGCTCGCCAGGTCGTGGCTGACCGGGACCGTCTCCAGGTGCTCCAGGACCGTCGGGCCGCCGTACCAGTCCATGTTGGCGGACGGTTCCACGACGTTGTCGCCGGCGAGCGCCGAGATCGGGATCGCGGTGATCTCCGGGACGCCCAGGTCGGACGCGTACGCGGTGAAGTCCTCGGCGATCTTCGCGAAGACGGACTCCTCGTAGTCGACGAGGTCCATCTTGTTGACCGCGAGCACCACGTGCGGGACGCGCAGCAGCGCGGCCACGGCGGCGTGCCGGCGGGTCTGCTCGATGACGCCGTTGCGCGCGTCGACGAGGACGACCGCGAGGTCGGCGGTGGAGGCGCCGGTCACCATGTTCCGCGTGTACTGCACGTGGCCCGGGGTGTCCGCCAGGATGAAGCGGCGGCGCGGGGTCGCGAAGTAGCGGTAGGCGACGTCGATGGTGATGCCCTGCTCGCGCTCGGCCCGCAGACCGTCGGTGAGCAGTGCGAGGTCCGGCTCGGCGGCGCCGCGCGAACGCGACGCGTGCTCGACGGCCTCCAGCTGGTCGGCGAGGACCGACTTGGAGTCGTGCAGCAGCCGGCCGACCAGGGTGGACTTGCCGTCGTCGACGGAGCCCGCGGTCGCGAAGCGCAGCAGGGTGGTGGCCGACAGTCCGGCCAGCTCCTCGGCAGGGGTGGTGGTGCTCATGTCTAGAAGTACCCTTCGCGCTTGCGGTCTTCCATCGCGGCCTCGGACATCTTGTCGTCGGCGCGGGTGGCGCCCCGCTCGGTGAGCCGGGACGCGGCGATCTCGGTGATGACCTTCTCGATCGTCGTCGCGTCGGAGTCGACGGCGCCGGTGCAGGACATGTCGCCGACCGTGCGGTAGCGCACCAGGCGGGTCTCGACCGGCTCGCTCTCCTTGGGACCGCCCCACTCACCGGCGGTCAGCCACATGCCGGAGCGCTTGAAGACCGGGCGCTCGTGCGCGTAGTAGATCTCGGGGAGTTCGATGTTCTCGCGGGCGATGTACTGCCACACGTCGAGCTCGGTCCAGTTGGACAGCGGGAAGACGCGGACGTGCTCGCCGGGCGCGTGGCGGCCGTTGTAGAGCTGCCACAGCTCGGGGCGCTGACGGCGCGGGTCCCACTGGGAGAACTCGTCGCGCAGCGAGAACACCCGCTCCTTGGCGCGGGCCTTCTCCTCGTCGCGGCGGCCGCCGCCGAAGACCGCGTCGAACTTCTCCGACTGGATCCGCTCGGTGAGCGGCGTCGTCTGCAGCGGGTTGCGCAGCCCGTCCGGGCGCTCCTTGAGCGCGCCGCGGTCGATGTACTCCTGCACCGAGGCGACGTGGAGGCGCAGCCCGTGCTCGGCCACCGCGCGGTCGCGGTAGGCGAGGACCTCGGGGAAGTTGTGCCCGGTGTCCACGTGCAGCAGCGAGAAGGGGATCGCCGCGGGGGCGAACGCCTTCAGCGCCAGGTGCAGCATGACGATCGAGTCCTTGCCGCCGGAGAAGAGGATCACCGGCCGCTCGAACTCGCCCGCGACCTCGCGGAAGATGTGCACGGCCTCGGACTCGAGCGCGTCGAGGTGGCTGAGCGCGTAGGGGCTGTCCGTCTCCTCGGAGACGTTCGAAGCTACGGTCGTCATGCGGCGAGACCCCTCTCGGTGAGCAGCGCGCGGAGCGCTGCCGCGGACTCCTGCACGGTCTGGTTCTGCGACTCGATGCGCAGGTCGGGCGACTCGGGCACCTCGTAGGGGTCGTCGACCCCGGTGAGGCCCTTCAGTTCACCGGCGGCCTGCTTGGCGTACAGGCCCTTGACGTCGCGCACGGAGCACACGTCGAGCGGTGTGGCCACGTGCACCTCCAGGTAGGCGGTGCCGGCGCCCTGGTGGCGGGTGCGGACGGCCTCGCGGCTGTCCGCGTACGGCGCGATGACCGGGACGAGCGCGAGCACGCCGTTACGGGCGAGGAGTTCGGCGAGGAAGCCGATGCGCTGCACGTTGGTGTGCCGGTCCTCGCGGCTGAAGCCGAGGCCCGCCGAGAGGAACTCACGGATCTCGTCGCCGTCGAGCACCTCGACGGTGCGGCCCTCGGCGCGCAGCGTCGCGGCCAGCTCGTTGGCGATCGTGGTCTTGCCGGCGCTCGGCAGACCCGTGAGCCAGATGGTGGCTCCGGTCACTTGCTTCTCCAAAGTCTCTGGTGCCGTCGTCATCAGCCGTGCAGTCCGCACTCGGTCTTGGCCCGGCCCGCCCAGCGTCCGGCGCGGGCGTCCTCGCCCTCCAGGAGGCGGCGGGTGCACGGGGCGCAGCCGACCGAGCCGTAGCCGTCCATGAGGAGCGGGTTGGTCAGCACGCCGTGCTCGGTGACGTACGCGTCGACGTCGTCCTGGGTCCAGCGGGCGATGGGGGAGACCTTCACCTTGCGGCGCTTCTCGTCCCAGCCGACGACCGGGGTGTTCGCCCGGGTCGGCGACTCGTCGCGGCGCAGGCCCGTGGCCCACGCCGTGTAGCCGGCCAGGCCCTCCTGGAGGGGCTGCACCTTGCGCATCGCGCAGCACAGGTCGGGGTCGCGGTCGTGCAGCTTGGGGCCGAACTCGGCGTCCTGCTCGGCGACCGTCTGCCGCGGGGTGAGCGTGATGACGTTGACGTCCATCACGGCCTCGACGGCGTCGCGGGTGCCGATGGTCTCCTCGAAGTGGTAGCCGGTGTCGAGGAAGACGACGTCGACGCCGGGCATCGCCCGCGAGGCGAGGTGCGCGACGACCGCGTCCTCCATGGATGAGGTCACGCAGAACTGCGCGCCGAAGGTCTCCGTCGCCCACCGGAGGATCTCCAGGGGGGAGGCGTCCTCCAGGTCGCGCCCGGCCTGCTCGGCGAGCGCCTTCAACTCGTCCGTGTCCGAGGTGATGTGAGCCGTCGTCATATCTGTTCCCCTCCACCATTGGTGCGCCGGAGTCCCTGGGCGAGCAGCCCGAGGAACTTCAGCTGGAAGGCTCGGTTGCACGCGCCGCATTCCCAGGCGCCGTGACCCTCTTCGTTCGGACGAAGGTCCTCGTCGCCGCAGTACGGGCAGAAGAAGGGGGCGGCACGCTCGCTCACGACAGGGCCTCCGCACTCGCGCGGGCCGCCCAGGTCGCGAAGCGTTCGCCGTCCTCGCGCTCCGCCTGGAAGTTCTTGAGCACCCGCTCGATGTAGTCCGGCAGTTCGGCCGAGGTGACCTTCAGGCCGCGGACCTTGCGGCCGAAGCCGGCCTCGAGGCCGAGCGCGCCGCCGAGGTGCACCTGGTAGCCCTCGACCTGCTCGCCCTGGTCGTCCAGGACCAGCTGGCCCTTGAGGCCGATGTCCGCGACCTGGATGCGGGCGCAGGCGTTCGGGCAGCCGTTGAGGTTGATGGTGAGCGGCTCGTCGAAGTCCGGGAGGCGGCGCTCCAGCTCGTCGATGAGCAGCGAGCCGCGGCCCTTGGTCTCGACGATGGCCAGCTTGCAGAACTCGATGCCGGTGCAGGCCATCGTGCCGCGCCGGAACGGCGACGGCTTGACCTGGAAGTCCAGCGCCTCGAGACCCGCGACGAGCGAGTCGACCTGGTCCTCGGCGACATCGAGGATGATCATCTTCTGCTCGACGGTGGTGCGCAGCCGGTCCGAGCCGTGCGCGCCGGCCAGTTCGGCGATCTTGGTGAGCGTGGTGCCGTCCACCCGGCCGACGCGCGGGGCGAACCCGACGTAGAAGCGGCCGTCCTTCTGCTGGTGGACACCGATGTGGTCGCGCCACTTCTGCGAGGGCTCGGCGGGCGCCGGGCCGTCGACCAGCTTGCGCTCCAGGTACTCGTCCTCCAGGACCTGGCGGAACTTCTCCGGGCCCCAGTCGGCCATCAGGAACTTCAGACGGGCGCGGGTGCGCAGCCGCCGGTAGCCGTAGTCGCGGAAGATGCCGACGACACCCGCCCAGACGTCCGCCACCTCGTCGAGCGGCACCCAGGTGCCCAGACGCTGAGCGAGCTTGGGGTTGGTGGACAGGCCGCCGCCGACCCACACGTCGAAGCCGGGCCCGTGCTCGGGGTGCTGGACACCGACGAAGGCCACGTCGTTGATCTCGTGGACCACGTCCTGGACCGGGGACCCGGAGATCGCGGTCTTGAACTTGCGCGGCAGGTTGGAGAATTCCTTGTTGCCGATGTAGCGGTCGTGGATCTCGTCCACGGCGGGCGTGCCGTCGATGATCTCGTCGGCGGCGATGCCGGCCACCGGGGAGCCGATGATCACGCGGGGGCAGTCGCCGCACGCCTCGGTCGTGGACAGGCCCACGGCCTCCAGCTTCTCCCAGATCGCGGGGACGTCCTCGATGCGGATCCAGTGCAGCTGGATGTTCTGCCGGTCGGTGATGTCGGCGGTGCCGCGCGCGTACTGCTCGGAGATCTCGCCGATGGTGCGCAGCTGCGCCACCGAGAGCCGGCCGCCGTCCACGCGCACGCGCAGCATGAAGTAGCGGTCGTCCAGCTCCTCCGGCTCCAGGACGGCCGTCTTGCCGCCGTCGATGCCGGGCTTGCGCTGGGTGTACAGGCCCCACCAGCGCATGCGTCCACGCAGGTCGTTGGGGTCGATCGAGTCGAAACCGCGCTTGGAGTAGATCGTCTCAATGCGTGTCCGCACATTGAGACCGTCGTCGTCCTTCTTGAACTGCTCGTTGCCGTTGAGCGGCGTGTGGTGGCCCACGGCCCACTGGCCCTCGCCGCGGTGACGGCTCACCTTGCGGCGCGGCGCGGCGGTAGCGGGCTTTTCGGGGGTGGCAGCCATGGGTGTACGTCCTTCAAGAAAGGCTGAGGGCGGCTCTGAGCAGCACACTTCGCGCTGAGGCGCGGCGGTGCGCAGGGGTGACGGGTGAAGCGGGAGACGCGGCGGTGCTGTGCGGTCAGCGCGCCGGACAGATGGCGCTGGACATGCGGCCGAAGTCGACGTGGCGTCGACTCACCAAGGCGGTTCCAGCTGTAGACATGACGGAAGCGTGTCATGGGACTTTGGGCCCGGTCCACCATCGTCCAAAATATGGACGAGAATGTCTCGCATTGTGGAAGATGGTGGCGCCGGTCACATCGCGGGCGGGCGAAAGCTCCCCTTGTGCCCGTATCGCGCTCAGGGTTGGGCGCGGGGGTGGGCGGCTCAGACCGCCGGGAAGGCGCCGGGCCAGGGGCCGGGCGTCACGACCTGCGGCTCCTCGGCCGTCTCGGTCCGGAAGAGCCGGAAGCCGCGCTTCTCGTAGTTCGCCATCGCGTGCTCGCCGTCGAGGCTGCACGTGTGCAGCCACACCCGCTTCGTCGGCGTCCGCTCGGGCCACCGCTCGGCCAGGTCCCAGGCCCGCGCGATCCCGTACGAGAGCAGGTGTCCGCCGATCCGGCGGCCCCGGAAGGCGGGGATCAGGCCGAAGTACACGATCTCCACGGCGCCGTCGTCCTGCGCGTCCAGCTCCACGTACCCGGCCGGCGTGCCCCGGTCGTACGCGACCCAGGTCTCCGTGCCGGGACGCGCGAGCTGCTCCTCCCACTGGGCGTACGTCCAGCCGAGGCGGTCGATCCACTTGATGTCGCCGCCCACGGACGCGTACAGGTAGCGGCTGAACTCGGAGGAGGGGACCTCCGCGCGCACGATCCGCAGGGTGTCCCCCGCGGGCGGGGCGGCGGGGCGCAGATCGGACGGGGAGGTCTGTTCGAGCGACCAGGTGGTGACGGTGGTGGTGCTGCTGTTCATGTCACTCATCGGATCATGTCGGACAGACTCTGGCCAAGGGTGTTCAGGATGCGGGAGGATCCGCGACGCGCAGCAAGTCACCTCCCACGTCCCATCCACTCGGAGGATGTTCGATGTCCCACCGCACACCCCGCGGTCTGCTCGCCGCGGCCACCCTCACCGTGGCCCTCTCCACGCTCGCCTCGCCCGCCCTCGCCGCGCCCGCGGCGCCGCAGGGCCGGGTCTTCATGGTCAACCCCGTCCAGTCCTCCGGCGACCAGACCCTGACCGACGGCAAGGACGCCGCGTCCGCGATCCCGGACGCCGCCTACGCCTCCGCCGCCCTGCGGAACCTCGACGCAAGCGGCGGCCTCTCCGGTAAATGGGCCGCCATCAGATCGGACACGGGCGCCTCCGCGAAGGTCGCCGACGCCGGTACGTACACCCGGCACGACGACCAGTTCGAGCAGGTCATGGCCTACTTCTGGGTCAACGAGGCGCAGGAGTACCTGCAGTCGCTCGGCTTCGGCAGCGAGCTGCGCGGCGCCAACGACCGCGTCCAGCCCGTCCGTATCAACCAGTGGGGCGCGGACAACTCCTTCTTCACCGACAAGAAGGCCGAGATCCGCTTCGGCAAGGGCGGCGTCGACGACGCCGAGGACGCCGAGGTGATCGTCCACGAGTACGGCCACGCCGTGCACAACGCCCAGGTGCCCGGCTTCGGCACCTCCGAGGAGGCCGGCTCGATCGGCGAGGCGTTCGGCGACTACCTCGCCGTCGCCGTCGGTGACCACGCCGACGCCAAGTACGGCTGGCCGCGCAAGGCGGACCTCGCCTGCGTCGGCGACTGGGACTCCACCTCGTACACCTCCTCCGCCCCGCACTGCCTGCGCCGCGTCGACACCGACAAGACGTACGCGGACAAGGTCGGCGAGGTGCACGCGGACGGGGAGATCTGGTCGCGGGCCCTGTTCGACATCCGCGGCGCCCTGGGCGCCCGTACGGCCGACCGGATCATCGTGAACGCGCAGTTCGACTTCGCCCCGGACACGAGCTTCGCCGCGGCCGCGGAGGCGACGATCGCGACGGCGGAGAAGATGTACGGCGCGAAGGCGGCGTCGACGGTCCGCGCGGCGTTCGCCGCCCGCGGCATCCCGGGCGTCTGATCCCCGGCGACTCCGGTGCGGGTCCGCCCCTTGGACGCCTGTCCAAGGGGCGGACCCGTCTGCGTGAGCCCGGGCGCTTTCCGGCGCCCGGACCGCCCGCCCGACCCGGAGACGACGCGCCCCGCCGCGGGCCGGCGCCCGCCTCCCCTCCTGGCCACCCCGGCCGGGCCCGGGGCTTGGGGGAGGGGCGTGAGGTTGTCCAGGGCTCCGGTCATCCCCGGCGCGGGCCGGGTGTCCGGGCGGCGGCCGTTCTGAGGGGCCGGGCCCTGGGGTGAGGGTGAGGGTCCGGAGGTTGTCCCGCGTTCCGGCGGGCTCCGGCACAGGCCGGGTGTCCGGGCGGCGGCTTCCCGAAGAGGCCGGGCATCGGGGTGACCGCGCTCCCCGGCCGGTCGGCGCCGCGGCCGGTGTCGGTTCGGATGTCCACGCGTCGGGCGCGTTTGTCCATGTCCAGTGGCGGGCGCAGCCGGGAGCCTGTGGCGCATGAGACGGATCACGACCGCAGTGCTCGCCGCCGCGGGCTGCGTGGCGGCGGTGCTGGGGACCGCGCCCGCCGCCGGCGCCGCCCCGCACGACGACCCCCGCGTCCACCATGTCGACTGCCAGGCCCCCGACGGGCTGCCCGAGACCGGCACCGCGAAGACGCCCTGGCGGAGTCTGGCCGCCGTGAACGGGCAGCGGCTGCGGCCCGGCGACTCCGTGGTGCTCAAGCGCGGCACCCGGTGCGTCGGCACGCTCGCGCCGGCCGGCGCCGGACGCGCCGGAGCCCCCGTACGGATCGGCGCCTACGGCGACCCGGCCGCCGCCAAGCCCGTCGTCGACGGCAACGGCGCCGTCGACGCCGTGCTGCTGCGCAACACCCAGTGGATCGAACTGTCCGACCTCGACATCACCAACGCGGCGAACCCCGGCACCAAGCGCCGCGGCGTCCGCGTCCTCCTCGACGACTACGGCACCGGCACCCACTACCGCATCAGCAACCTCACCATCCACGACGTGCTCGGCGACGACACCAAGGACGCCAACGGCTCCGAGGGCATCCTCTTCGCCGCCACCGGCACCCGTGTGCCCAGCCGCTTCGACGACGTCCGCGTCGAGAACAACCGCCTCGACCACATCGACCGCGGCGGCATCCGCGTCTCCTCCACCTGGAGCCAGCGCCCCGGCATCAGCGACTACAAGCCCGGCGGCCCGGCCTGGACCCCGTCCACCCGCGTCGTCGTGCGCGGCAACACGCTCTCCGACCTCGGCGGCGACGGCATCGTCATGACCGTCACCGACGGCGCCCTCGTCGAGCACAACACCCTGCGCGGCTTCCAGCGCCGCTCGGCCGGCTACAACGCGGGCATGTGGCCGTACAACGCGGACGGCACCGTCTTCCAGTACAACGACACCTCCGGCGGCGAGACCACCCGCGACGGCATGGCGTACGACGTCGACGAGGGCACCAACGGAACCGTCTTCCAGTACAACTACAGCCACGACAACGCGGGCGGCTTCTTCCTCGTCTGCACCGCCGACGGCAGCCTCTCCGACGCCGTCATCCGCTTCAACGTCAGCCAGAACGACCACTTCCGCGGCATCGAGACCTGCCGCGGCACGTTCTCCGACGTCCGCTTCCTGCACAACACCATCTACGTCGGCGACGGCGTCAGCCAGACCGTCGTCAACGAGAACACCACCAACCGGCACGAGATCGCCTTCGTCGACAACGTCGTCCAGAAGGCGGGCGCCGGCACCGCGAACCTCAACCTGCGCTCGGGCGGCGTCACCCTGTCGCACAACGCGCTGTACGGCGTCGGCTCCGTCCCGGACAACCCGGGCGGCGTCAGCGCCGACCCGCGGCTCACCGCGCCCGGTACCGCCACCGGCCTCGCCGACGCGGCCACCGCCTACACCCCGTCGGCCGGCTCGCCCGTCATCGGCGCCGGAGCACCGCACCCCGACGCGGGCCCCCGCGACTACGCCGGGAACCCCGTCGCCGCCCAGGGCCCCGTCTCCATCGGCGCCCTGAACGCCGGCTGAGTCACCGCCCCACCGGCCGGTCCGGCCGCCGGATGGCGTCCCACGGAACGAGGTTCCACGGGCTCCTCCGGTCGGCCGGATCGAGCAGGGCCGCCAGATGCGCGTCCGCGACGGTCTGCGGCGCGGGCAGGGCCTCCGTCGCCGACCCCCGGCCGCTCAGGTCCTCGCGCCAGATCCGCCGCCCGAGCAGATAGTGCTCCCCGTACTCCTGCCACGAGTCGTAGGTCCGGGCGAGCTGCGGCACCACGTTCTTCAGCAGGTTCCACGCGTCGGACTCGTCCAGCAGACCGCAGCCGAAGCCGCGCCGCGTGATGTCCGTGTACAGGGCCATGTCCCAGGCCAGCGGCTCCACGCCGAACCGCGCGCGGGCCGACGCCCGGTACCCGGAGCGGGCGAGCCCGCCGAGCCGCCCGAGCAGCTCCTCACGCGTCGCGATCTCCCACTGCTCGGCCAGCCAGCGCCGCGCCTTGTCGTCGTCGATCCGCGTGAACGGGTACAGCGTCGTACGGGACGCGTCCCGGTCCCGGCTCACCGGCGCGCTCAGCGACACCATCCACAACTGGTGGGCGCCGAGCGGCGTGCGGTACCTGCGTTCCGTCCTGGGCCTGAGTCTGAACCGAAGCATGGGCGCGGAGCGTACTACCCGTCGAACCCGCCCCGGGCCGCGACCACCGCGGGCGCCGTCGAGTGCGGCAGCAGATCCCGGATGTCGGCGGGCATCACCACCTCGACCTCCGCGTCCTCGGGGAACCGGTACGGGCGGTGCTCCAGCAGACAGCCCAGATAGCGCCGGACCCGGGACAGCTCCGCCCGCACGGTCACCGTGCGGGCCGGATCGCCGAACAGGTCCTCGGCCAGGCCCGACGCCGTGCGCCCCTCCCGGCGCAGCGCGAGCAGATACAGCAACTCGGCGTGCCGCGGGCTCAGTTCGTGCGTCCACGACCCGGCCGCGCCCCACACCCGCACCGACCAGTGGCGCGGCCGGCTCACGTCGAGCACCACCCGGACCGCGGTCCGCGGCTGGTCCGAGCGCCGCGGCCGGACCAGCCAGCCGCCCGCCAGCGGCGCCAGCGTGCACGGCCCGAGCGAGGGGATCCAGCACGACCCCTCGGCGGGCGCCCGGGGCAGCGCCACCCGGTCCGGCAGCGGCATCCCGGTGACCGCCGCCGTCCAGCCGTGCGCGTCGACCACGAGCGCCCGGCCGCCGATCCGGGCGAGCACCGGCGCCGCGACCGCCCGCAGCCGCTCCAGACCGTTCACATGCCGCTCCCGCAGCCGCGCCTCCGCGAGCTGCGCCACCGCGTGCACCCACGACAGCGTCCCCGGATGCATCGTCTCCAGCGGGCCGCTCACGTCCACCACCCCGAGCAGCCGCCCGTCCCGAGGGTCGGTCATCGGCGCGCCCGTGCACGTCCACGGATGGTGCGAGCGCACGAAGTGCTCGGCGGAGAACACCTGCACCGGGCGCCGGGTGACCAGCGGCGTGCCCACCCCGTTCGTCCCGACGACGTCCTCGGCCCAGTGTGCGCCCACCTCGAAACCGAGCCGGTCGCCCATGCGCAGCACCGTCGGATGCCCCTCGCGCCACAGGATCCGGCCGTCCGCGTCGCTCACCACCATGATGTGCTGCGCCGCCTCCGCGACCGTGACCAGCGCCTCCCGCAGCACGGGCAGCACCGGCAGCAGCGGCGAGGCCTGCCGGCGCTCCTCCACCTCGTCGACCCCGAGCAGCCCGCGCCGCACATCGTGGTCCGGGTCGACGCCGCCGCGCAGCATCCGCCCCCAGGACTCGTGGATCACCGGGCGCGGCCTGACCCGGGGCCGGTGCCCCGACAGCGTCGCGTCCCGCACCCCCTTGAGCATCCGCGCCGCGCGCGCCGCGTCCATCGCGGACAGCCGCGTCAGGTCGATCGTCGACTCCTGGTCCATGCCTGATTCCTACGTGTACGGAGAGATGTGCGGGCCATTGGGGGGAGGCACGCCCATCGTGCACCGCCGCGCCGTACGGGGAGGCGACTTCCGAAGGAACGTTGCAACCCCCTGCAACCCTGGCGAACAACCGTACGGCGTTTGAAACTGGTACGGACGGACGGGGATGGTGCCGTGTCGGCGCAGCACCATCCCCGCACCCGTGCCCCCACCCGTGTCCCGCGGCCGGGGCACTCCCGTTCATTCCAGGTCATTCCACGGGCCGCGCCCGCTCCACGATCCCGGCGAGATCCGCGCCGTGCGGCAGCGTCCCGAACGCCGCGCCCCCGTCCCCGCCGAGCCGCGCCGCGCAGAACGCGTCCGCCACCTCGTCCGGCGCGAACCGCACGAGCAGCGAACCCTGCAGCACCAGCGCGATCCGCTCGACGAGCCGCCGCGAGCGCGCCTCCACCCCGTCCAGGTCACCGAGTTCGGTCAGCAGGCCCCGCACCGCCGCGTCGAGCCGGTGGTCGGCGCCCCGGCTCCGGCCGAGCTCGATCAGGAACGCGTCCAGGGCCCCCGGCCCGGTCCGCAGTGCCCGCAGCACGTCGAGGGCCTGCACATTGCCCGAGCCCTCCCAGATCGAGTTGAGCGGCGACTCGCGCAGCAGCCGGGGCAGCCCCGACTCCTCCACGTACCCGTTGCCGCCGAGGCACTCGAGCGCCTCGGCCACCAGCGGTGTGCACCGCTTCGTCACCCAGTACTTGGCGGCGGGCACCGCGATCCGCAGCAGCGCCCGCTCCCGCTCGTCGCCCGCCTCCGCCCGGTCCAGCGCCGCCGCGAGCCGCAGCACCAGCGTCGTCGCCGCCTCCGACTCCAGCGCCAGATCGGCCAGCACGTTGCGCATCAGCGGCTGTTCGGCCAGGGGCGCGCCGAACGCCGTGCGGTACGTGCAGTGGTGGATCGCCTGCGCCACCGCCTGCCGCATGAGGGCCGCCGAGCCGAGCGCGCAGTCCAGCCGGGTCGCCGCCACCGTCTCCATGACCGTCGCGAGGCCCCGCCCCTCGTCGCCGACCCGCAGCGCCCACGTCCCGTCGAACTCCACCTCGGCCGACGCGTTCGAGCGGTTGCCCAGCTTGTCCTTGAGGCGTTGCAGCGCGAACGGATTGCGGGTGCCGTCGTCCAGGACCCGCGGCACCAGGAAACACGTCAGCCCGTCCGCCGCCTGCCCGAGCACCAGGAAACCGTCCGACATCGGCGCGCTGCAGAACCACTTGTGCCCCGTCAGCCGGTACGCCCCGTCCTCGCCGCCCACCGGCTCCGCCCGCGTCGTCACCGCCCGCAGATCGCTGCCGCCCTGCTTCTCCGTCAGGGCCATGCCGAGCAGCGCGCCCGCCTTGTCCCCCGCGGGCCGCAGCCCGGACTCGTAGACCGCCGAGGCGAGCCGCGGCTCCCACACCGCAGCCAGGTCCGGTGCGGCGCGCAGCGCGGGCACCGCCGCGTACGTCATCGACAGCGGGCACAGATGGCCCGCCTCCGCCTGCGACCACACCAGGAACGCGGCGGCGCGCCGCAGATGACCGCCCGGCAGGCCCCACGCGGAGGTGAGCCCCGCGCCGACGCCCTTGCCGAGCAGCCGGTGCCAGGCCGGAGCGAACTCCACCTCGTCGATCCGGTGCCCGTAGCGGTCGTGGGTGCGCAGCACCGGCGGACGCTCGTTCGCGAGCCGGCCCCACTCCTGGACCTGCGCGCTGCCCGCCGCGAGGCCCAGCGCGGTCAGCTCCCGGCGCGCGGCGTCCGCGTGTTCCGGGTCCAGATGCCGGTCCACGCCCTCCACCAGCGCCAGGTCGGTGCCGAAGACGTCGTACGCCGTCAGCGGTGGGGGCTGGTTGGTGACCGTGTGCGTGCTCGCTGCCATGTCGGCGAACCTACCGCCGGGCCGGGCGGTGCCCCGGACACCGGGGGGCCGGGGACTGCCGCGCGCCGGATAACGTTAGGGCGTGCAGCCAGCAAGTGAATCGCCCCAGCGGCCGTCCGGCCGTCTCCACCGGGCCCGAGCTCTCTACCGGAACGTGTCGAAGCGGAGGACCGCCTGGCTGCTGCTCAAGGACACCGTCAACTCGTGCATGGAGTACCGCATCCTGGGCCTCGCGGCCGAGGCGGCGTTCTTCACCCTGCTGTCGGTGCCGCCCCTGCTGCTCTCGCTCGTCGGCCTGCTCGCCTACGTCGACACCTGGACCGGCGCCGACACCATCGCCGGCGTCCGCGACAACATCCTGGAGGCGTCCCGCACCGTCCTGACCGACGAGGGCGTCAAGGAGATCGCAGAACCGATTCTCGACGACGTCATCAAGGGCGGCCGCCCCGACGTCATCTCCATCGGCTTCCTCATCTCCCTGTGGTCGGGCTCCCGGGCCGTCTCCACCTTCGTCGACACCGTCACCGTGATGTACGGGCTCGACGGCGTGCGCGGCATCGTGAAGACCCGGCTGCTCGCCTTCCTGCTCTTCCTCGTGGGCATCGTCGTCGGCTCGATCGCGCTGCCGCTGATGATCGCGGGCCCGGACGCGGTGATCGCGCTGGTGCCCTGGTCCGAGACGGTCGTGCAGGTCCTGTACTGGCCGGTCGTCCTGGTGCTGTCCGTCTCCTTCCTGACGACGCTCTACCACGTGTCCGTCCCCGTGCGCTCGCCCTGGATCGAGGACGTGCCCGGCGCCCTCGTGGCCCTCGCGATGTGGATCCCCGGCAGCTTCCTGCTCCGCCTCTACCTCACCAACACCATCGAGGGCCCCACGATCTACGGCTCCCTCGCCGCGCCCGTCGCCGTCCTGCTGTGGATCGGCGTCTCGGCGTTCGCGGTGCTCGTCGGCGCCGCGGTCAACGCGGCGATCGACCGCGTCTGGCCGTCCGTCGCGACGGCCGCCGCCCGTGAGGCGAACGAGCTTCACCGCGAGGCCGTCGCCGCCGAGTTCATCGCCTGGGCCGCGCACCGCAACGACGAGCACGACCCCGACGACCCCGACATGCCCTCGGAGTTCCCCGAGCGCTGGTCCAAGTTCCTGCCCCCGGAGGACGTGACGTCCCGCCTGCGCACCCACACGCGGCGCGAACATCCGCAGCCCGAGGACACCTCCCAGAACCACGACACCCCGCGCGACCACGACACGGACTAGGGGCGGTCCGGCTCAGGCGCGCTTCCACGCGCCGGCGGACGCCGCCCGCGCCGCGAACTCCGAGAAGCGGCGTGGAGCCCGCCCGAGGACCCGCTCCACGTCGCCGCTCAGCGCCGCGTTGCGCCCGTCGAGCAGCGTCTCGAACAGCTCCACCAGGAACCCCACCTCCTCCTCCGGCACCCCGAACCCGCGCAGCGCGTCCCCGTACGCCGCCGCCGGCACACCCACGTAGGCCTTCTCCGTGTCCGTCGCCGCCGCGACCGCCGCCAGCGCCTCGCCCCAGGTCAGCAGCTCGGGCCCGGTCAGATCCAGCGCCCGGCCCGCCCACCGCCCCGCCGGGTCCCGCAGCACCGCCACCGCCACGTCCGCGATGTCCCGTACGTCGAGGAACGGCTCGCGCAGTTCCGGCGGCGCCGCGAACACCAGCTCGGGGCCGCCGACCTGCTCGGCGAGCGGGCCCTCGCTGAAGTTCTGGTGGAACCACGCGCAGCGCAGCACCGTCGCCCGCCCGCCCGCCGCGAGGAAGGCCTCCTCCGCCGGCCGCGCCTGGTCCTCGCCGCGCGCCGAGAGGAGCACCAGCCGCGTCACCCCGAGCTCCACCGCCCGCCGCGCCAGCGCCCCCACGGCGGGCGCGGCGTCCGGCGCCCCGATGTCCGACGGGTACGCCAGATACGCCCCGTCGGCGCCGTCGAGCGCCGCGTCCCACGTCGCCGGGTCCGCCCAGTCGAAGCGCACCGCGCCCGACCGCGAGGCCGCCCGCACCTCGAGCCCGGCGGCCCGCGCCGCCTCGGCCACCCGGCCGCCCGTCCGACCGGTCGCCCCGGTCACCAGTACTGTCCGCGTCACGTTCTCGTTCGCTGTCATGCCTCTACTCAACTGCGGTCCGGGGCACGGAAACATCGGCGAGCCGCTCACGCCCATACGCGTCCGTCTACGCTCGGGGCCATGGACGTACTCGCAGGTCTTCTCGAGGGGCCACGGGCGCGCGGGGCCTTCATGATGCGGGCCTGTTTCGAGCCGCCGTGGTCGGTACGGATCGCCGACGAGGCACCCCTCACCGTGATGATCATGGTGGAGGGCGACGCCTGGATCCTGCCCGGCGGTGACGGCGCGCCCTGCCGTGTCCGCCCCGGCGACATCGCGATCGCCCGCGGCCCCGACCCGTACGTCTGCTGCGACGACCCCGCGACCGTGCCCCGCGCCGAGATCGGCCCCGGCCAGGAGTGCCGTCCGCTCGGACCCGCGCACGTCGGCCGCTACAAGCCGCTCGGCGTGCGCGAGTGGGGCGAGTCCCCGGACGGCCCGGCGAAGATGCTGATCGGCACCTACCAGATGCGCGGCGAGCTCAGCGGGCGTCTGCTCGACGCGCTGCCGCCGCTGCTCGTCCTGCCCACCGAGGTGTGGCAGTGCCCGCTCACCCCGCTGGTCGCCGACGAGATCACCCGGGACGAACCCGGCCAGGACGTCGTCCTCGACCGGCTCCTCGACCTGCTGCTCATCTCCTCGCTGCGCGCCTGGTTCTCCCGCCCCGAGGCCGACGCGCCCGCCTGGTACCGGGCGCTCGGCGACCCCGTCGTCGGCCCCGCGCTCCGTCTCGTCCAGGACGACCCCGCGCACCCGTGGACAGTCGCCGCGCTCGCCGAGAAGGCCGGGGTGTCGCGCGCGGCGCTCGCCCGCCGCTTCACGGATCTCGTGGGCGAGCCCCCGATGACGTACCTGACCGGGTGGCGGCTCGCGCTCGCCGCCGACCGGCTGCGCGACAGCGGGCTGACCATCGCCGCGATCGCCCGCCAGGTCGGCTACGGCAGCGCGTTCGCCCTGTCCGGCGCGTTCAAGCGGGAGTACGGGGTCAGCCCGCAGGAGTACCGGGGATGAGCGGGCCGTACCGGGAACGGGCCTGTCCGGTGCCGGGCGCCGTCCTGTGGACCCGTACCACGGGCGCCGTCGCCGAGACGGGGGCGTCCGTGCTGCCCGACGGCTGCATGGACCTCATCTGGAGCGCGGGCCGGCTCTTCGTCGCCGGACCCGACACACGGGCGCACCCCGCGGGGCCCGGGGAGCGGCGCCGCTACGCCGGTGTCCGCTTCGCCCCCGGCACCGCGCCCGCCTATCTCGGCGTCCCCGCGCACGAACTGCGCGACCGGCGCGTCGACCTCGCCGACCTGTGGACCGCCGCCGAGGCCCGCCGGATCACCGAGCGGATCGACGCGGCCGCCGACCCGGGCGCGGCGCTCGCCGCCGAGGCGGCCCGGATCGCGGGCGCCGCCGGGCCGCCCGACCCGCTGCTCGCGCACGTCGTCAAGGCCCTCGACGCGGGGCGCACCGTCGCCGGCACGGCCGCGGAGACGGGGCTCGGCGCGCGGGCGCTGCACCGCCGCTCCCTCGCCGCGTTCGGCTACGGCCCCAAGACGCTGGCCCGCGTCCTGCGTCTGCAACGGGCCCTCGCGCTCGCCCGCGCGGGCGTCCCCCTCGCCGAGACGGCGGCCCGCGCCGGCTACACCGACCAGGCCCATCTGACCCGCGACGTGAAGACACTGACGGGCCGCACCCCGGCGGGGTTTCACAACCAGGCGAACAGATCGACCTGATTCCCGTCCGGGTCGTGCACGACCGCGTACCGCTGCCCCCAGTCGGCATCCCACGGCTCGGTCTCACCGTGGTGCCCGGCCCCGGTCAGCTCCGCGTACTTCGCGTCGACCCCGGCCGCGCCGCCCGTACACAGGAAGGCCAGCCCCACGCGCCCTCGCCCGAGGTCCTTCGCGCTCTCCACGGGGTCGAACATCAGCCGGATGCCGCCCGGCAGTTCGGCCTCGACGTGCGGCAGCCGCTCGGCGCCCTCGGGGAAGGTCAGGCCGAGCCGGCGGTAGAAGGCGAGTGCGGCGGGCAGGTCGGAGGTGGCGACGCCGATGGCGTCCAGACGCACGGAGTTCTCGTTGCTCATGCGGCCACGGTAGGGACGGGGTGCGGCACGGGTCTTGTACGGATCGGACGCGGCCCGCACGGTGCGCTGTCCTGGCTAAGGTCCCGGCATGGTCGAGATCCTCGTCTACACCCGCACCGCGGAGTACCGGCACGCGTCGATCCCCCGGGCCGTGGAGGTGCTGGGCGAACTGGGGTTCGCCGTCCGGCACACCGAGGACCCGGACGAGTTCGCCGGTGCGCTCGGGGCGCGGCCCCGGGCGGTCGTCTTCCTCTCCACCAGCGGTGAGGTGCTGACGGACGCGGGGCGGGAGGGGCTGGCGGCGTACGTGGACGGGGGCGGGGGGTTCGTGGGAGTGCACGCGGCGGCCTGTACGGAGTACGGGTGGCCGTACTTCGGGGAGTTGCTGGGCGCCCGCTTCGCGGGGCACCCGGCGTACCAGCCCGGCCGCGTCCTCGTCGCCGACCGCTCCCACCCGGCGACGCGCCACCTTCCCTCCGTCTGGGAGTGCACGGACGAGTGGTACGACTTCGACGCGGACCCCGCGCGCGATCCGGCCGTCCGGGTCCTGGCCCGCGCGGACGAGTCCTCCTACTCCGGCGCCCGGACGGGCCCCGCCCACCCCCTGATCTGGTGCCGCTCCCAGGGCGCGGGCCGCGTCTTCTACACCTCCCTGGGCCACGCCTCCTCCGCCTATGAGGACCCGGCCTTCCGCACGCATCTGGCGGCGGCGGTGACCTGGGCGGCCCGAGTCGACTCCTAGCGGCCCGGGCACAGCCGCGTCACGTTCAGCGTGACGTCAGCGTCTCGGCGATGGCGGAGACGCCGTCCGGGCCCACCCGGCAGCAACCCCCGATCAAGCGGGCCCCCGCCGCACACCAGCCGCCCACCCGTTCCGCCCCGAACGTCGACTCCCCGCGCCAGCGCCGGGCCACCGCGTCCCACCGCTCCCCACTGTTCGGGTACACCACGACGGGCTTCCCGGTGACCCGCGCAGCGACCCGTACCGCCTCGTCCGCGTCCTCGGGCGCACAGCAGTTGACCCCGACGGCCACGACCTCGTCGACGTCCGCGGCGAGCGCGAACGCCTCCTCCAGCGGCTGCCCCGCCCGCGTCCGCCCCTCGGCGACGCTGTACGACAGCCAGACCGGTACTCCCGCCCCGCGCACGATCCGCAGCAACGCCGCCGCCTCGTCCGCGTCCGGCACCGTCTCCAGCGCCAGCACGTCCGGCCCCGCCTCCACGAGGACCTCGAGCCGCGGCCGGTGGAACGCCTCCAGTTCGCCGACGCTCAACCCGTAGCGCCCCCGGTACTCGGACCCGTCGGCCAGCATCGCCCCGTACGGCCCGACGGACGCGGCCACGAACCGCGGCCGCCCCCCGTTCCCGGGCTCCGCGCCGGCCGCCTCCCGGGCCAGCCGCACGCTGGACGCGATGAGTTCGCCGGCCCGCTCCCGCCCGACCCCGTGCCGGGCGAACCCCTCGAAGGTGGCCTGGTAGCTCGCGGTGATTGCGACGTCCGCGCCCGCCGCGTAGTACGCCCGGTGCGCGGCGACGATCGCCGCCGGGTCCTCGGCCAGCAGCCGGGCGGACCAGAGCTCGTCGCTCAGGTCGTGCCCGGCCGCCTCCAGCTGGTTCGACATCCCGCCGTCGAGGACGAGCGGCGCGGCGGCGAGCGCCTCGGTGAACGCGGTGTTCCGGATCATGCCTCCGACGATAGCTCCGCGGCCGCCGGCGCCGCCGGGCGGTCCGCGAGGCCCATCTCGGGGGTGGGCCGCCGGAAGCCGCGCGTCAGCCACAGCAGCCAGCCGACGCCGAGGGCCAGCCAGCAGCCGCCGATCGTCAGGGCGACCCCGCTCAGCTGCGTCATGAGGTACACGGTGACGCAGGCGCCGAGCGCCGGCGCGATCACGTACCCGAGGAGGTCGAGAATCCCGGGGACCTGTGCACCGCCCGCCGCCGCCCTCCGGTGCCGGACGAAGTGGACGATCACGCACACGTTGACGACGGTGAAGCCGAGGAAGGCGCCGAAGTTGATGAACGACGTGGCCGTCGCCACCGAGATGTCCAGGCCCACCAGACAGACCGCGCCGGTGAGCAGCAGGCACAGGACGGGCGTCCCGGTACGCGGGTTCAGGACGCCGAAGACCCGGCGCGGCAGCACCCCGTCCCGGCCCATGATGAACAGCAGCCGGCTGGAGCTGAGCTGCACCGCGAGCCCGGACGCGAATCCGCCGACGATCCCGGCCATGTTCGTCCAGTCCGCGAAGGTCTGCCCGCCCACCTCGACGGACATCGTGTACGCGGCGATCTCCGGGTCGTCGAACACCCCGCCCGGGTGCACCAGTTGCATCACGTACGCCACCCCGGCGAACAGGAGCCCGCCGATCGCGACGACCAGGACGACGGCGCGCGGGATGGTGCGGGAGGCGTCCCGGGTCTCCTCGGACAGGGTCGTCACGGCGTCGAAGCCCAGGTAGGAGTACGCGGCGACGGCCGCTGCGACCGACACCCCGCCCAGGCTCGTGTCCGCGTTCCAGACGGGCGCCGTGTAGGAGGCCGGGGCGTGGTGCCCGAGGTGGACCAGGCAGTACGCGACGAACAGCAGGACGAGGAACACGGCGAGGGCGGTGAGGACCTTGTTGACCCGGTCGGTGAGGGCGAGCCCGATGATGTTGACCAGGGTCGTCAGCCCGGCGTTCAGCAGCATCCACACCCACACCGGCACCGCCGGGAACTGGGCGTGGAGGAACACCGACTGCACCAGCCAGGCGACCATCGGCAGGAACAGGTAGTCGAGCAGCACCGCCCAGCCGACGAGGAAGCCCGCCGGGGCGCCGAGCAGCGTGCGCGCGTACGCGTACGCCGAGCCCGAAGCGGGGTGGTGGCGCGCCATCTTGGCGTAGCTGAGCGCGGTGAGGAACATCGCGCAGGTCGCCACGGCGAACGCGGTCGGGGCTGTGCCCGCGCTCTCCGCCGCGATCACCCCGAAGATCACCATGACGAGGCTGGGCGCCATGTAGGCGAGCCCGAACGTCACGACCGACGCGAGCGAGAGCCGCCCGGTCAGCTCCACCGGCTTTCCGCCGCTCATGACGCCGTCCTCTCCGAGGTGGTCCGCTCCGAGGCAGGGCGCCGGTGCACGAGGGGGCCGGCCGGGCGCAGGTCCGCCGGGGTCTCGGGGGAGATCGCCGGGCGCCAGGTCGCTGGGTCGATCCGGCCGTTGTAGAGCGGAAGTTCCAGGGGGGTGTCGCCCTCGGCGAAGTGGTCCCAGGGCCAGGAGTCGCCGGACGTGCCGAACTTTCGGGCCGCCGCGACGCGGTCGAAGTCGACGACGCTCACCAGGGTCGCCTCGTCCATGCCGACGGTCTCGGCCCGGACGTGTCCCTCGGGGTCCACGAGCAGGCTGCGGCCGTGCGCGGTCGGGCTCGCGCCGTTCACGCTGGCGACCCAGACCTGGTTCACGATCGCGTTCGCGACGTTGAGCGGGACCTCCTGGGCGCGGCCCGTCGTCGGGGTCTGGACGACGTTGACGACCAGCTCGGCGCCCATCCAGGCCAGATGCCGGGTGACCTCCGGGTACCAGCTGTCGTAGCAGACCGACAGGCCGACCCGGCCGTACCCGGGCATGTCGAAGACCACGAACTCGCGGCCCACGTCGACGGGTTCGTAGGGGCGCCAGGTGAAGATCTTCCGGTAGCTCGCGACGAGCTCACCGTCGGGGTCGTACACGACGGCCGTGTTGAACACCCGGCCGTCCTCGGCCTGTTCGAGCACGGTCCCCGGCACCAGCCAGATCCCCAGCTCCCGGGCGAGCCCGGCGAGGAACCGGCCGCGCGGACCGTCCAGCGGCTCGGCGTACGCCGCGCGGATCTCCTCCTCGGACATCGAGTCCAGGCCCAGCGAGTACAGGTGCGCCTCGGGGTAGACGACGAGATCGGCGGCGTTCGGGGACTTCATGCGCAGGCGCAGGCCCGCGGCGAAGTCCTCCAGGGACTGGGCGGCTGCCTGGACCAGTGCCAGGCGCAGATGGCGGCTCATGAGGGCACACCGAACCCGATGCGCAACACTGTTGTCAACGGTGTTGACACTTTTGCCGCCGAGAACGCCGAGGCCGGTGGGTGTGCCGCCGGGGCGCTAGGGTCGGCGGTCGAAGACCCGAGGAGAGACCGAGACATGGCGAAGCAGGACACCGGCCGGCGTGAGCGCAGGACCCTGCGCAGGGAGGCCGCCGTGGACGCCGCGTTCCGGCTCGCCGCGCGCGAGGGCGTGGCCGGCCTGACGATGCGCAAGCTCGCCCAGGAGCTCGAGGTCGACGTCGCGGCCCTGTACCGCCTCTACCGCGACAAGGACGAACTGCTGCTCGCCTGCTGCGAGCGCACCATCGAGATGTCGCGCGCGGAGCTCGGCGAGGTGCCCGACGACGAGGCCTGGCAGGACACGCTGCGCCGGTTCGCCGAGGTCACCTGGCGGGTCCAGACCGCCCACCCGGCGATCACCGTACTGACCTTCGCCCGCACCACCGGCGGCCCCGCCGAGCAGCTGACGGTGGAGCTGCTGCTGACCGCGTTCGCCCGCTCCGGCGCCGCACCGGACCGCGCGGTGCTGCTCTACCGCACGTTCGTCGACACGTGCCTCGGCCTGTGCGCGCACGCGGCGGCCCTCGCCACCCTCGATCCCGACGCGCAGGAGAAGGACGCCACGGCCTGGACCCGGGTCTACGCGCGCGCCCCCGAGGGGGACCACCCCGTGACCCGGGCCCACCGCGACGCGCTCGCCGCCGTCGGCCAGAAGACGATCTACGACACCGCCGTCGAGGCGCTCATCGCCACGACGGAGGCGGCTCTCACGGCTTGAGCGCCACGACTCCGTAGATGTTGATGTCCTCGTCCCGGACATCGCCGATGCCGCGCCGGGCGGCCCGCTCCAGCGGGTCGAGTGCGGACGCCTCCGTCTCCTCCAGCTCGGTGTGCCGCCAGGTGCCGTCCGGGCGCCAGTGGTGCACGGGGACGACGCCCGGGTCGAGGGGCTCCAGGCCGTTGTCCGTGAGGAAGCGCAGCACCTCGCCGCGTGTACGCAGCGTGAAGGGCAGGCCCGTCGCCTTCAGACCCGGCAGGATCGTGTCCGGGTTGAGGTCGGCCGTCAGGTGACTGAGGAACACCGCGCTGCCCGACGGCAGGGCCGCCGCGAGCTCGGCCATGATCCTGGACGCCTCGGGCTCGGGCACGAAGTGCAGCACCGCCGCCAGCCCCAGCGCCACGGGCCGGTCCAGGTCCAGGGTGTCGCGGGCGCCCTTCAGGATCGCGGCCGGTTCGCGCAGGTCCGCATCGAGATAGGCGGTCCGGCCCTCGGGCCCGCCGGACAGCAGGGCCCGCGCGTGCGCGAGCACCACCGGGTCGTGGTCCACGTAGACCACCCGGGACGCCGGTTCGACGCCCTGGGCGATCTCGTGCACGTTCGGCCTGGTCGGCAGGCCGGTGCCGATGTCGAGGAACTGGCGCAGTCCGTGATCCCGCGTCAGGTGCAGCACCGCGCGCCGCATGAAGTCCCGGTTGTGCCGTACGTCGAGGTAGCCGCGCGGGTTGTGACCCAGGGCCTTGGTCGCCGCCGCCCGGTCGACCGCGTAGTGGTTCTTGCCGCCGACGAGGGCGTCGTAGACGCGGGCCGGGTGGGGGCGCGTGGTGTCTATCCGCTCCCGCACCTTCTGCCATGCCTCGGCGTCGGTGCGGGACGGTGTGGCATCAGTCATCGGCACACGGTAGCGGGCCCGTCGAAGTTCCGCCGCGCCCTTGCTCGTTGTACGGGGAACCGCGCGGCCGGCCCCACGCACCCGCGCCCGGAAGCGACACCTACGGCCGCACGCTGAGCACCAACTTCCCCGTCACCCGCCCCGTCTCCCCCTCGGCGTGCGCCTGCGCCGCATCGGCCAGGGGATACGTGCCCGACACGTGCACCCGGAGCCGCCCCGACTCCACCAGAGCCGCCACCGCCGACATACCCGCCTGGTCGTGCTCGACCAGCATGTCCACGGCGCGCACCCCCAACTCCTCGGCCCGGCGCGTCACTTCGTCCATACCGCCCGGCAGGATCGACACCAGGACGCCGCCCGGCCGCAGCACCTCCAGCGAGCGCAGCCGGTCCTCGCCGCCCAGCGTGTCGAGCACGACGTCCACGTCCCGCACCTCCTTCACGTAGTCCGCGGTGCGGTAGTCGATCACCTCGTCCGCGCCGAGCCCCCGTACGAAGTCGTGCTTGGCGGCGCTCGCCGTGCCGATCACGTACGCGCCGCGCGCCTTCGCGATCTGCACCGCGACGTGCCCGACGCCGCCCGCCGCCGCGTGGACCAGGACCCGCTGCCCGGGCCGCACGTCCGCGTTGTCGACCAGTGCCTGCCAGGCCGTCAGCGACACGAGCGGCAGCGCCGCCGCCTCGACGTGGCCGAGGCCGGCCGGCTTCGGCACGAAGGCGCGGGTCGGCCCGGTCACGTACTCGGCGTGCGAGCCCGCCCCGTACGGGTACGGCAGCATCCCGTACACCTCGTCGCCGGGCGCGTACAGGGAGACGCCGATGCCGACCGCCTCGACGACCCCCGACACGTCCCATCCGAGCACGAACGGCGGCTCGCCGAGGAACGCTCCGAACCTGCGGTGCTTCCAGTCCGTCGGGTTCACCCCGGCCGCGTGCACGGCGACGAGGATCTGCCCGACGCCCGGCACCGGCCGGGGCAGGTCGGTCGTCTGAAGGACTTCGGGACCCCCGAGGGTCTCCTGGCGGACGGCGCGCATCGTCTTGTTCTCGGTCATGGACCAAGCGTGCGCGAGGCGCCGCCGCGCGGGCAATGGCAAGATGGTCATCAAGCGATACGATCGTGCCATGGCCGTCATCGACACCGTCCTCAGGACCGCTCCGCCGCACCGGATCGCCGTTCTCGCGCTCGACGGCGTCTACCCCTTCGAGCTGGGCATCCCCAACCGGGTCTTCCCCGAGGTCGACGGGGCGTACGAGGTGATCACCTGTGCGGCGACGGACGACCGCACGGTCGCCACCAACGCCGACTTCACGATCACCGTGCAGCACGGCCCCGAGGCGCTCGACCACGCCGACACCGTCGTCGTCCCGCCCTACGACCTGAGCCGGATCACCGCCGCGCCGCCCGCGCCGGTCCTGGAGGCGCTGCGCCGGATCCGGCCCGGCACCCGCATCGTGTCCATCTGCACCGGTGCCTTCGCGCTCGCCGCCGCCGGGCTCCTCGACGGCCGGCCCGCGACCACGCACTGGGCGCTCACGGACGTGTTCCGGCGCATGTTCCCGCAGGTGCCGCTCGACCCCGACGTGCTGTTCGTCGACGACGGTGACCTGCTCACCTCGGCGGGCGCCGCGTCCGGACTCGACGTGTGCCTGCACATCGTCCGCGCCGACCACGGCAGCACCGTCGCCAACCAGGTCGCCCGGCGCTGTGTGGTGCCGCCCTGGCGCGAGGGAGGCCAGGTCCAGTACATCGAGCGTCCCGTGCCGCCCGAGCCGGACGCCGGCACCGCCGCCACCCGCGCCTGGGCCCTGGAACGCCTCGACCGGCCGCTCGCCCTGCGTGAGCTCGCCGCGCACGCCCGGATGAGCCCGCGCACCTTCGCCCGCCGCTTCCAGGAGGAGACCGGCACCAGTCCGGGACGCTGGCTGATCCAGCAGCGGGTGCAGCGGGCCCGCCACCTCCTGGAGGCCAGCGAGCTGCCCGTGGACCGGATCGCCGCCGAGGTCGGCTTCGCGACCGGCGCCTCGCTGCGCCGGCACCTGCACGCGGCGATCGGCGTCACTCCGCAGGCCTACCGCCGCACCTTCCAGGTCACCGCCTGACCGGTCACAGCGTCGCTGCCCGACCGGTCACGGTGTCATCCGCCGACCGGTCACCGCTCGGCCGGTGCCCCCTGGGCCTCGACCTCGGCCGGTGACCAGCGCTCCAGATCCCGCAGCCACGCCCGCGCGTTCCCGTCCGACGGGGCCCGCCAGTCGCCGCGCGGGGACAGCGAACCGCCCGCCGACACCTTCGGCCCGTTCGGCATCGCGGACCGCTTGAACTGGGCGAACTGGAAGAAGCGCTTGCAGAAGTACTCCAGCCAGTGCCGGATCTCCGCGAGGTCGTATTCCTTGTGGTCCTTCTCCGGGAAGCCGGGCGGCCACGCGCCCGCCGCCTGGTCCCGCCACGCGTGCCACGCCAGGAACGCGATCTTCGTCGGCCGGAACCCGTACCGCAGCACGTGGAACAGCGTGAAGTCGTGCAGCGCGTACGGGCCGATCTTCGACTCCGTGGACTGCAGCTCCTCGCCCGGCACCAGCTCGGGGCTGATCTCCGTGTCCAGGATCGCCGTGAGCGTCTTGCCGGCCTCGTCGCCGAACTGCCCGCTGCTGACCACCCACCGGATCAGATGCTGGATCAGCGTCTTCGGCACACCCGAGTTCACGTTGTAGTGGCTCATCTGGTCGCCGACGCCGTACGTGCACCAGCCGAGCGCCAGCTCGGACAGGTCACCGGTGCCGAGCACGATGCCGCCGCGCTGGTTCGCGAGCCGGAACAGGTAGTCGGTGCGCAGACCCGCCTGCACGTTCTCGAACGTGACGTCGTAGACCGGCTCGCCCGCGGAGAAGGGGTGGCCCATCTCCTTCAGCATCAGCCGCGCCGTGTCGGAGATGTCCAGCTCGGCCGAGGTGACCCCGAGGGACTCCATCAGCCGGTGCGCGTTCGACTTCGTGTGGTCGCTCGTCGCGAAGCCCGGCATCGTGTACGCGAGGATGTCGGTGCGCGGGCGCCCCGCGCGGTCCATCGCACGGGCCGCCACGATCAGCGCGTGCGTCGAGTCCAGACCGCCCGAGACCCCGATGACGACCTTCGGGTTCCCGATCGCGCCGAGCCGCTGCACCAGCCCCGACACCTGGATGTTGTACGCCTCGTAGCAGTCCTGCGCGAGCCGCTCGGCGTCCGCCGGCACGAACGGGAAGCGCTCGACGCGGCGGCGCAGACCGAAGTCCGTCGCGGGCGCCGCCAGTTCGAAGCCGACCCGGCGGAAGTCGCCGGTGCGGGCCGCGTGCGTACGGCGGTTGTCGTCGAACGTGCCCATCCGGCGCCGCTCCTGCATCAGCAGGTCCAGGTCGACGTCCGCCACCGCGAACTGGTCGCCCTGCGCGAAGCGTTCCGTCTCGGCGAGCAGCGCGCCGTTCTCGTAGACCATCGTCTGGCCGTCCCACGACAGGTCCGTGGTCGACTCCCCGAGGCCCGCCGCCGAGTACACGTACGCGGCCAGGCAGCGCGCCGACGCCGAGCGGCACAGCAGCCCGCGGTCCTCGGCGCGGCCCACCGTGATCGGACTGCCCGACAGGTTCAGCAGCACCGTCGCCCCGGCGAGCGCGGCCTCGGCGCTCGGCGGCACCGGCACCCACATGTCCTCGCACACCTCGGCGTGCAGCACGAGCCCCGGCACGTCCTCGGCCGCGAACAGCAGATCCGTGCCGAACGGCACCTCCGCGCCGCCGACCCGGATCGTGCCGCCGCGCTCGTCGTCGCCGCCCGCGATCTGGCGGCGCTCGTAGAACTCCCGGTAGTTCGGCGGGTACGACTTCGGGACCACGCCGAGGACCCGGCCGCGGTGGATCAGGACCGCGCAGTTGTAGATCCGGTGCCGGTGGCGCAGCGGGGCGCCCACCGCGAGCACCGTCATCAGGTCCGCGGAGCCCGCCACGACCTCGGCGAGCGCCGCCTCGACGTCGTCCAGGACCGGGTCCTGCAGCAGCAGGTCCTCGATCGAGTAGCCCGTCAGGCCCAGCTCGGGGAAGACGGCGACCGCGACGCCGTCCCGCGCGCACTGCCCCGCCTGGCGCAGGACCGCCTCGGCGTTGGCGAGCGGGTCGGCGATCGCGGCGTGCCCCGTGCAGGCGGCGACGCGGGCGAAACCTTGGGAGTAGATCGAGCGGAAGTTCACCCGCCCATCATGTCAACCGCCCCTGGGCGCTGCGCGGCGGGACCCGTCCGCCCTCCGAGGGCCGGGACTTCGGTACGTACGCCCCGGACGGCGACCCCGCGATCCCGCTGACCGGGAGCGCCGGCCGCGTCCGACCCGCCGCGGCCCCTAGCCTCCAGCACGTCCACGAGCAGCCTCAGCTTCAGGAGCGTACGGATGCGGCCGATCGACGAGAACACGGTTCCGGAGTGGGACGCCGACGCGGATGTGGTGATCGCCGGATACGGCGTCGCGGGCGCGGCGGCCGCGGTCGCCGCCGCGCAGGAGGGCGCCGAGGTCCTCGTCCTCGAACGCGCCGGCGGCTGGGGCGGGGCCGCCGCGCTGTCCGGCGGGTTCATCTACCTCGGCGGCGGCACCGCGCTCCAACAGGCCTGCGGCTACGAGGACACCCCCGCGAACATGGCCGCGTTCCTCACCGCCGCGCTCGGCCCCGGCGGCGACCCGCACAAGATCGGCCTCTACAGCGAGGGCAGCCCCGAGCACTACGACTGGCTCACCGGCACCTGCGCGGTGGCCTTCCGCCCGGCGTTCTTCGGAGAGCCGGCCTGGGAGGCGTACGGCGACGAGGGGCTCATGTACTCGGGTGGTGAGAACGCCCACCCGTTCCCGGAGATCGCCGACCCGGCGCCGCGCGGGCACCTGCCCTGCGAAGGGCCGCTCACCGGCGCCCCGAACGGCGAGCAGGGCCGGGGCCGGCTCCTCATGGAACCCCTCGTGCGCACCGCGTCCCGGCTCGGCGTCACCGCCCGCTACGACACCCGCGTCGACGGACTCGTCGTCGCCGCCGACGGCCGGGTGTGCGGGGTGCGGGCCCGCTCCTTCGGCCGCACCCTCCACGTCCGCGCCCGGCGCGGCGTCGTCCTCACCACCGGCTCCTTCACCTACGACGCGGCCATGGTCGGCGCGCACACGCCCCGGCTCAGCGGGCGGCCCGGCGCCGCCGTCGAGGAGCACGACGGCATCTCCATCCGGCTCGGCCAGGCGCTCGGCGCGCAGGTCAGCCATCTCGACGCCTGCGAGGTCGCCGTCGGCGTGGACCCGCAGCACCTGGTCCGGGGCATCGTCGTGAACGCCCACGGGCAGCGCTTCATCAACGAGGACACCTACGCCGGCCGCATCGGGCAGGCCGCTCTCCTGAACCAGGGCAACGGGTGCTGGCTCGTCCTCGACGAGACCGGCTTCGAGGAGGCCGACGCCGCGACCCGCGCCGCCGAGCAGTTGCGCACGGCCCCCACGGTCGTCGCCGAGACCCCCACGGAGCTGGCCGCCGCCATGGGCCTGCCCGAAGGCGCCCTGGAATCGACCCTCGACCTCTACAACCGCCACGCCGAACAGGGCCGCGACCCCGTCCACCACAAGGCGGCGGCCTGGCTGCGCCCCCTGAAGGGCCCCCTCGGCGCGGTCGACCTCGGCCCCCGTACGGCGGGCTTCGCCCTCGGCGGCCTGACGACCGACACCGAGGGGCGGGTCCTCCACGTCGACGGCGCCCCCGTCCCCGGCCTCTACGCCGCCGGCCGCGCCACGACAGGCATCGCCACGGGCGGCTACGCCAGCGGGGCCTCGCTGGGCGACGGCACCTTCTTCGGCCGCCGCGCCGGCCACGAGGCCGCGCAGGCATAGCCCGGCACCTCGTCGGCACCGCTGCGGACGCGCCCCACAAGGGGCGCGGGGAACTGCGCGACCAGCCACGACGGCGCGGCGGCCGGCGATGGTGTTCGGCCCCTACGGCGGCGACGCCGTAGCCGAGGCCGACGGAGTCACGCACCCGGACATGCCCCCCACCAGCCCCAACTCCCCACCCAGGCCCGATGATCAACCGCCGGAGGCGCCCGGTACTGTTCCGCCGCATGACCCACACAGAACCGCCACGCACCGACAGCGACACCCCGGGCGACGCCCGGAACCGCACCCTGGCCCCGACCGACCGCACCCGCCTGCGCCGCATGAAGGAGAAGGCCCGCTTCGAGCGCTCGGAGCTCGAGGCCGTCCTCGACGCCGGTTTCGTCTGCCACCTCGGCGTCGTGGTCGACGGCGTCCCCATGGTCGTACCGACCGTCTACGGACGCGACGACGAGCACCTGTACTTCCACGGCTCCGTCGCCAGCCGCAGCCTCGCCGCCGACCCGGACGCGACGATATGCGTCACCGTCACCCACGTCGACGCCCTCGTCCTGGCCCGCTCCGTCTTCGAGCACAGCGTCAACTACCGCTGCGCGATGATCTACGGCACCCCGCGCCAGGTCACCGACGACGCCGAGAAGACCGAGGGCCTGCGCATCCTCACCGAGCACACGGCCCCGGGCCAGTGGGACTACGCCCGTCGCCCCAGCCGCAAGGAACTCGCCGCGACCACCCTCCTCGCCCTTCCCCTGGACGAGGCCTCCGTCAAGATCAGCGACGGCCCCCCGGACGACGCCGACTCGCCCGACGCCGCGCTCGGCCTGTGGGCCGGAGTGCTGCCCCTGAACTCCCGCTGGGGCGCCCCCACGGCGGATCCGGCGCTCCCCGTGGGCATCACCGCACCGGCCCACATCACGGCCCGAGCGGGGACCCGCCAGGGCTGAGGGACAACCGGGGGCATACCGTGAGAGGTCGAAGCACGGCCCGGCAGCGAACGAGGAGTGGGTGCAGGGATGGACGGGATGGCCGACAAGGCGGAGAGCCGCACGGCACTGGTCGAGGACCTGATGGAGCGCTTCCCGCACGTTCCGAAGGAGGCGGTCTTCAAGGAGGACCTGCTCCGGGGCGGCGTCGCGTTCGACCCGTCGGCGCTCAGCGACAACGAGGGCGGCGAGGTCAAGCCCAAGTCGTACTTCATCTTCTCGTTCGACCACGGCACGCTCCCGGAGCTCGGCGAGGCCGCCCTGCGCCGCCCGCCGGAGGAGATCGTCCTCACCGGCGGCCCCTACGACCTGCGCCGCACGGTCGTCTCGGTCCGCGTGAACCCGGCCTCCCCGTACCGCGTCGCTGCGGGCGAGGACGGCCTGCTCGGCCTCTACCTCGACGGCAAGCGCATCGCGGACGTGGGCGTCCCTCCGATGCCGGAGTACTACCGCCACAAGCTCTCGAACGGGAAGTCGGTCATGGAGGTGGCCCCCACCATCCAGTGGGGCTACCTGATCTACCTGACCGCCTTCCGCGTCTGCCAGTACTTCGGCGCCAAGGAGGAGTGCCAGTACTGCGACATCAACCACAACTGGCGCCAGCACAAGGCGGCGGGCCGCCCCTACACGGGCGTGAAGGACGTCGACGAGGTCCTCGAGGCGCTCTCGATCATCGACCAGTACGACACGGCGAAGTCCTCCACCGCCTACACCCTCACCGGCGGCGCCATCACGTCCAAGGTGCAGGGGCTCGACGAAGCGGACTTCTACGGGCGGTACGCCAAGGCCATCGAGGAGCACTTCCCGGGCCGCTGGATCGGCAAGGTCGTCGCCCAGGCGCTGCCGAAGGACGACGTCCAGCGCTTCAAGGACTACGGCATCCAGATCTACCACCCCAACTACGAGGTGTGGGACGAGTACCTGTTCAAGATGTACTGCCCGGGCAAGGAGCGGTACGTCGGCCGCGACGAGTGGCACAAGCGGATCCTCGACTCGGCCGACATCTTCGGCGCGCGCAACGTGATCCCCAACTTCGTCGCCGGTGTGGAGATGGCCGAGCCCTTCGGCTTCAAGACGGTCGACGAGGCCATCGCCTCCACGACCGAGGGCCTGCGCTTCTTCATGTCGCAGGGCATCACCCCGCGCTTCACGACCTGGTGCCCCGAGCCGACGACCCCGCTCGGCAAGGCGAACCCGGCGGGGGCGCCGCTCGAGTACCACATCCGGCTGCTCGACGCGTACCGCTCCACGATGGACGAGTTCGGCCTCTCGTCCCCGCCCGGATACGGTCCGGCCGGCGCCGGCCGCGCGGTCTTCTCGGTCAGCTCCTTCATGGACAGCCTCGCCCCCAACACGGAGTCGGTCGAGATCTGACCCCCGCCGTGGCGCTGCCGCTGCGTGACACGCCGCGGCCCGGTGGGGGCGGGCCGCGCAGTTCCCCGCGCCCCTGAGATGCACACCCTTCGGGTGGCATCTCCCCGATGAAGGCTGCGCGCAGCGCATGCCTTCAGGGGCGCGGGGCTGTGTCGGCAAGCGGCTCCGCCGCGGGGCGCGACCAGCCACGACGCAAGCCGCACCCGGCGAAGAAGCCGGCGGAGCTACGGCGTCACGCCGCCTGGGCCACGGCCCCCTCGGACACGCCGAGCAGCTCTCGCACGAGCTTCACCCGGACATCCGCCGAACCCTCGGAGAGCAGCGCCGAGAGGACGGCCACCCGGGTCTGCCCGGCCCGCAGCACCCCGGAGAGCACCGCCCCGGCCGCCACCAGGTCCACGGCCCCGCCCCCGGTGTAGATCTCGGCCAGAGGCCCGGCCGGCACCCGGGTGGAGACGGCGACGAGCACACCCGCCCGCACGGCGGAGTCCACCGCGTCGACGAACTCCGGCGTCGCGTTCCCCGCCCCGGTCGCCACCAGGACGATCCCGCGCGCTCCCGCCGCGATCGCCGCTTCGAACAGCGCCGGGTCGGCGTCACTGTGGTGCATCACGATGTCGACGCGCGGTATCGGGGTCCCGTCGGCCGGGACGGCCAGCGGCGCGGGCCGCTCCGGGACGCGCCGGACGTCGACCCGCCCGAAGCCGAGCCGGCCCACCGGCGTGTCGGCCGACGGGTCGGAGAAGGCGTCCGCCGCGAGGGTCTGCGTCTTCACGGTGCCGCGCGCGGCGTGCATCTTGCCGTCGAAGACGACGAGCACGCCGAGGTCGCGCACGGAGGCGGCCACCTGAAGCGCGTCGTACATGTTCCCCGGACCGTCGCCGTCCGTCGCGCCGAGCGGCTTCTGCGCGCCGGTGAAGACGACCGGGCGCGGGTCGTCGTGGTGCAGGTCGAGCAGGAACGCGGACTCCTCCAGGGTGTCCGTGCCGTGCGTGACGACGATGCCGTCGACCGAGGGGTCGGCGAGGACCTCCCGCACCGTGCGCAGCAGCGTGAGCTGGCGCTCGGTGGTCATCCGCGAGCTGTTCACGTTGAACAGGTCGATCACCCGTACCTCGACCCCGTCGGGCACGGCGGCGCTGGCCAGGACGGTGTCGCCGCCCGCGTCGGCGGCGTATCCGGTGCCCTGCCAGCGGCTGGCGATGGTGCCGCCGGTGCTGATGAGGGTGATGTGCTTGGTGTCCATGGCGGCTGCCTCACGGGTCGCGGGGTCACGGGCGCGTGACAGGAGGGGTATCTCGCAAGGGTAAATCGAACGTCGCGCAATTGGATTGCGAAGTTGCCGCCTCTGCGCGCGTAGCATGATGAATAATTGCTCGATGGACCGGATTGATTTGAATATCTTGCGCGAGCTCCAGGCGGACGGGCGGCTCAGCAATCAGGAGCTCGCCCAGCGGGTGGGCCTGAGCCCGTCGCCCTGCATGCGGCGCGTGCGTCAGCTGGAGCAGGACGGCGTCATCCAGGGGTACCGCGCGATCATCGACCCCGAGGCGGTCGGCCGCGGCTTCGAGGTGCTCGTCTCCATCGAGGTGCGCCGCGACCGGGAGTCCGTGGAGGCGTTCGAGCGCGCACTCCAGGACATCCCGGACGTCATCGAGGCGTACCGGCTCTTCGGCAGTCCGGGCTGTCTGCTGCGGATCGCGGTCGCGGACCTCGCCGAGTACGAGCGCCTGTGGATCGAGCGGCTGACGGCCCTCGACGGCGTCACGGAGGTCAACTCGCAGATCATCATGAAGCGGATCAAGGAGCCGAAGGGGCTGCCGGTCCCCGACCGCCCCTGATCCCTCTATCCGGCCTCCTGCGGGTGGACGCAGTGCCAGCGCCGGTCGCCCGTCGAGGCTGTCGACTGTGCCGGGAACACCTCCGCGCACGCCTCGTCCGCCTTCCAGCAGCGCGTGCGGAAGGGGCAGCCCGACGGCGGGTTCGTCGCCGACGGGATCGGGCCCTGCAGCACGATCCGCTCCGGCCGTTCCAGCAGACTCGGCGTCGCCGAGAGCAGCGCCTGTGTGTACGGGTGCCGGGGTGCGCCCGCGACCGCGGCGGCCGGCCCCTCCTCGACGACCCGGCCGAGGTACAGCACCGCGATCCGGTCGGCGAGATGGCGCACCGTCTGCACGTCGTGCGAGATGAACACCATGCCGAGACCCAGGCGTTCGCGCAGGTCCGTGAGGAGGTTCAGGATCTGCGCGCGCACCGAGACGTCCAGCGCGCTGGTCGGCTCGTCCGCGACGATCAGTTCCGGCTCCAGGGCCAGTGCGCGGGCGATGGCGACGCGCTGGCGCTGGCCGCCGGAGAGGCGGCCGGGCAGCGCGTCCAGGGTGTGCCCGGGCAGGCCGACGAGGTCGAGGAGTTCACGCACCCGCGCCTCGCGCTCGTCGGGTGTGCCGCGGCGGTGCACGTCGAGCGGGTCGCGCAGGATGCTGCGGACGGGCAGGCGCGGGTTGAGCGCCGTCGACGGGTCCTGGAACACGACTCCCACCGCCGGGCCGAAGCCCGTACGCCGCTCGGCGTCCGAGAGGGACCACAGGTCGGTGCCGCGGAAACCGACCTGCCCCTCGGTGGGCCGCTGCAGGCCGGTGACGACGCGGGCCAGCGTCGACTTGCCGCAGCCGGACTCGCCGACCAGGCCGGTGATCTCGCCCCGCCGCACTTCGAGCGAGGCGTCGGTCAGCGCGTACACGGAGTCGCGGCGGAAGACCCCGCCGCTGCGGGCCTTGTGCCGCACGTGGACGCCGTCGAGCCGGATCAGCGGGGCCGACGCGGACGCCCGGGTGTCCGGGGCGGGCTGCGCGAGGGTCATCGGGTGCTCCCCAGGGGTGCGGCCGCGTGCGCGGCGTCGGCGGGGTGGTGGCAGGCGAACGCGTGGTCGGCCCGGCCGCCGCGGGCGGCCGAGGGCGGCGGTGTGCTCGCGCACAGCTGGGTCGCGGCCGCGCACCGGGAGGCGAACCGGCAGCCGGCGCCGAACGCCTTCGGTGCCGGGACGACCCCGCCGATCTGGTGCAGCCGCCGCGCCCCCGACTCCAGGGACACGACCGAGCCCAGCAGCCCCCGGCTGTAGTGGTGCGCCGGGTCGGTCAGCAGGGCCCGGGTGTCACCGGCCTCGGCGATCTGACCCGCGTACATCACCGCGACGCGGTGGGCGAGGTCGCCGACCAGGGCCAGGTCGTGCGAGACGAGGACCATCGCGAAGCCCAGTTCGTCGCGGAGCCGGACCAGGAGCTCGACGACCTGTGCCTGCACGGTGACGTCGAGCGCGGTCGTCGGCTCGTCCGCGATGAGCAGCCGGGGGCTGCGGGACAGCGCCATGGCGATGAGGACGCGCTGGCGCTGGCCGCCGGACAGTTCGTGCGGATAGCTGCGCAGGGTGCGCTCGGGGGACAGGCCCACGAGGTCGAGGAGCTCGGCGGGGGTGCGGGTGCCACCGCGCGAGGTGAGCCGCTTCAGCTGCGCGCCGACGAGCACGGACGGATTCAGGGACGACATGGCGTCCTGGTAGACCATCGCGATCTCCGGGCCCATCAGGGCGCGCCGCTCGCGCGGGGACATCGTCAGCAGGTCGCGGCCGCGGTACAGGATCTCTCCTCCGGCCACCGCGTTGCGCGCGAGCAGGCCCATGACCGCCAGGCTGGTGACGGACTTGCCGCAGCCGGACTCGCCGACGAGGCCGAGCGTCTCGCCCTCGCGGACCGTGAACGAGATGCTGTCGACGACCTTCGTGTCGCCGTACCGGTCCGGGAAGCGGATCGACAGGTTCCGTACGACGAGGAGTTCGGTGGCGTCCTTCGCGAGCGGCGGCACCGCCGGCTTCGACTCACGTATTCTGGAAGCCAGTTGAGACAGGGCGGAGTCCACCTCGGCCTGGTCGGCGATGACCTGGGCCGGGGCGCCGGAGTCCTCCGTGCCGCCCGTGCGGGAGGTGTCGGGCGCGGCCGCCGCGTCGGTCATGCCCTCGGACAGGATGTTCAGCGCGAGCACGGTGACCAGGAGGCACAGGCCGGGGAAGAAGGTGGCCCACCAGCCGCCCGACAGCAGGATCTGCCGGCCGTACGCGAGGACGCTGCCCCAGCTGGGGTCGGGGTCCTGCACACCGGCACCGATGAACGACAGGCTCGCCTCGAAGATGATCGAGTCGGCGACCATGACCGTCGCGAACACCAGGACCGGGGCCGCGCAGTTGACGGCGACGTGCCGGGCGACGATGTACCCGCGGCGGGCGCCGATGACCTGCTCGGCGGCCACGTAGTCCTCGCCGTACTGCTCCAGGACGTTGGCCCGGACGACCCGGGCCAGCGACGGCGCGTAGACGAAGGCGATGGTGAAGACGATGACGGGGACGCTCGGGCCGAACACCGCGACGAGTACGGCGGCGAGCGCGATCGGCGGGAACGACATGACGACGTCGAGCGTGCGCATCACCGACTCGTCGGCGAGCTTGCGGGAGGTCGCGGCGAGTGCGCCGAGGACCGAGCCGAGGACGAGGGCGAGCAGCGTCGCGCCGAAGCCGATGACCAGGGAGTAGCGGGCGCCGTGCACGACGCGGGCGAAGACGTCGCGCCCGGCCCGGTCGGTGCCGAACCAGTGGGCGGCGTCCGGCGCCCGGGCCGGCACACCGGTGGCCAGCGGGTCCTGGGTGAGCAGCGGGGCGAACAGGGCGCCGAGGACGACGACGAGCAGGATGCCGAGGGCGATCCTCGAGACGACGGGCAGCCGGCGCAGGCGCGCGCCGGGCCGGGCGAGGCGTTCGGCCAGAGAGCGTGGAGCGAACATCACACCGTCCTGATGCGCGGGTTGACGAGCAGATAGAGCAGGTCGACGACGACGTTGACCACGAGGAACGCGATGGCGATGGTGAGCACGGTGCCCTGGACGAGCGCGACGTCACCGCCGGTGACGCCCTCCAGGATCAGCTTGCCCATGCCGGGCAGGTCGAAGATCGCCTCGATGACGACGGCGCCGCTGAGCAGGTAGCCGACCTTGACGCCGAGCACGGTCAGCGGCGTGACCAGGGCGTTGCGCAGCACCGACCGGATGATGAGGAACGGCGGCAGGCCGCTGCCCCGGGCGGTGCGCACGTAGTCGCGGTCCAGCTCGGTCACCATCGACGTGCGGATGAGCCGGGCGAGCGACGCGGCGACGGGCAGGGCGAGGGAGATCGCGGGCAGCGCGAGCGAGCGCAGCCAGCCGGGGAAGGAGTCCGCCGGGTTCACATAACCACCCGTCGGGAACACCGGGTTGTTCAGCGCGAACTGCTGGATGAGCAGCACCCCCAGCCAGAACGACGGCAGTGCGATGCCGGCCATGGACAGCACCCGGAAGACCTGGTCGGGCCAGCGGTCGCGGTACACGGCGCTGATGACGCCGGCGACCAGCGCGAGCGCGATCGCGAGCGTGAGGCCGAGCACCGTCAGCTGGAGGGTCAGGGGGAAGGCCGTCGCGATGCGCTCGGCGACGGGCCGGCTCGGCGGCACCGTCACGCCGAGGTCGCCGTGCAGCAACTGCCCGAGGAAGTGGACGTACCGGACCGGGAGCGGGTCGTCGAGACCCTGGGCGTGCGCGAACGCGGCGCGCGCCTCGGGGCTCGCACTGTCGCCGAGGGCGTTGTAGGCGGGGTCGACGGGGGAGAACTGGAGGACCACGAAGACCAGCAGCGCGATCCCGAGGATCATCACCGGCATCATCGCGACGCGGCGCAGCGCCAGCCGGAGGAAAGCAACCATCGTGAGGGGTTCCTAGCGGTCGGGGCCGGACCCGCTCCCGGGGTGACGGGAGTGTGCGGGCCCGGCGGCCTGGGCGGTGCGCGGTCAGGAGCGCCCGACGTCGACGAAGGACAGGCCGGTCGTCGGCAGCGGCCGGAAACCGGTCAGGGCCGTGGAGTCCCAGGCGGTCGGCAGCTTGCGGTGCAGCACCGGATAGAGCGCGGCCTCCTCGGCGACCAGATCGGTGACCTGGCTCCACAGCTCCTTGCGCTTCCCGGCGTCGCCCGTGCTCGCCGCCTTGTCGAGCAGCGACCTCACCTTCTTGTACGGGGCGGAGCCGGCCCAGCCGTAGCGCTTCTCGGGCCAGAAGCCGTAGTAGAACCAGCGCAGCAGCAGGTCCGCGTCGTTGCCGAAGACCGAAGGGTCGCCCGGGGCGGCCAGCGCGTGGAAGTCGCCCTGGTCGACCTTCGCGTACTGGGCGGGGGACTGGGCGATGTCGAGCTTGACGTCGACCCCGACCGCGTCCCAGCTCTCCTTGATGAGCGGGGCGATGTCCTTGACCCAGCCGGTGTCCGTGAGCAGGAGGGTGAAGGACAGCTTTCCGGCCCCGGCCTCGGCGAGCAGCTTCTTCGCCTTGGCGACGTCGTGGGTGTAGACCGTGGCGGCCTTCTGGTAGTCGGGGTGCGTCGCCGGGACGTAGCCCGTGGCCGGTTCGGCGTTGCCGAGCAGGGCCGTCCTGATGATCTTCTCGGTGTCGAGCGCGTAGTGCAGTGCCTGGCGCACCCGCTGGTCGGCGAACCGATCGTCCTTGCAGTTGAACATGAGGAACAGCAGGCCGAACGACTGGACCGACTCCACCTTGTTCTTGCCGGTGAAGCCCTTCATGTCGATGTACGGCACGTCCTCGATGGCCTGGACGCGGCCCGACTGCAGGGCGCTGACCCGGGCGGACGGGTCGGCCATCAGCCGCCACACCATTTTCTTGGCCTTGGCCTGGTGCGGCCCGTTGTACTTGTCGTAGGCCTCCATCACGATCTTGTCCTCGCGGACCGCGGAGACGAAGCGGTACGGGCCCGAGCCCACCGGATTGGCGTCGAAGGCCTTGGCGTCCTTGCCGGCGATCTTCTTCGGGACGATCCGTACGACGGATATGCGGGACGGGAACAGCGCGAAGGCGAACTTCAGTTTGAACTCGACCGTGCTCGCGTCGACCGCCTCGACGGAGTCGATGAACGGCACGAACTGCGCCATCAGCGAGGCGTTCTCCGGGTCGAGGACGCGCTCGAAGCTGAAGACGACGTCCTCGGCTGTGACCGGGGAGCCGTCGTGGAAGGTCGCTCCCTTGCGCAGCGTCGCCCGGTAGGTCGTCGCGTTGATCTTCTTCGGCATCTCGGTGGCCAGCGCGGGGCGGGCGACGAGGGTGGCCGGGTCGAGGTCCACCAGGCCTTCGAAGATGTGCATGTTCGCGGCGTACGGGGTGGCGCCGGACGTGATCATCGGGTCGAAGCCCGTGGAGAGCGGGTACGACAGACCGGCCTCGATGGTGTCGGCGCCGCCGGCGCCGGACGTGCCCGCCCCGTCGCCGCTGGAGGCGGGACCTCCGCAGGCGGTCAGGCCGGTGGTGGCCGCGGTCGTCACACCGATGGCGCTCGTGTATCTCAGGAAGGTGCGGCGGTCGACGCCGGCTGCGCTGCGCGAGGGCAAGGAGTCCTCCAGACGGACAAGGGGGTGACTGAAGAATGGCCAGAGAGGTGGTCACTCCGGCGGAAAGTGTGGTCAAGGCCTCACCAGTCGGGCGTAGGACGTCAGACGTCCGATGCCTTGATAGTGTGGGAAGGTAGTCCGGTCAAGGAGAGGGGTCAAGAGGTGGCGAGGGAACAGGCGCCGGTGAAACCGGTCGCGCCGGAGCCCCGGGCGGCACGTCAACCGCTCAGGCAGGAAGTCGTCGACGGCATCAAGACGTACATCCTGAGCAACAAGCTCCGCCCCGGCGACCCGCTGCCGACCGAGCCCGCCCTGTGCGAGGCTCTCGGCGCGAGCCGCTCCAGCGTGCGGGAGGCCATCAGGATCCTCACCGCGCTCGACATCGTCGAGGTCCGCCACGGTTACGGCACCTACGTGGGGCGGCTGAGCCTGTCCGCCCTCGTGGAGAGCCTCACCTTCCGCGGACTGCTCAGCCCCGACGACGACTTCCAGGTGATGTCCGACCTCATCGAGGTGCGCGAGCTGTTCGAGCGCGGGATGGCCGAGCGGCTCGTCGGCGCCCTCGGGGGCGAGGAGGCGGACCGTCTCCAGGTCTTCGTCGACACGATGCGCGCGGCGGGCGCGGGTGACGCCCACGACTTCATGGCCGCAGACCGCTCCTTCCACGCCCAGCTCGTCGCCCCGCTGGGCAACGACCTGATCGGCCAGCTCTCCGCCGCGTTCTGGGAGGTCTACGTGATCGTGGCGCCGCACCTCGACGTGTTCACCAGCGAGCACGGCGACACAACCGTCGCCAATCATCAGCGCATCGTGGACGCGGTGCGCGCCCGGGACGCCGGCGAGTTCGCGGCCGCGCTCCGTGATCACTACGAGCCGGTGCGGCAGCGGATCGCGGAGGCCCGCGCCCGGCGCTGACCTGCGGTTTTCTGCGGCGTCCGTCCCGTTGGGGGCGGGCGTCGCTGCTGTGTGCCCCCGGGTGGAGCGCCACAACTGTGCGGCGCGTCCTGGCACTTGACGTCCCTGTACGGCAGACCCTAAGGTCCCGGGACAGCAGACATCAGACGTCCGTTGTCCCTGGTTGTCGGTCCCTCGACCGGCCGCGGCCGGGACGGCCGTACCACTGGGCGCTGTCTGCCCCGCTCGCCACCCTGCCGCGCCTCAGAGGGCGCCGGGTGCGCAGGAATCACCTCCCCGTCCTGCTACCACCCGGCCCCGCCCGCCGCCCACCACACCCCGGGGCCCACCACATGCCACTGACGGACCTCTCCCTCGCCGAGTGCCTGGCGCTGCGGCCCGAGCTCGACGAACCCGCGGGACTCGATGCCTTCTGGGCCCGCACCCTGGACGCCGAGCGCGGCCAAGGTGCCGCGGCCCGGGCGGAGTTCACCCTCGTCGACACCGGGCTCAGCCAGATCACGACGTACGACGTCACGTTCCCCGGGCACGCCGGTGAACCCGTGCGCGGCTGGCTGCACCTGCCGGCGGCCGCGCCCCGGCAACCCCTGGGCTGCGTCGTCGAGTTCCTCGGCTACGGACGCGGCCGGGGCCTCGCCCACGAGCAGTTCCTCTGGGCCGCCGCCGGGTACGCCCACCTCGTCGTCGACACCCGCGGCCAGGGCTGGTCCGCCGCCCCCGGCGACACGCCCGACCCGGGCGCGGGGGAGCCCGGCGCCGTGCCCGGCTTCCTCACCCGCGGCGTCGAGGACCCCGGACAGCACTACTACCGGCGGGTGTTCACCGACGCCGTACGCGCCGTCGACGCCGTGCGGACCCATCCGGCGGTCGACCCCGGGCGCGTCGTCGTCACTGGCGTCAGTCAGGGCGGCGGGATCGCGCTCGCCGTCGCCGCGCTCGTCCCCGGGCTCGCCGGAGTCATGCCGGACGTCCCCTTCCTGTGCGACATCCGGCGCGGCGCGCGGATCGCAAGCGCGGGACCGTACCCGGAGATCGCCGCCTACCTCGCGCTGCACCGCGACCGCGCCGACACCGTGTTCCGCACCCTTGCCCACGTCGACGCGGCCGTGCTCGCCCCGCGCGCCACCGCCCCTGCCCTGTTCTCCGTCGCGATGATGGACGACATCTGCCCGCCGTCCACGTGCTTCGCCGCCTACCACCGCTACGGCGGCCCCAAGGACGTACGCGTCTACGAGTTCAACGGCCACGAGGGCGGCGGCGCCCACCATCGGCGCGTCCAGCTCGACTGGCTGCGCACGTTGCCGGCGCTCGCCGCGCCCTGAGCGCCGGCGCGCCTTCGTACGACCACCCGTTCCGCAGTGCTCCCGCTCGTACCGTCCACCCGAGAAGAGGTCCGTACATGCAGCAGCGAAGAGTCACCCTGGGCACGCTCGCCGCGGCGCTCGCCGTCGTCGCCGCCACCACGACCACCGCCCACGGCGCCGGGGCCGGCACCCTCACCTCGCAGGATCTGGCGACCGCCGGCACCGGATCGCCGTACTACCGCATCCCCGCCCTCACGAAGACGACCGACGGCACCCTCATCGCGGCCTATGACGCCCGGCCCACCCTCGCCGACCTGCCCAGCAACATCGGCATCGTGATCCGCCGCTCCACCGACGGCGGCGCCACCTGGCAGCCCCAGCAGGTCGTCCGGAAGGATGCCGCGCCCCAGGGGTACGGCGACCCCAGCCTCCTCGTCGACCGTGAGACCGGCCGGGTCTTCCTCTTCTACGCGGCCGGGGTCAACCAGGGATTCTTCGGCTCGGCCACCGGCAACGACGAGACCGACCCGAACGTCCTCCAGGCCGACTACAGCTACTCCGACGACAACGGCCGCACCTGGAAGCACGAACGGATCACCGCCGACATCAAGAACCCGGCCTGGGGCGGCATGTTCGCCTCCTCCGGCGAGGGTGTCCAGCTGCGCCGCGGCCCGTACAAGGGGCGGCTCGTCCAGCAGTACGCCATCCGGAACAACGGCGCCAACTACGCGGTCAGCGCCTACAGCGACGACCACGGCGCCACCTGGAGGACGGGGACACCCGTCGGCCCCGGCGGCGACGAGAACAAGACCGTCGAGCTGTCCGACGGCCGCGTCATGCTCAACAACCGCTCCGCGCCGTACCGCACGGTGGCCTACTCCAGCGACGGAGGCGTCACCTACACCCCGTTCCAGCAGGACACCGAACTGCCCGACCCCGCGAACAACGGATCGATCACCCGCTTCGCCCCCGATGTGGCGCCCTCGCATCCGCGGGCCTCGTGGCTGATGTTCAGCAACACCGCCACCACCGGCGGCCGCAAGAACCTCACCGTCCGGCTGTCCTGCGACAACGGGCAGAACTGGCCGGTCAGGAAGACCGTCGAGGCCGGCTCCGCCGCCTACTCGACCCTGACCCCGCTCGGCGACGGCACCGCACCGAACCCGGGCATGGGTCTGCTGTGGGAGCGCGCCGACTACCGGCACATCACCTACTCCTCCTTCGACCTCCAGTGGCTCGCCGGGGTCTGTGCGCCCGTCACGATCACCCCGACGGCCCTGAAGGCGGGCGCGACGACGGAGGTCCCGGTCCGCGTCGTCAGCCAGAACGACGTCAGCCTCCCGGCGGGCACCGTCACCCTCCGCCTCCCGGCCGGATACACGGCCCCGACGACCGAGTTCCCGGCTCTCCAGCCGGGCCAGGGCGCCACCCTGAAGATCCCGGTGACCGCCCCGGCCGACGCGACGCCCGCAACACTGACGGCCACTGCGGACTACGCGGTCCGTGGCCGCCAACACGCCTACGGCGACGCGAAGTTGACCGTCACCGCGCCCTGACCGGCGGCCGGTCCACAGGTCGCGCACCCGCCGCGACAGCGGTGCGCATCGGCACCGTGGGCCTGCGGGCCCCGTCCGGCGGTGGGTCCGCCGGACGGGCCCGCGGCCCCGCCGGACGCACCCCACCCGATCCCGAACCACCCCTGCACCACCTGGAGTTCCCATGCCCTGGTCCCACCCCCTGCGCGGCGTCGTGCCGCCCGTCTGCACTCCGCTCGACCCTGCCGGTGAGGTCGACACCGGGTCTCTCGCGCGGCTCGTCGGGCATCTCGTCGACGGCGGCGTGCACGGCCTCTTCGCGCTGGGCTCCAGCAGTGAGGTCGCCTTTCTCACCGACCGGCAGCGTGCCGTGGCCCTGGAGACCGTCGTCGAGGCGGCCGCCGGGCGAGTCCCCGTCCTCGCCGGGGTCATCGACATGACCACCCCCCGTGTCGTGGAGCACGCCCGCGCCGCCCGCGCGCTCGGCGCCGACGGCCTCGTCGCGACCGCCCCCTTCTACGCCCGCACCCACCCCGCAGAGATCGCCCGCCACTTCCGCACCGTGCGCGAGCACGGCGAACTCCCGCTGTTCGCCTACGACCTGCCGGTCTCCGTGCACAGCAAGCTGCCCGGCGCCCTGGTCCGCGAACTCGCCGAGGACGGCACGCTCGCCGGGCTCAAGGACAGCAGCGGCGACGAGGGCTCGCTGCGCCGCCTGCTCGTCGAGCTCGGCGGCCGGCACGGCCGTGCCGAGGGACCCGCCCCCACCTTCAGTGTGCTCACCGGTTCCGAACTCACCGTGGACGCAGCCCTTCTGGCGGGCGCCGACGGCGTCGTCCCCGGCCTCGGCAACGTCGACCCGGCCGGGTACGTCCGCCTCTACGACGCCGTGCGCGGCGGCGACCTCGACACCGCCGTCAAGGAGCAGGAGCGGCTCGTCGACCTGTTCGGCCTCGTCGACGCGGGCCCCGAGGCCGAGATGGGCCGCAACTCCTCGGCCATCGGAGCCTTCAAGCACGCCCTGCGCCTCCTCGGGGTCATCGCGCACGGCGCCACCGCCGCCCCGCAGATCCCGCTGGACGACACTGCCGTGGCGCTCGTCGAGACCCGGCTGCGGGCGGCCGGCCTGCTCCCCGTCCGATGACCGCGGCCCCGCCGGTCGTCGGTCTGGACCTGGGCGGCACCAAGATCGACGCCGCTCTCGTCGCGCCCGACGGCGCCGTCCTCGCCCGGCACCGGCTGCCCACCCCGGCCGCCGACGGCCCAGAGGCCGTGCTCGAAGCGCTGGCCGACGCCGCCAGGGCGGTACGCGGGCCACACGCCACGGCCGTCGGGGTCGCCGCGGCCGGGGTCATCGACCCGGCTTCGGGCACCGTCACCAGCGCCACCGACACCCTCCCGGGCTGGGCCGGCACCGCCCTCGGATCCGGCCTGGCCGCCCGCACGGGACTGCCCGTGGCCTGTGACAACGACGTACGAGCGGCCGCCGGCACCGAACTCGCCGACGCACCGGGGGCGTCCCTGCTCTACGTGGCCGTCGGCACCGGAGTGGGCGGCGCCGTCGCCACCGACGGCCGCATGGTGCACGGCCGCCGCGGCATCGCCGGGCACCTCGGTCACCTGCCCGTACCGGAGGCCGCCGGACTGGCCTGCACCTGCGGCGCCGAGGGGCACCTGGAGGCCGTCGCGGCCGGCCCCGCCATCGCCGCCCGCTACGCCCGGGTGACCGGCACCGAACCCGGCCCCCTCCAGCGGGTCGCGGAGCGGGCGGCACAGGGCGACGCGCAGGCCGCCGCCGCGATCACCCGAGGCGCCCGCGCCGTAGGCCGTGTCCTGGGCGGCCTCGCCAACGCGCTCGGCCCCGACCGGGTCGTCGTGGCGGGCGGTGTCCCACGGATCGGTGCCCTGTACGGGGACGCCCTGACGGCGGCGTTCACCGCCGAACTCATGGAGCCACTGCGTGATCTGGTGATCCGTCCGCCCGCGGTCGGTCACGATGCCGCGATCCTCGGCGCCGCCGCCCTCACCCGCACCCTGCCCCTGCACATCCCGCGCACCACCGGAGTCCCCGAATGACCGAAGGCCCCCTGCTCGCCGCCCTCGCCGGCCGTCTCGTCGTGTCCTGCCAGGCGCCGCCCGGAGATCCGATGCGGCACACCGACACCCTCGTACGGATGGCCCGTTCGGCCGAGGCGGGCGGGGCCGCCGCCGTCCGGGTCAACGAACCGGAGGTGGTCGCAGCCGTCGCCGCCGCCGTGGACCTGCCGGTGATCGGCCTCTGGAAGGACGGGGACGCCGGCGTCCACATCACACCCACCGTGCGCCACGCCCTGGCACTCGTCGAGGCGGGCGCGGCCGTCGTCGCCGCCGACGCGACCGACCGGCCACGCCCGGACGGCGGTACGTTCGCCGAGCTCGTCACTGCCGTGCACGGCGCGGGCGCCCTGGTGATGGCCGATGTGTCGACCCTGGCCGAGGGGGTCGCGGCAGCCCGGGACCGAGCCGACCTCGTCGGCACGACGCTCTCCGGGTACGTACCGGGCTCCCCGCAACAGGACGATCCCGACCTCGAGTTGGTGGCCAAACTCGCCGCGGCGGTCTCCGTGCCGGTCGTGGCGGAGGGCCGCATCGCCACCCCGGCGCAGGCAGGCGCGGCGCTCTCCGCGGGCGCCGCGAGCGTGGTGGTCGGCACGGCCATCACGGCCCCGACCGCACTGACCCGGCTGTTCGCGGCGGGGCTCGGCGGCGTCCTCTGATCCCGCACCACCACCCCTGTCATGGTATAGACCAATAGGTCTAGACATGTTGCGGAAGCTGTGTCACGGTGGCGGGCGCCACTCCGCATGCTCCTTTCTGCTCTGAATACTCGTCAACCGAGCGTAAAAAGACAGATCTTGATGCCGCCCGCCGCTGCCCAGCACCGGCGGGCGGACGTCGAACGGATCGGAGACCCGTGAAGAGAACCCCCGGAAGATCCCGTCTGCTCAGCATCTCCGTGCTGGCCACCACCCTCGCCGCAGGCCAGCTCGCCGCCCTCGGCCCCGCCGCGCACGCCGCGCCCGAGCCCCGGGCCGCCGCCGCGCAGCGGCCACTGCCCTCCGTCGCCCCCGCGCCCCGGGAGATCGCCCGCGAGGGCGGCGACGCCGAGGTCACCGGTCGCGTCGCCCTCGTCGTCGACGCCCGCACCGACACCGCCGCCCGCGAGCGCCTCGTGCGCGAGCTGAAGGCCCACGGCGCCGACCGCGTCGACGTGCTCGCCCCCGGCGCGGCCCTGCCGCACGGGCAGTTGGTCCTCCGGCTCGGCCCCGCCGACCGTCCCGACATCGCCGCCGCCCTCGGCGACACGGAGGCCCCCGACGCGGCCGAGGGCTACGCCCTGCGCGTCGCCGTCCGCGACGGCGACCGGCAGGTGACCCTGGCCGGGGCCGACGCCGCCGGACAGTTCTACGCCGTGCAGACCCTGCGCCAGCTGTTCGTCCGCGCCGACGGCGTCTGGCGCATCGCGGGCGCCCGCGTCGAGGACCGGCCGGCGATGCCGCTGCGCGGCACCATCGAGGGCTTCTACGGACAGCCCTGGTCGCCCGCCGAACGCCTCGACCAGATGGACTTCTACGGCGACGTCAAGGCCAACACCTACGTCTACGCGCCCAAGGACGACCCCTACCACCGCGACAAGTGGCACGACCCCTACCCGGCCGACAAGATCGACGAGCTCGGCAAGCTCGTCGGGCGCGCGGACGCCAACCACGTGCGCTTCACCTTCGCCGTCTCCCCGGGCGGCTCCATCTGTTACTCCGACCCGGCCGACCGCGCCGCCCTGAAGAAGAAGCTCCAGGCCGTCTACGACCTCGGCGTGCGGGCCTTCTCCATCCCGCTCGACGACATCAGCTACACCAAGTGGAACTGCGCGGGCGACCAGACCGCGTACGGGGCGCCCGGCCGCGCCGCCGCGGCCAAGGCCCAGGTCGACCTGCTGAACGACGTCCAGAAGAACTTCGTCGCCACGCACGAGGGCGCGCACCCGCTCCAGATGGTGCCCACCGAGTACGGCGACCTCACCGACACCGCGTACAAGCAGACGATGCGCGCCACGCTCGACCCGGCCGTCGTCGTCATGTGGACCGGCACCGACGTCGTCCCGCCCTCCATCACCAACGCGCAGGCCGACGCCGCCTCCCAGCTGTTCGGCCGCAAGGTCTTCGTCTGGGACAACTACCCGGTCAACGACTACGGCCAGACCAGCGGCCGGCTGCTGCTCGCCCCGTACGACAAGCGCGAGGCGGGTCTGTCCGAGCATCTCAGCGGCATCGTCGCCAACCCGATGAACCAGCCCTACGCCAGCAAGGTCGCCGTCTTCGGCTCCGCCTCCTTCGCCTGGAACGACCGCGCCTACGACGCGGACGCCACCTGGAAGCAGGCCATGGACTACCTCGCGGGCGGTGACCGCGAGGCCGCCGGAGCGCTGCGGGTCTTCGCCGACCTGGAGCACCTCGCGCCCACCTTCGGGCCGAAGCCGTGGCAGGCGCAGGCGCCGCAACTCGACGCCCGCATCGACCGGTTCTGGACCCGCTGGAAGGCGGGGGAGCGGGACGCGGCCATCGCGGGGCTGCGGTCCTACGCGCAGGAGATCGCGGCGGCGCCGGGGCGGATCCGCGCCGGTTCCGTGCAGCCCGGGTTCGTGACCGACGCGGGGCCGTGGCTCGACGCGACCGCGCTGTGGGGCAAGGCCACCGTCACGATGCTCGACGCGCTCGACGCCCGCCTCGACGGCGACGAGGACCGCGCCCGCACCCTCCTCGGCCAGGCCCGTGAGCTGCAGGAACAGGCCACCGCCGTCAAGGTCGACCCCGCCCGCAACACCTGGGGCAAGGCGCCCGTGAAGGTCGCCGACGGCGTTCTCGACACGTTCCTCGTCCAGGCCGACATGGTGATCGAGCTGTGGGGCTCCGCGGACGGCTCCGAGAACCTCGCGCTCAAGGGCACCGCCACCGCCTCCAGCGTCGAGCAGAACCTGGACCGCCTCAAGGCCGCCAACGTCAACGACGGCTCGAACCAGACCCGTTGGGCCTCCGGCTACGCGGACGACTCCTGGGTGCAGGTGAAACTCGCCGCCCCCACGAAGGTCGCCGCGGTGACCCTCGCCTGGGAGAACGCCTGCGCCACCGAGTACCGGATCGAGACCTCGGCCGACGGCGTCCACTGGACCACCGCCGCCACCCGCACCCCGGCCGCCTGCGGCACGGACGTCGTCCGCCTCACCGGCGGCGAGGCCGCCACGTACGTCCGCATGCAGGGCGTGAAGCGGAACTCGACCTGGGGCTACTCGATCTACGAAATGGGCGTCTACGGCACGGCTGTCTGAGCCCTTCGCAGCCATGACAAGATCCCCCGTATGAATGACGACGCGGGCTCACCGGCCCCCGCGGGCTGGTGGGCCCGCGCCGACGAACCGACCCGGCGCGCGGTCGACGCCGATGTGCTGAGCGATCGCCGCATGTTCGCGGTCCGCACCCTCTGGGAGGCCCTGCGCGCCCAGGGCCTCGGCCTGCACGAGGCGCAGTTGGAGATCCACGCCCGCTACGAGGCGCTCGGCGACCGCGTCGCACACCGCCCGCCGGACCCTCTCGACGTCCCCGCCCTCGCGGCCCGCGCCGCCGCGCACCCCGGCCGGGTCCTCGCGATCGAGGCCGTTTGGGACGGCGACACCGTCCACGACTGGTTCGTGGAACTCGTCGCGGTCCTCGACTCCCCGCCCGGCGAAGCCTCCCTCGCGCTGGTGTACGAGAACCCGGGCCCCCGCGCCACCGAGGCTGGCCGGGCGCTGGCCGCGCACCTCGGCGTCCCGTTCCGCTTCCCGCCCCGGTAGCTCAGGAGTTGCTCAATTGTCTTCACCGGCGCGCGGGCCCGATGCATGATCGCTGGACCGAACGACGGGGGGAACGACCATGGCCAAGCCCGTACGCGCCTCACTGGGCGAGATGTGGATCACCTGCCAGGTCTGCGAGAGCGACCTGTTCCGCGAGCGCGGCGTGAAACTGAACAGCACGGGCGGTGAACTCTTCAACCTGGCCTGGGCCGACGAGACCGCGACGGGCCTGATCTGCTGGCGCTGCGGCTACGTCCACCTCTTCGTCAACCGCGAGATCAAACTCCACCGCGCCCCGAAGTCCTGAGACGGACCCGCCGGCGCGCTCAGAGCGTGCCGCTCGCCCGATAGCGGTGTTCAGGACGGCCCGCGTCGCCGTAGCGGAGGGTCAGTTGGAGGGTGCCGGTGTCCTGGAGGTGGCGGAGGTAGCGCTGGGCCGTGGAGCGGCTGAGACCGGCGCGGAAGGCGACCTCCTGGGCCGAGAGCGGGGTCTCGGACCGGGCGATCACCTGGTAGATCAGGTCCGCGGTGGGGCCCGACCAGCCCTTCGCCGGAGGCGCGGCGGCACTCGGCGGGGTGCGGACCGCGCCGAAGATGCGGTCGATGCGCTGCTGGCCCGGCGCCGTGCGGCCGCCCGCGTCCCGCAGGGAGCGGCGCAGTTCGACGTAGCTCTCCAGGCGGGAGCGCAGGCCGTCGAAGGTGAACGGCTTGACGAGATAGTGCAGGACGCCGTAGCGCAGCGCCGCCTCCACGACCTCGACGTCCTGGGCGGCCGTGACCATGATGACGTCGCTGCGCACGCCCTGCCGGCGCAGCGCCCGCACGAGGTCGAGGCCCGTGCGGTCGGGGAGGTAGTGGTCGAGCAGGAGCAGGTCGACGTCGCGGGACTCGAGCAGGCGCATCGTCTGGAGGGCCGTGTGCGCCGTGCCCACGATGCGGAAGCCCGGGGTCTTCTCCACGTAGGCGGCGTTGATCTCCGCGACGTGGAAGTCGTCGTCCACCACGAGGACATCGATCATGAGGGTTCTCCAGCCAGGACGGACGGGTGCGGGGCCGGCACGGGCCGGGACACGATGTCGGGGAAGGTGACCGTGAAGACGGCGCCGCCGCCGGCCCGCGCGGCGATGCGCGCGGTCCCGCCGTAGCGCTCGGCGAGACTGCGCACCATGGCGAGGCCGAGACCGCGCCCGCGGTGCGCGGGGGACTCCTTGGTGCTCCAGCCCTCCTGGAAGATCGTGTCCCGCAACTCCACGGGCACGCCCGGCCCGTTGTCGCTGACCCGTACGACGACCGTGTCCCGCTCCACGAACGCCTCCACCTCCACCACCGGCCGCGCGGTGCGCCCGCCGCCGGCCACGTCGAGCGCGTTGTCGATGAGATTGCCGAGCACCGTGACGACGTCCCGCGCGTCGATGAGGCCCGTCGGCAGGTGCGTGCGGTCGGACAGGCGCAGGGTCACACCGCGCTCCGAAGCGATCGCCGACTTGCCCACGAGCAGCGCCGACACCATCGGCATCCGCACCCGCTCCGCGAACTCCTCGGCGGAGGCCCGCCGCGCCCGGGTCAGCCCGGCGACGTAGCTGCGCGCCCGCTCGGGCAGGTCGAGTTCGAGGAAGCCGAGGACGGTGTGCAGCCGGTTGGCGTGCTCGTGGTCCTGGGCGCGCAGAGCGTCCAACAGGCCCTTGATGGAGTCGAGTTCACGGCCCAGGAGCTCCACCTCGGTGCGGTCCCGGAGCGTGACGACCGCGCCGCCGTCGGGGGTCGGCATCCGGTTCGCGATGAGCACCCGGTTCTCCCGCACGGTCAGCAGGTCCCGCCCCGTCACCTCCCCGGCGATCACGTCCCGCGAGCGGCCCGGCGGCAGCACCTCGGCCAGGCCCCGCCCCTCCGCCCCGTCCTCCAGCGCGAGCAGCCGCGCGGCCTCGTCGTTCACCAGCCGCACCCGCCCGCGCCCGTCCAGCGCGATGACGCCCTCGCGCACCGCGTGCAGCATCGCCTCCCGCTCCGAGAGCAGCGCCGCGATGTCGGCGACGGACACCCCGTGGGTGCGCTTGCGCAGGGTCCGGGCCACGAGGAACGCGGCGCACGCCCCGACGGCCAGCGCCGTGCCCGCGTACCGCAGCAGCCCGGGCAGCGCCGACAGCAGCCGGTCCTGCACCCCGGAGTACGCGATGCCCACCGACACCGCCCCGATCACGTCCCCCGTCGCGTCCCGCAGCGGCACCTTCGCCCGCGCCGACCGCCCCAGCGTGCCCCGGTCGACCTCCAGGGCGACCCGTCCGTGCAGCGGGATCGAGGGATCCGTCGAGACGCGGTGCCCGACCTGCCGCGCGTCCGTGTGCGACCAGCGGATCCCGCGCCGGTCCATCACCACGACGTACAGCGCGCCCGTGGCCCGCCGCGTCCGCTCCGCCTGCCGCTGCACCGGCCCGCCGGCGTCCGCCCGCGTCGTCAGCAGCCCCTCGGCGACCTGCGGGTCGGCGGCCGTGGTCTGCGCGACGGCCAGCGCCTGATGCTCGGCCTGATCGTCGAGCTGGGTCCGCAGCGGTTGCAGGAACAGGCCCGTCAGGAGCAGCAGCACCCCGGTCGTGATGAGCAGCTGGGCGATGAGGACCTGGGCGAACACCTGCCTCGGCCAGCCGATGCGCAAGCGGGCCACTTTTGACACCTGCTTTCGACCTGCCTTCGGGAACTTCCCCGCGCGACCGGACGTTTCGCGAGGGTGCCCGCACCGTAACCGGCCCGGTCTGACCTGGGAAGAGTTCCGGCGGGACCCGGCGCCGAGGCCGTCGGCACAATGAGCAGAATCCGTTTTACGCGCACAATCCGCGGTTGCCGGAGAAAACTTCCGCCGCGCCCCGGCCGTTTCTAACGTCCGCGGCATGACTTCCAGTCCGGCCATCGAACTGCGCGGGGTGCGCAAGGCCTTCCGCACTCCCTCCGGCGCCTCCCACACCGCCGTCCACGATCTCGATCTGACCGTCCAGCAGGGCGAGTTCGTCGCCGTCGTCGGCCCCACCGGCTGCGGCAAGTCGACCACCCTCACCCTCGTCAGCGGCCTGGAGGAGCCGACCGACGGCGAGGTGATGCTGTCCGGCACCCCGGTGCGCGGCATCGACGACCGGGTCGGCTTCGTCTTCCAGCAGGACGCCACCTTCCCCTGGCGGACCGTCCTGTCCAACGTCATGGCCGGCCCCCGCTTCCGCGGCGTCCCCAAGGCGGAGGCGAAGGAGCGGGCCCGCGCGTGGCTGGCCCGGGTCGGCCTGACCGACTTCGAGGACCGCTACCCGCACCAGCTGTCCGGCGGCCAGCGCAAGCGCGTCGCCCTCGCCGCCACCTTCGTCAACGACCCGTCGATCCTCCTCATGGACGAGCCGTTCTCCGCGCTCGACGTCCAGACCCGCGCCCTCATGTCCGACGAGCTCATGGAGCTGTGGGCCGGCACCGGCTCCTCCGTCGTCTTCGTCACCCACGACCTGGAGGAGTCCATCGCCCTCGCCGACAAGGTCGTCGTCATGACCGCGGGCCCCGCCACGGTCAAGGAGGTCTTCACCATCGACCTGCCGCGCCCGCGCCGCGTCGAGTCGATCCGCCTGGAACCCCGCTTCGTCGAGATCTACCGCGAGATCTGGTCCTCGCTCGGCGAGGAAGTCCGCATCACCCGCGAGAGGGGCGCCCAGCATGTCGCCTGACACCACCGCGAGCGCCGTACCCCTCGCGAAGACGGACCCCCCGGTGTCCGCCCGCACCGCCGAACGGGCCCGCGCCGCACGCCGCCGCCGCGCCGTCGTCCTCCTCGCCCGCGCCGCCGTCCTCGTGTTCGTCCTCGGCGTCTGGGAGTGGTTCTCCCGCGCCGGGATCATCGACCCGTTCAACTTCTCGATGCCCTCGAAGATCTGGGACCAGATCCAGCAGTGGGCCCTGCACGGAACCCCGCAGGGCTCCCTGCTCGAACAGATCTGGTACACGCTCTACGAGGCCCTGCTCGGCTGGGTCGTCGGCGTCGTCGCCGGTGTCGTGCTCGGCATCGCGCTCGGCCGCGTCCGCTTCCTGGCCGACGTCATGGGCCCGTACATCAAGGTCCTCAACGCGCTGCCCCGGATCGTCCTCGCCCCGATCTTCCTCATCTGGTTCGGCCTCGGACCCGCCTCGAAGGTCGCCTCCGCCGTCGTCCTCGTCTTCTTCCCCGTCTTCTTCAACGCCTTCCAGGGCGCCCGCGAGGTCGACCGGCACCTCATCGACAACGCCCGCATCCTCGGCGCCCGCGACCGGCAGGTCACCTTCCAGGTCGTCATCCCCGCCGCCACCTCGTGGATCTTCACCAGCCTCCACGTCAGCTTCGGCTTCGCCCTCATCGGCGCGATCGTCGGCGAGTACATCGGCGCCACCAAGGGCATCGGCCTGCTCGTCTCCGCGTCCCAGGGCACCTTCAACTCCGCCGGCGTCTACGCGGCCATGGTCATCCTCGCCGTCGTCGCGCTGCTCGCCGAGTCGCTGCTCACCTTCCTCGAGAACAAGCTCTTCCGCTGGAAGCCGGCCGACACGGAAGCCCGTTGATCCCCTCCCGCACCCCCGTCCCCCGTTTCCCTTTCCAGGAGCGCTGATGTCCCGCATGTCCCGTAACAGGCTCACCGTCCGCCTCACCGCCGCCACCGCGGCCCTCGTCGCCCTCACCGCGCTGAGCGGCTGCGCCGACGAGGTCTCCTCGAAGGCCACCGAGGGCGGGGGAGGCGGCAAGGGCGAGAAGGTCAAGATCATGGTCGGCGGCATCGACAAGGTCATCTACCTGCCCGCGATGCTGTCCCAGCGCCTCGGCTACTTCAAGGACGAGGGCGTCAACGTGGAGCTCCTGAGCGAGCCCGCCGGCATCGACGCCACCACCTCCCTCGTCGCCGGGAACGTCCAGGGCGTCGTCGGCTTCTACGACCACACCCTCGACCTCCAGACCAAGGGCAAGTCCGTCGAGTCCGTCGTGCAGCTCGCCCAGACGCCCGGCGAGGTCGAGATCGTGTCCAACAAGGCGGCGGGCGACCTGAAGTCGCCGAAGGACTTCAAGGGCAAGAAGCTCGGCGTGACCGGCCTCGGCTCCTCGACCGACTTCCTCACCAAGTACCTCGCCGTCCACGACGGCGTCGCCGTCGACCAGTTCACGAACGTGGCGGTCGGCGCGGGCCAGACCTTCATCTCGGCGTTGCAGAAGGGCTCCATCGACGGCGGCATGACCACCGACCCGACCGTCGCGCAGATCCTCGACAAGAAGCTCGGCAAGGTCCTCGTCGACATGCGCACCCCCGAGGGTTCGAAGCAGGCGCTCGGCGGCCTGTACCCGTCCTCCAGCCTCTACATGAACACGGACTGGGTGAACGGTCACAAGGAGACCGTCCAGAAGCTCACCAACGCCTTCGTCCGCACCCTCAAGTGGATGTCCACGCACAGCGCGAAGGAGATCGCCGCGAAGATGCCCAGCGACTACGCGCAGGGCGGCGAGGGCCTCTACGCACAGGCCATCGAGAGCACGCTCCCCATGTTCACGAAGGACGGCCGCATGCCGGCCGACGGCCCCGCGACGGTCCAGCGCGTCCTGAAGTCCTTCAACCCGAACCTGAAGGACGCCACGATCGACCTGAAGAAGACCTACACGACCGACTTCGTGGAGAAGACCGGCTGACCCGTCAGGCGGTCAGGAACTCGTCGGTGCCCGCCTGGGCCGGAACCAACTGGGCGAAGAATCTGTCGAGGTCCGTGAGGGCAGTCAGGTGGGTTGGCGTCGAGTAGCTGTTGTGGACGGAACCAGCTCACCTGCCGGGTCGCGAAGCCGAACCCCGGCCGGCAGCCGGCGGAACCGGGCCTGTGGATCGGGCCCGGTTCCGCCGTTCTTGCCGAACAGGCGCGTGTCCTGGTCCGTGATCCAGGGCACCGTCGCATCCGAGTCGTTCCACCACAGCGCGAGCGTGCCTCCGGCACCGAGCGGGCCGGGTCGGTCCAGTGTCGGGCCTGGGCTTACGTGATCAGGGGCTCCACCGACACGACCCGCGCCCCGTGCTCCACGACAGGCCAGGCCAGGCCAGGCCCCTGGCCCCGTACCGGCCACACATGCGCTGCGCGCGCCCCGCGCTGGGTCTGCCCTGCCAACTCCTCCACCACGATGAGCATTTCTGGTGGTGCAGAAGGCGGGCACCCTGCTCGGCCCCGACTGGGACCGCCCCCCGTTCCTTGTCCCCGGACCGGGCCCGAGTACGCGCCCCGCGGAAAGGCACGCATGGGCGGGCCCCCTGGCGCCGGTCGGCGTGCAGGGGGCCCGGGGCGTCGGGGGCGCGGGGTCAGTGGTGGGTGGACTTCAGGAGGTCGGCGCATTTTTCGCCGATCATCATCGTCGTGATGCACGGGTTGACCGTGACGAGGTCCGGCATGACCGAGCCGTCGGCGACGCGCAGGCCCTCGACGCCCTTGACGCGCAGGCGGGCGTCGAGCGGGGCGAGGCGGTCGTCGTCGGCGCCCATCTTCACCGTGCAGGCGGGGTGGTAGACGGTGTTGTGGGTCTTGTGGATGTAGTCGAGGAGCTCGTCGTCGGTGCGTACGTCCGGGCCGGGGGCCAGCTCCGCGCCCTTCCAGCCGGCGAGCGCGGGCTGCTCGGCGATGCGCCGGGCCAGCTTGAGGCCGTACGTCATCACGCGGACGTCGTGCTCGTGGGTGAAGTAGCGCGGGTCGACCTTCGGCTTGTCCCGGTAGTCGCGGGTGCGCAGCCGCACGGTGCCCTTGGAGCGGGCGCGGGTCACGTTCGGGGTGAGGCAGAAGGCGTTCTCGGTGGTGGGGTAGCCGTGCCGGGCCGTGTTCATGTCGAAGGGCACGGAGCCGTAATGGAACATCAGGTCGGGCCGGTCGAGGCCGGGCTCGGTGTCGTAGAAGATGCCCGCCTCCCACCACTGGCTGGACCGGGTGGGCATCGGCTGCCGCGCCTCCCACATGATGACGCCCTCGGGGTGGTCCTGGAGGTTCTGGCCGACGCCCGCCGAGTCGACCAGGACGTCGATACCGGTCTCGCGCAGGTGCGCGGCCGGGCCGATGCCGGACAGCATCAGCAGCTTCGGGGTGTCGATCGAGCCGCAGGAGACGATGACCTCGCGTCGGGCGCGGACCGTGCGGGTGTGGATCTGGTCCGGGTCCAGGTACTCCGTGCCGACGCAGCGCCGCCCCTCGAAGACCAGCTTCTTGGCGCGGACGCCGGTCAGGACGGAGAGGTTGGGGCGGCGGCCCATGACCGGGTGGAGGTACGCGACCGAGGACGACTGCCGGACGTTGTTCTCGTCCGAGTTGATCTGGAACCAGTTGGCGCCGCGCACGACCGTCGTGCCCGTGTTGAACGGTGTCGTCGGGATGCCCGCCTGCGCGCAGGCCTCCAGGAGGGCCGTGCCGCACGGGTCGTCGGCGCCCTTGAGGGTGCGCAGTTTCACCGGCCCGGAGCGGCCGTGGTGGTCGCCCGGGGCGTCGTTGTTCTCCAACCGCTTGTACAGCGGGAACAGGTCGGCCGCGGCCCAGCCCGTACAGCCGCCGGCGGCCCACGCGTCGAGGTCCTCGGCGGGCGCCCAGAAGGCGATGCAGGAGTTGTGCGAGGAGCAGCCGCCGAGCACCTTGGCACGGGCGTGCCGCATGAAACTGTTGCCGCTGGACTGCGGTTCGACCGGGTAGTCCCAGTCGTAGCCGGATTCCAGCAGGCCCATCCAGCGGTCGAGCCGCAGTACGTTGTCGTCGCCGACGTCGCTCGGTCCGGCCTCCAGGACGCAGACCGTGACGTCCGGGTCCTCGGTCAGGCGGGCCGCGACGACGTTGCCCGCGGTGCCGCCGCCGACGACGACGTAGTCGAAGACATCGGTGGCTGTGGTGGCGTCGTTGCTCGCGTCGGTGCTCATCGGGTGGTGACCTCTTCCGGGTGGGCGTCGGGGAGGGAGGGAGCGGCGGACCCGTCGGCCCGCGCGGCGTGTTCGGCGAGGACGCAGGTGCGGTGCCGCTGGACGAACCAGTAGTAGGCGAACCCGCCCGCGCCGATCACGCCGACGAACAGGAACGCGCCCCAGCGCAGGTACCAGTGGAACGGCGCGGTGGCGTTGTAGACGGCCGCGCGGGGCCAGAGCAGATTCACGGTCATGCCCGCGCCCCACAGCACGGCGAGGACGTTGACGGGCAGGCCCCAGCGGCCGAGCGAGAACCGGCCGCCGTCGGCGGGCCGCCACTTCCCGCGCAGCCGCGCCACCAGCATCGGCCCGGTGACCAGCAGATAGGCGATGTAGATCATGACGATGCCGATGCTGGTGACCACCGTGAAGATCTGCGGCTGGCGGATGTTCACGACGAGGATCCCGAGCGACAGCACCCCGATGATCACGGCGGGCGCGACCGGTGTCTTGAAACGCGGGCTGACCCGGGCGAGCAGCGAGGACGCGGGCAGGTTGTTGTCCCGGGACATCGCGAACGCGAGGCGGATCGCCGCCGTGTGCACGGCCAGCGCGCACACCGTCACGGCGATGAGCACGCACCACAGCATGGCCTTGCCGGCTGTCGGGCCGAGCACGTCGAGCACCACGTACTGCAGTCCGTCCGAGGAGAGCTTCTCGCCGTGCAGCGAGGAGACGCTCATCAGGGCGAGCAGCAGGATCAGTCCGCCGAGGACGAACGAGGCGACGATCGAGCGGATGATGGCGCGCGGCGCGTTGCGCGACGGGTCGAGGGACTCCTCGCCGAGCGAGGACGCGGTGTCGAAGCCGTACATGACGTACGCGGAGGCGAGCGAGGCGACGAGGAAGGCGCCGAGATAGCCGAAGGACTGGCCGTCCCCGGTGTGCGCGGTCTGCGTCACCACCTGCGGCCCGCGCACGATGTGCACCGCGAACAGGACGATGAGGACGACGGTGGCGACCAGTTCGATGAAGACACCGGCGGTGTTGATGGTGGCCATCAGCTTCACGCCGAACGCGTTGACGAGCGTGGTGAAAAGGATCAGTACGGAAGCGAGGATCACGGCGTTCGTGGCCACGTCGTACGTGCCCGTGCCGTCCCCGACGAACTGGAAGAAGGACGAGATCTGCGGCAGCGTCAGCTGGTAGGCGAGGGCGACGGCCGCGATGGACACGACCGAGGCGAGGAGCATCATCCAGCCGGCGAGCCAGCCGATGTGCGGATTGCCCACCTTCTTCGCCCAGTTGTAGACCGATCCGGCGACCGGATAGCGGGCGGCCAGCTCGGCGAAGCACAGGGCGACCGTCACCTGGCCCGCGAACACCATGGGCCAGGACCACCAGTAGGCCGGGCCGCCGTTCGCGTAGCCGAAGTAGAAGAGCTGGAAGGTGCCGGTGAGGATCGAGATGTAGCTGATGCCCGCGGCGAAGGTGTGGAAGCTGCCGAGCGTGCGCTTGAGTTCGGGCCGGTACCCGAACTCCGCGAGCTCGCTGTCGTCAGAAGTACTGGTGTCAGAAGTTCTGCTGTCGGAACGTGGGTGCATCGACGTCTCCTTGAGTGGGGGAGTCACGTCTGGATCAGGCGAACCAGCCCTGCGGGGCCGGGCGGGTGTTGCGCCAGATGTGCTTCGTCTCGCGGTACTCGGCGAGCCCCGCGGGGCCCAGCTCACGGCCGGTGCCCGACTGCTTGTAGCCGCCCCATTCGGCCTGCGGCACGTACGGGTGGAAGTCGTTGATCCACACCGTGCCGAGCCGCAGCCCCGCCGCGACCCTGCGGGCCTTGGCCTCGTCGCTCGTCCAGACAGCGCCGGCCAGACCGTAGATCGTGTCGTTGGCCAGTCGCACCGCCTCGTCCTCGCTCGTGAACCGCTCGACCGTCAGGACCGGCCCGAACGACTCGTCCTGGACGACCGACATCGAGGCTGTGCACGCGTCGAGCACGGTCGGCGGGAAGTAGAAGCCCTTCTCGTACGCCTCCCCGTCGGGCCGGGCGCCGCCGCAGCGCAGCACCGCCCCCTCCGCGACACCGCGGGCGACGTACGCCTCGACCTTCTCCAGATGGCCCGCCGAGATCAGCGGACCGGTCTGCGCCCGCTCGTCGAAGGGGCCGCCGAGCCGGATCTCCCGGGCCCGGCGCACCACCTCGTCGACGAACCGGTCGTGCAGCGAGTCCTCCACGAGCAGCCGCGCCCCGGCCGAGCAGACCTGCCCCGAGTGCAGGAACACCGCGGTGAGCGCCATGTCGACGGCCGTCTCGAAGTCGGCGTCGGCGAACACGATGTTGGGGTTCTTGCCGCCGAGTTCGAGCGCGACCTTCTTGACCGTGCCGGCCGCGGCCGCCATCAGCAGCCGCCCGGTGCGCAGCCCGCCGGTGAAGGAGAGCAGGTCCACGTCCGGGTGGTCGGCGAGCGGGGCGCCCGCCTCGGGGCCGGCCCCGAGGACCAGGTTCGCGACGCCCGGCGGCAGCCCGGCCTCCTCGAGCAGCCGCACGAGGTGGATCGCGGTGTGCGGGGTCAGCTCGCTCGGCTTGAGGACGAAGGTGTTGCCGGCGGCGAGCGCGGGCGCCACCTTCCACGCGGTCTGGAGCAGCGGATAGTTCCACGGCGTGATCAGCGCGCAGACACCGACCGGCTCGTGCACGATCCGGCTCTCGGCGTCGGGCACGCCCGTGTCGACGACGCGGCCGTCGTCGATCGCCGCGAGCCGCCCGAAGTACCGGAAGCAGTTCACGATGTCGTCGATGTCGTACTCGCTCTCGACGAACCGCTTGCCCGTGTCGAGGGACTCGGCGCGGGCGAGCGCGGCCTTGTCGCGGGCCAGCAGGTCCGCGACGCGCAGCAGCAGATCGCCGCGCTCGGCGGCCGTGGTGCGCGGCCAGGGCCCCTTGTCGAAGGCGCGCCGTGCGGCGCCGATCGCCTCCAGGGTGTCCTTGGGCCCGGCCTCGTCCACGACGGCGACCAGCGAGCCGTCGGCGGGGCAGCGGATCTCCCGGCCGCGCCCCTCGCGCGCGGAGGTCCAGACGCCGTCGATGTACAGATCAGACATGGTCCACCCCCAGCTGCCGGGTCAGCCACTCGTGGAAGATCGTGATGTGGTGCTCGGTCGGCACCAGGACACCTCCGTCGCGGTAGGCGCGCGAGGACATCGCCGGCTGGGTGCGCTCACAGGCCTCGAAGTCCTGGAGGTTGACCCGGTGGAACAGCTCCACCGACTTCGACACGTCGGCGCCCGACTCCACGACCCGCGGGGCGTACAGCCAGTCGCACTCGACGATCGTGCGGTCCTCGGACACGGGGAACATGCGGTGCAGGATCACGTGGTCCGGCACCAGGTTGACGAACACGGTCGGCTTGACGGTGATCGCGTAGTAGCGGCGGTCCTGGCCGTCGGCGACCTCCGGCAGCCGCTCGAAGCCCTCGCTGCCGTCGACCGTGAAGCCCTTGACGTCGTCGCCGAACTCGGCGCCGTGGCCCACGTAGTACTGAGCCGCGTAGCCGTCCGCGAACTCGGGGAGCACCTCCGTGAGTTCGGGGTGGATCGTCGCGCAGTGGTAGCACTCCATGAAGTTCTCGACGATCAGTTTCCAGTTGGACTTCACGTCGTAGGTGATGCGCCGGCCGAGCGCCAGGTCCTCGGTGCGGTACCGGTCGATGGAGGCCACGTCGCCGAGGCGCTCCACGGCCGCGCCGATCACCGTCTCCTCGAAGGAGGGCGGCTCGTCGGCCAGGCACACCCAGGCGTAGCCGAGCCACTCCCGCAGCGCGACCTTCACCAGGCCGTACTGCGCGCGGTCGACGTCGGGCATCTTCGTCAGGTTCGGCGCCGCGACGAGCTTGCCGTCGAGGTCGTACGTCCAGGCGTGGTACGGGCACTGGAGGTTGCGCCGGACCTCGCCGGACTCCTCGGTGCAGATCCGGGCGCCGCGGTGCCGGCAGGTGTTCAGGAAGGCGCGCAGTTCACCGGTGCGGGACCGGGTGATCAGGACGCTCTCCCGGCCGATCTGCACGGTGCGGAAGGCGCCCGGCTTGTCGAGGTCGGCGCTGCGCACGGCGCAGAACCACATGGTCTCGAAGATCCGTTCCTGCTCCAGGCGGAACAGGTCGGGGTCGGTGTAGTAACGCCCGGGCAGGGTGGACACCAGGCTGGGGGCGACGGGGGTCGTCGTCACGTGCGTACTCCTCAGGCGGGCGCGGCGGCGAGGCGGTTGGGGTCGAACAGCTCGATGGGGTGCTCGGTGGCGCCGTCGAGGGCGAGGTCGGCGACGATCTCGCCGACCACCGGCACGAACTTGAAGCCGTGGCCGGAGAAACCGCAGGCCACGGTGACGGAATCGGGGTGCTCGGGGTGCCGGGCGATCACGAAGTGCTCGTCGGGCGTGTTGGAGTACATGCAGGTCGCGGCCTTCAGGAAGGTGCCCGGGAGGCTCGGGATCTGACGGGACATGTGCTCCGCCATGGCGTCGATCTCGTCGGCGCGCACCTCCCGGTCGATCGTCTCCGGACTGCACTCGGTGCCCTTGCGGAAGAAGGCGACCTTGGCGCCGAGATCCGGGCCGTCGATCGACGGGAACCCGTAGATCTGCACGCCCCGCGCGTCCTCCCAGATGTAGACCGGGTGCCGGTCGGGGCGGAACGGTTCGACGCCGCCGGTGGGCTGGAACCAGTACATGACCTGTCGCTCGACGGTGAACGGCACCCCGAGATCGGTGAGCAGCTGCGGCGCCCAGGCGCCGGGGCAGATCACCAACTGGTCCGCGGTGTACGCGTTCTCGGCGGTGTGCACCCGCACGCCGCCGCCCGCGAGGGGCTCCCAGCGGGTCATCGGTTCGTTGAAGTGAAGGTCGGCGTCGGCGCGGGTGGCGAGCTGGAGGTGGGCGACGACCGTGTTCTCCGGGCGGACGAGGCCGGCGCGCGCCTCGTGCAGGGCGATCTCGTCGTCGTTCGGATTCAGCGTGGGGAAGCGGCGGCGGATCTCCGGCGCGTCGAGGATCTCGTGCGGCAGGTCCCACTGCCGCGCCGAGTGCACCGAGCCGGCGACGGCGCGGGAGTCGGGCCGGCCGAGCATGAGGCCGCCGCACAGGGTGGCGACCTCCCGCCCTGTGGCCCGCTCCAGCTCCTCGTACAGCTCGTACGAGCGCAGCAGCAGCGGCACGTACGCGGGGTCCTCGAAGTAGGCCTGCCGGATGATCCGGGACCCGCCGTGGCTGGACCCGCGGCTGTGGGCGGGGCCGAACTTCTCCAGGCCGAGGACACGGGCGCCGCGCGCCGCCAGATGGTGGGCGGCGGCGCTGCCCATGCCGCCGAGGCCGATCACGATCACGTCGTAGGTGGGCGACATTCTGGATGCCTCCGGGGGATCGCAGGGGCTGGGGAGACCGGGAAGAGGCGTCAGCGGCGGATCCGGGTCATCTTCGGGTCGAACAGGGGCTCCTCGGCGACGGTGGCCGGGACCTTCTCGCCGAAGTACTCGACGTGCACCCCGGTGCCGGGCTCCAGCGGCGGCAGCCACGCGTACGCGACACAGCGGCCCAGCGTGTAGCCGTAGGAGGCGCTGGTGACATAACCGGCCGGGGCGCCGTCCACGTGGACGGGCTCCTTGCCGAGGACCACGGCCGCCGGGTCGTCCAGGAGCAGCGCGGTGAGCCTGCGGCGCGGCTCGGGCAGCGCCTCCAGTGCGGCCCGGCCGACGAAGTCGCCCCGGTCCATGCGGACGGCGAAGCCGACGCCGGCCTCGTACGGGGTGTGCTCCTCGGTCATGTCGTGGCCCCAGGAGCGGTACCCCTTCTCCAGGCGCAGGCTGTTGAACGCGGAGCGGCCGGCCGCGATCACGCCGTGCTCCTGTCCGGCCTCCCACAGCGTGTCCCACAGGCGCAGGCCCAGGTCCGCGGTGGTGTACAGCTCCCAGCCCAGCTCGCCCACGTACGACAGGCGCATCGCGGTGACCGGGACGTGCCCGAGGTGGGTCTGCTTCGCGCGGAAGTAGCCGAAGCCCTCGTGCGAGAAGTCGTCGCGGGTCAGGGGCTGGACGAGGGCGCGGGCGAGCGGGCCCCACACGCCGATGCAGCAGGTGCCGGACGTGATGTCCCTGACCTGTACGTCGTCGGGGGCGTGCCGGAGCAGCCAGTCGAGGTCGGTGGGGGAGTTGGCGCCGACCTGGAAGCGGTCCGGGGCGAGCCGGGCCACGGTGAGGTCGGAACGGATCCCGCCGTCCTCGTTGAGGAGCAGGGTGTAGGTGACGGCGCCGGGCTTCTTGGCGAGGTTGTTGGACGTCATGCGTTGCAGGAAGTCCAGCGCGCCCCGGCCTGTGACCTCCAGGCGGCGCAGCGGCGTCATGTCGTACAGGGCGACCTTCTCGCGGGTCACCCGTGCCTCGGCCGCCGCGATCGGCGACCAGTGCCGGGCCGCCCACGCGTCCCGCTCGGGCACGTCGGCCGCCAGGTCGGCGTTGGCCTCGTACCAGTGCGGGCGCTCCCAGCCGCCGCCCTCCAGGAAGTGCGCGCCGAGCTCCTGCTGACGGGCGTAGAAGGGGGAGACGCGCAGCGGGCGCGGCTGCTCCATCGTCTGGAGCGGGTGGATGACGTCGTAGACCTCGACGAACTGCCGCGCGCCCCGGTCGTGCACGTAGGCGGGGGAGCGCTGGGCGTCCTCGAAGCGGGTGAGGTCGCACTCGTGCAGGTCGAGCGAGGGCCGGCCGTCGACCATCCACTCGGCGACGGCCTTGGCGACACCGGCGGAGTGGGTGACCCACACGGCCTCGGCGAGCCAGAAGCCGCGCAGGTCGCGGCTCTCGCCGAGGACCGGCATGCCGTCGGGGGTGAAGGAGAAGACGCCGTTGAAGCCTTCCTCGATCTCGGCGTCGCGCAGGGCGGGGAGCAGCCGGCGGCAGTCCTCCCAACTGGGGGCCCAGTCCTCCTCGGTGAACGGGTACGAGGAGGGCATGTCCATGTTCTTGGCGCGGGCCGCGTCGTAGCCGGGCACCGCGAACGGGTCGACGGGCAGCGGCTTGTGGGCGTAGGAGCCGATGCCGATGCGGTCGGTGTGCTCGCGGAAGTACAGGTCGCGGTCCTGGAAGCGCAGGATCGGCTTCGACGCCTCGGTGCGCGGGTCGTTGACGCCTTCGAGCGCGGGCAGCGGCTTCGTCTTCGCGTACTGGTGGGCGAGCGGGAGCAGGGGGATGTCGATGCCGGCCATGCGGCCGATGACGGGGCCCCAGAAGCCGGCGGCCGACACGACGTGGTCGGCCGGGAACGTGCCGCGGTCGGTGACGACGCCGGTGACCCGGCCGTCCTCCTGTTCGATGCCGGTGACGGTGTGCCGCTCCAGGAAGGTGGCGCCGCGCTCCTGGGCGCGGGTCATCTGCGCGCGGCAGGCGAGCACGGCGCGGGCCAGGCCGTCGTCGGGGGTGTGGAAACCGCCGAGGACCTTCGACTCGTCGACGAGCGGCCACAGTTCCTTGCAGCGGGCGGCGGAGACCAGCTCGCCGCGCACGCCCCAGGAGGCGGCCCAGCCGGCCTTGCGGTGCAGGTCGGCCCAGCGCTCCTCGGTGGTGGCGAGCTCCAGGCCGCCGACCGGGTTGAAGCAGGAAAGCCCGTCCACTTCGAGGGAGTTGAACTTCTCCACGGTGTACCGGGCGAACGCGGTGAGGGTCTTGGACGGGCCGGTCTGGAAGACGAGGCCCGGGGCGTGCGAGGTGGAGCCGCCGGGAGCGGGCAGCGGCCCCTGTTCGAGGACGGTGACGTCGGACCAGCCGCGGGCGGTGAGTTCGTCGGCGAGGGAGCAGCCGACGATGCCGGCGCCGATGACGACGACGCGGGGGCCGCGGGCGGCGGCGGATTCGGGGGTGCTGGACGTGCTGGACATGCCCCTCCTCGGGTGGTGGGGACGGCAGGGAGAAAGAAGGGGGCGGGCCCGCCTCGCGGCGAGGCGGGAGCGCCTCAGGCCGTGGGCACGTGGGGCCGCTCGGCGGCGACCGTCGTGTGCGCGCCGTGGCCGGTGTGGACGACGGTGTCGTCCGGGAGGGTGAGCAGCCGGTCGCGGATCGAGGCCACGATCGTCGGCGCGTCGGAGTAGGAGCGGCCGGTCGCGCCCGGGCCGCCGTGGAACAGGGTGTCGCCGGTGAACACAGCACCGAGCGAGGGGACGTACAGGCTGCAACTGCCCCAGGTGTGGCCCGGGGTGTGCAGCACACGGACCTCGGCGCCGGCCACCGACAGGCGCATCCCGTCGGCGAGTTCGGCGTCGGGCTTGCGGTCGCCGTGCACGGTCTGCCACAGCTCCTGCTCGGCGGGGTGCAGCAGGACCGGGGCGCCGCTCGCCCCGGCGAGCGCGACGGCGGCGCCGATGTGGTCGTCGTGGCCGTGCGTGCAGACGACGGCGACGACCCGGCGGCCCGCGACGGCGGCGAGGATCGCGGGCGCGTCGTGCGCGGCGTCGACGACGAGCACCTCGGTGTCGTCGCCGATCAGCCAGACGTTGTTGTCGACGTCGAAGGTCTCGCCGTCGAGGCTGAACGTCCCGGAGGTGACCACGCGTTCGACGCGCACGGAGCCGGCGGCCGCCGCCGTCACAGGACGACCACCGAGCGCAGCACGTCGCCGTGGTGCATCTTCTCGAAGGCCGCCTCGACCTTGTCGAGCGAGATCGTCTCGGTGACGAACGCGTTCAGGTCGAGCAGCCCGTACAGGTACTGGTCGATGAGGAACGGGAAGTCGCGGGTCGGCAGACAGTCGCCGTACCAGGAGGACTTGAGGGCGCCGCCCCGGCCGAACAGGTCGATGAGCGGGATCTCGACCTTCATCTCCGGGTCCGGGACGCCGACCTGGACCAAGGTGCCCGCGTGGTCGCGCATGTAGAAGGCCTGCTTGTACGTCTCGGGCCGGCCCACCGCGTCGATCGCGATGTCCACGCCGAAGCCGTCGGTGAGCGCCCGCACGGCCTCGACGGGGTCGGTGCCCTTCGAGTTGATGGTGTGCGTGGCGCCGAACTTCTCGGCCTGGTCGAGCTTCTTGTCGTCGATGTCGACGGCGATCACCTTGCGCGCGCCGTTGAGGCAGGCGCCCGCGATCGCCGCGTTCCCGACCCCGCCGCAGCCGATGACCGCGACGGTGTCGCCGCGCTGCACGTTGCCGGTGTTCACCGCGGCGCCGTACCCCGCCATCACGCCGCAGCCGATGAGACCCGCGGCCTCCGGCCGGGCGGCCGCGTCGACCTTCACCGCCTGCCCGGCCGCGACCAGGGTCTTCTCGGCGAAGGCGCCGATGCCCAGGGCCGGGGTGAGCGGGGTGCCGTCGAGCAGGGTCATGGGCTGTGTCGCGTTGCGCGAGTCGAAGCAGTACCAGGGGCGGCCGCGGCGGCAGGAGCGGCAGGAGCCGCAGGGCGCGCGCCAGGCGAGGACCACGTAGTCGCCGGGGGCGAGGTCGGTGACGCCGGCGCCGACCTCCTCGACGGTGCCCGCCGCCTCGTGGCCGAGCAGGAAGGGGAACTCGTCGTTGATGGCCCCCTCCCGGTAGTGCAGATCCGTGTGGCAGACCCCGCAGGCCTGCACCTTGACCAGGACCTCGCCCGGTCCGGGATCGGGAACGACGATCGTCTGCACCTCTACGGGTGCGCCCTTCTGCAGAGCGACGACGGCACGGACCTCGTGTGGCACGACCCAACCCCCTTGCTGTTGCGCATCGTACGAATCGTTGCGCTATGAGGAACGACGAGACACATCTTGGGAACGCGGCGTGGGTCCGTCAAGAGGTTGTTCTCAAGAGGTGCGAGACCGGCGGGCGCACGACCCGGCGCACCCCGGCGCATCCAGGCGCACGAGGAACGCGCCGGAAACGCGGCGGAAACCGAAAAGAACGCGGAGCCAGGCTTTCCTGACTCCGCGTTCAGTATGCGTTCGGTACGCGATCAGTGTGCGATCACCCTGCGTACGGCGGGAAAGGCGTCCTCAGCAGGCGTATCCCATCCGGCGCGACAGCTCCGCCGCGGCCGCCGCCGTGTGCTCGGCGACCACGGCGAGCCGCTCCTCGGTCATCCGGTACACCGGCCCGGAGACGCTGAGGGCGCCGATGACCTTGCCGTCGTGCGAACGGACCGGCGCCGCGACCGCCGCGAGCCCGATCTCCAGCTCCTCCACGGCGACGGCGTACCCCCGCCGGTCCACGGCCTCCAGTTCGCCGCGGATCGCCGCCGTGCCCACGATCGTGTGCGGGGTGAACCGCGCGAGGCTGCGTGCCGCCATCCCCTCGCGCAGGGTGGGGGGAAGGTGCGCGAGCAGGACCTTTCCGCTGGACGTGGCGTGCAGCGGGGTGCGCCGGCCGAGCCAGTTCTGCGCGGTGACGGAGGCGGCGCCGCGCGCCTGCATGATGTTGACCGCGGCGTCGTCGTCCAGGACCGCGATGTTCACCGTCTCGCCCAGCTCGTCGGCCAGTTCGCGGCAGACCGGGCCGCCCTCCTGGGAGATGTCCAGGCGCGCGGCGGCCGCGCCCGCGAGGCGCAGCATCGCGGCGCCCAGGTAGTACTTGCCCCGGTCCTTGGCCTGGCCGACCAGGCCGCGGTTCTCCAGGACGCCGAGCAGACGGAACGCCGTGGACTTGTGCACCCCCAGTTCGTCGGCGATCTCCGTCACGCCGGCCTCGCCGCGTCGCGCGAGGCTCTCCAGGACGCTGATCGCCCGGTCGACGGACTGCACGGAGCCGGCGGCACCCTTGGCCGGCTTGTCGGGAGCCGGGTTCAGGAGCTCGGACGCCTCGGAGGGCGTCCGGACGGCTCTGACGCGGCTGTTTCCGCCCGTGCTGGACTTGCTCGCTGCACCCTTCCTGACCTGCTTCTTCTCGTGAGGCATAACTGAATTCTCACCACCTGGCGGCCCCTTGGCGGGCCGCATCTGCGAGAAGCCCTTGACGCGGCGGGCATCCCGACCGGATTCTGTTGCGCATGGCGCTCTTGAGTGCGTGATGCGAAACAATAGGTTACCGGTCGGTCCAGAACAACGAGGGGGACGCATGATTCCCGTCTGCCGCCTTGAAGACCTCCCCGAGGGGGAGTCCGTCCGCATCGACAGCATGCCGCCGATCGCCGTGTTCCACACCGACGGCTCGCTGTACGCCATCGACGACACCTGCACCCACCAGGATGCCTCCCTCTCGGAGGGATTCCTCGAGGGTTGCCTGGTCGAATGCCCGCTCCACGAGGCGTCGTTCGACCTGCGGACGGGCGTGCCCACGTGCGCCCCCGCCCGCCGCCCGGTCCGCACGCACCGGGTGACCGTCGACGACGGCATGATCCACGTCCACCCCGCGGCCGCGGAGACCAGCGCGGCCTGACGCACCCCGGCCGGCGACACAGCACCCCCGCCCGGCAACGACGCACCCCCGCCCGGAAACGGCGAGCTCCACACCCCGCCGGGCGCGCACCGCACCGCACCACACCGCACGACGGACGCGAAAGGCAGAGACTCATGAGGACCGTGACCGTGGTGGGCGCCTCGCTCGCCGGACTGTACGCCGCCCGGGAACTGCGGGCCCAGGGCTTCGACGGCCGACTGGTGATCGTCGGCGACGAACCGCACCGCCCCTACGACCGCCCCCCGCTGTCCAAGGACTTCCTGTCCGGCAAGGCGCAGGAGAGCGACCTCGCCCTCTCCGACGACGCCGAGACCCTCGAACTGGGCGCCGAGTGGATCTTCGGGGTGCGGGCCCGCGGCCTCGACGCCCGCGGCCGCATCGTCCTCCTGGAGGACGGCCGCACCGTCTCCACCGACGGCCTCGTCATCGCGACCGGCGCCCGCGCCCGCCGCCTGCCCGGCCCCACGCCCGCCGGCGTGCACACCCTGCGCACCCTCGACGAGGCCCGCGCGCTCCGCGCCGACCTGCTGCGCGGTCCGCAGCGCGTCGTGGTGATCGGCGGCGGGTTCATCGGCGCCGAGACCGCCTCCTCCTGCGTCGCCCTCGGCCACGACGTCACCGTCGTCGAGGCCGCGCCCCTGCCGATGCTGCCGCAGCTCGGCCCCGACATGGCCGCCGTCTGCTCCACCCTGCACGAGCGCGGCGGCGCCACGCTCCTCACCGGGACCGGCGTCGCCGCCCTCGAAGGCAACCCCTCGGTCACCGGGGTGCGGCTCGCCGACGGCCGGGTGCTCCCGGCCGACGTGGTCGTCGTCGGCATCGGCGCGGTGCCCAACACCGAGTGGCTGGCCGGGTCCACCCTCGCCCTCCACGACGGCGTCCTCTGCGACGACGGCTGCGTCACCGCCCTGCCCCACGTCGTCGCGGTCGGCGACGTGGCCCGCGTCGCCGGCGCCCGCGCGGAGCACTGGACCAGCGCCACCGCCCAGCCCCGGGTCGCCGTACGGAACCTCCTCGCGGGCCGCACGGTGGAACACGCCCGCCCACTGCCCTACTTCTGGTCGGACCAGTACGGCTCCCGCATCCAGTTCGCCGGGCGCCGGCGCGAGGGCGACGTGCCGCGCATCGTCGAGGGCACGATCGAGGAGGGCAGCTTCCTCGCGCTCTACGAGCGGGAGGGCCGCACGACGGCCGCCCTCGCGATGAACCGGCCGCGCCCGTTCACCCGCGTCCGGCGCGAACTGTCCCGCGCCGAGACGCAGTCGACGGCACCCGCCGTCGCCGCCGGGCCGGTCGCGGCCGCCCTCTGACCGCCCGTACGCATCTCCGCAACTCCGTAACTCCGCATCTCCGCATCTCCGTATTTCTGAGCCGAGGAGTATTCGTGCTGCACACCTCCCTGCGTGAGCTCGACCCGGATGTCGCGGCCGCCGTCGACTCCGAGCTGAAGCGCCAGCAGTCGACCCTGGAGATGATCGCGTCGGAGAACTTCGCTCCGGTCGCCGTCATGGAGGCCCAGGGCTCGGTCCTCACCAACAAGTACGCCGAGGGCTACCCCGGCCGCCGCTACTACGGTGGCTGCGAGTACGTGGACGTGACCGAGCAGATCGCGATCGACCGGGTCAAGGACCTGTTCGGCGCCGAGTACGCCAACGTCCAGCCCCACTCGGGCGCCTCGGCGAACCAGGCGGCCCTGTTCGCGCTGGCCAAGCCCGGTGACACGATCCTGGGCCTGGACCTCGCGCACGGCGGTCACCTTACCCACGGCATGCGCCTGAACTTCTCCGGCAAGCAGTTCGACGTGGTCGCCTACCACGTCGACGACTCCGGCCTGGTCGACATGGCCGAGGTCGAGCGCCTGGCCAAGGAGCACCGCCCGAAGGTGATCATCGCCGGCTGGTCGGCGTACCCGCGTCAGCTGGACTTCGCCGAGTTCCGCCGCATCGCCGACGAGGTCGAGGCGTTCCTGTGGGTCGACATGGCCCACTTCGCCGGCCTCGTCGCCGCCGGACTCCACCCCAACCCGGTCCCGTACGCCGACGTCGTCACCTCGACAACGCACAAGACTTTGGGTGGCCCGCGCGGCGGCATCATCCTGGCCCGCACCAAGGACCTTGCGAAGAAGCTCAACTCCGCGGTGTTTCCCGGGTTCCAGGGCGGCCCGCTGGAGCATGTGATCGCGGCGAAGGCGGTCTCGTTCAAGGTCGCGGGGAGCGAGGAGTTCAAGGAGCGGCAGGAACGCACACTGGAAGGCGCTCGCCTTCTCGCCGAGCGTCTGACCTCCGAGGACGCCCGCAAGCACGGCGTGAACGTGCTCTCCGGCGGCACCGACGTCCACCTCGTCCTCGTCGACCTGCGCGAGTCCGACCTGGACGGACAGCAGGCCGAGGACCGCCTCCACGAGGTCGGCATCACGGTCAACCGGAACGCCGTTCCGAACGACCCGCGCCCCCCGATGGTCACCTCCGGCCTGCGCATCGGTACCCCGGCGCTGGCCACCCGCGGTTTCGACGCCGACGACTTCCGCGAGGTCGCCGACGTCATCGCCGAGGCCCTCAAGCCGGCCTACGACGCCACCGCGCTCAAGGCCCGCGTCACCGCGCTCGCCGACAAGCACCCGCTGTACCCCGGCCTGTAAAGACCGCGCCGGAGGGGCCGGACACCGGACATGGACATGGACATGGACATGGATACAGCCCGGCCCCCGACGTGCCCCCGGCGAAGCCGATGCGCAGGACGACGAAATCCGTAGCGGGCGGACGCCGCGGTCAGTACAGCGGGCCGCCGCCGAAGGCCGCGCGGTGCGAGGCGGCGCGGCGTCCGTCCGCCTCGGTGACCTCGTACTCCTCGGCCAGCTCGGCCACGACGAAGGTGTGGCCGCTGCGCTCGTGGAGCCGGGGGTCGTCCGTGAGGCGGGCGATGACCGCACCCACGAACTCGGGGGACTCCGCGTCGGCCAGCCTGAACCCGGCGACCTCCTCCACCCCGGCCTCGACCAGGCCGTCCGTGCGGACGAGGCCCGGCCACAACGACACCGCCGACACCCCGGCGGAGGCCAGCTCGTGGCCCATGTCGGCGGCCATCTTGTCCAGGCCCGCCTTGGAGACGCCGTAGAGCACCGAGTGCAGCGGGGCGCGGGCGCCGAACGAGGAGATGTTGACGATGAGTCCGCTGCCCCGCTCCACCATGTGCCGGGCCGCGTGGACGGCGGCGACGTAGTGGGCGCGCAGGCCCACGCCGATCAGCGGTTCCCAGTCGGTGACGGGCCGGGTCCAGAACGGGTCCTCGAAGCCGGCCATGTCCTCGGGCGCGGCCCACACGTTGTTGACCAGCAGGTCGAGCCGGCCCCGCTCCTTCGTGATCCGGGCGATCAGCGCCTCGATCTGGGCGTCGTCCCGGTGGTCGCAGCGCAGGCCGACGCCCTCGCCGCCGGCCTCGGTGACCCGGCGCGCGGTCTCCGCCTGCGGGCCGCCGGGGTCCGGCTCCCCGCGGCCGGTGACGTACACGGTCCAGCCCTGCGCGCCGAGCGCGGTGGCGATGCCCCGGCCGACGCCCTTTCCGGTGCCGGTGACCAGTGCGACGCGTGGTGTGGCGGTGTCGCTCACAGTAGTCCTCCCTCGTCGACGACGTACCCCTCGGGCAGCGGGCGCGTCAGCGACCAGAGGCTGCGGAAGTGGTGCCTGGCCAGGCGCCAGGCCCCGTCCTCCACGACGTACCGGTCGTCGTACTCGCCGCACAGCACCCGCTCCGTGCGGTCCACGAGGTTCAGTTGCCGGAACCGCAGGGTCCAGCGGCCGGTCGCCTCGGTGGGGGAGCGGAAGGTGATCTCCGGGTGCACGCCGTGGTGCATGTCCAGGACCTGGTGGCCCTGTTCGTCGCGGGCCAGCGCGATCTGCCGGAAGAGGCCGACCAGTTGGTCCACGGTCGCGAACGCGCCCAGCTCGCCGTAGTCGATGTCGGCGCCCTCGCGGACGAAACAGGCGCGGAACCCCTCGAGGTCCTTCTGGTCGCAGGCCCGCAGATAGCGGTACTTGAGCTCCTCGATCTCCTGCCTCGCCTCGATGCGCGCGACGCGCTCGGCGAGGCCGGCGGTGGACTCGGACGACATGGCCGGACTCCTCGGGGTGAGTGGTGGTCCGGCGACGTTAGGCATCGGCCGGCCGCACGGGCCACGCCCGCTCCCGGTCAGCGGGAGCCGTCCAGAGCCGTCCAGAGCCGAACAGAGCCGTCTGAAAAGCGATGCAGGGGCACAACGAAATCCGTAGCCATCGATGATCAACTCGACGGAATGAGCGTCGGATTGGACTCGTTCTGCGGGAAAGCGCAGATCTGGTCTTGTGCTACTCACCGGTCATGGGCATGATCCGGCTCACGTCACGGCCGAGATCGGCCGAGAACGGCCGACAAGGGCCGCGGACGGCTAGGAGAGGCGCAACCGGTGCACAACGGGGCCAGTAACAAAAGCGGGTTGAGAACAGGGAGTCTGGGGACGTTCGACTCGATCGTCCTCGCGATCGCGGGCTGCGGCCCCGCCTACACCGCGATGGCCATGGCCCCCGCGCTGATGGCCGCCGTGGGCTTCGCCGCCCCCGCCGTGCTGCTCTACTGCGCGGTGCCCACCCTCGGCATCGCGCTCGCGTTCCGCCACCTCGGCCGCCTGGACGTGAACTCCGGCGCCACCTACTCCTGGGTGGCGCGCACCCTCCACCCGTTCCTCGGCTTCCTGTGCGGCTGGGCCGTGGTCGTCGCGACGACCGTCTTCATGATCTCCTCGACGCAGCCGGCGGGCGCGGCCACGCTGTCCCTGTTCGGCGAGGACCTGGCCCGCAACGAGGGTCTCGCCACCGGCGTCGGACTCGGCTGGTTCCTGCTGATCGCGGCCCTGGTCGCGTTCGGCACCCGGCTCGGCGCACGCGCCCGGGCCGTCGCCGTCGGCGGTCAGCTCCTCCTGCTCGTCGTCGTGTCCGTGGCCGCGCTGACGCAGAGCAGGCACGCCGCGTCCTTCTCCCTCTCCTGGTTCGGCTTCGGGCACTTCGACGCCGCCCACAGCTTCACCGCGGGCGCGCTCATCGCCGGCGCGCTGTTCTGGGGCTGGGACGTGACGGCCAACCTCAGCGAGGAGACCCGGCGCGGGCGCGGCGGCGCCGGACGCGGCGGACTGATCGGCCTCCTCGTCACCGCCGCCTCCTTCCTCCTCGTCGCGGTCAGCGCGAACGTCCTGCTCGGACCCGCCGCGGGGGCCGACAGCGCCGGTTTCCTCACCGCCTTCGGCGACGCGGCCCTGCCGGGCGTCGGCGGAGACCTGCTCGTCCTCGCCCTGCTCCTGTCCACCGTCGCGACCCTGGAGACGACGCTGCTCCAGGCGACCCGCACGCTGTTCGCCATGGGACGCGACCGCACCGTGCCGTCCTTCCTCGGGCAGATCCACCCCGAGCGCCAGACGCCGATGATGTCGACGCTGCTCGTCGCGGCGCTCTCCGTGCTCGTCCTCGGCCTGATCGCCCTGCTGGGCACGGGATTCGGCATCCTCGAGGACGCCCTCGTCGGCATCGGCCTGCTGATCACCTTCTACTACGCGCTCGCCGGCATCGCCGTCGTCGTCGCCTACCGCCGGGAGCTGTTCCGCTCGGCCGGCAAGCTCCTGCTGCTCGGGCTCTGGCCGCTGGCCGGCGCGCTGTTCAACGTATGGATCTTCGCCGTGTCGATCCCGGACATGAACACCGCCCAACTGGCCATCGGACTCGGGTCGCTGGCCCTGGGCCTGATCCCGGTGACCGTCGCCCGGATCCAGGGCGGGCGCTCGTACTTCAGGCCGCGGCCGCTGAATCCGCGGGACGTCCAGGCCGCCGAGGAGGCGCTGGAGGGAGCGGAGCCGGTCACGGCCGCCGTTGGGGGCCGCAGGGACGGCGTCCTCACCGACTTCTGAACGGTTCCGGTTTCTGAACCGCTCCGGTTTCTGAACCGTTCCGAACGCCACGCATTCAGGGGGATCTCGTCATGGCAGGTTGGCTGCGCCGCGAGCGGCACACACCGGACTACGACCCGGCGTTCGGCGACCGGGCGCTGGCCGACGGCCGGCAGGACATGCTGCTCGGCCGGTGGGAGGGCGCCCGGGACCTGCTGGCCCGCACGCCCGGCGACTGGGACCGGCGGGCCCACCGCATCCGGCTGCTCGCCGACGCGGCGGCCGGCCGGCGCACCGTCGACCTCTGGCAGGCCTCGGAACCGCACAACCCGGACGCCGCCGTGCTGCGGGCCGAGACCGAGGTGATGCGGATGTTCGCCGCCGCGCGGGCCGGGGAGGACACGGGCGCCGCACGCCTGGACAGCGCCGCCTGGCTCTGCCACCGGGCCGCCGCCCTCGCCCCCGCCGACCCCTACCCCTGGGTCTCGCTGGTCGCGCTGGGCCGGCTGTACCCGGGCGGGCATCCCGACATGCACGCCTGGTGGAAGGAGCTGCTCGCCCGGGACCCGTACCACCGCGAGGGCCACCACCAGGCCCTGCGGTTCCTGTCCGCGCGCTGGCACGGCTCCTACGGGCAGGCCCTCAACTTCGCCTGGGACGCCGCCGCCTACACGCCGAACGGGTCCCCGCTCGCCGTCCTCACCCAGGTGGCCCGCGCCGAGCACTACCGGCACCGGGTCGCCGAGGAGGGCCGCGGCTCGCTCGGCCTGAGCCACCACTGGAGCGACGAACAGGCGCGCCGCGACCTGACCACGGCGCTGGACAAGTGGATCACCCACCGCGTCCCCGGCGCCCAGGACGTCGCCGACCTCAACCACCTGGCCCACGGCCTGACCAAGGCCGGCCTCACCGAACGCCTGGGCGAGGTCTTCCAGTTGCTCGACAACCGCGCCACCGACGTCCCCTGGTCCTACACCGGAGACCCCGACGAGCAGTACATCCGCTGGCGCGACCAGACGCTCTCGCGCTGAGGGCGGCTGAGCGGACACGCCTTAGGATCGGCGCGTGTTGGAGTACCACGGCTGGATCACGGTCCGCGAGAGCGCGGGCGAGGACGAGGACGCGGGCCGGCTGCGCCGGACCGTCGACGCACTGCGCACCCGCGTCGACGCGCTGGCCAGTCCGTATCTGCTCGACCTGAGGTGGATGAACGGCGAGCCGTTCCTCCACCTCGGCGGCCACTCCAACCACCGCTCCCCACCGGACGTCGTCGCCCTCTTCCGGCACGTGGGGCGGGTCGCCCCCGGTTCCTACGGACTCCTGCACGTGCTCGACGACGAGGACCCCGAGCACGCGAACGCGGTCCGGGTGTTCCGGCTCGTCCGGGGCGCGGTCACCGAGCACACGGAGCCACTGCTGTCCCCGTGCGTCCCGACGCTGGAGGACCCCGTCACGCCGGGCCCCGTCACGGAGTGAGGCGTCCGTCGATCCGCTGCGGCACCCCCCACGGGTTGCCGTCGCGCAGCGCCGGTGGCAGCAGGTCCTGCGGCCACGCCTGGTAGGCGACCGGGCGCAGGAACCGCTCGATCGCGGCGGTGCCGACGGACGTGGTGGTGGGCGCGGTGGTGGCGGGGAACGGGCTGCCGTGCTGCATCGCGTGCGTGACCGAGACCCCGGTGGGCCACTGGTTCCACAGCACGCGGCCACTGCGTTCGGCCAGCGCGGCCGTCAGTTCCGTGAGCGCGTCGCCCTCTTCGGGCTCGCCGTGGAGGGAGGCGGTGAGCTGCCCGGGCAGCGAGGCGATCACGGCCGCCACGTCCGCGAGCCGCTCGTACGTGACGACCAGACCCAGCGGGCCGAAGCACTCCGTGGCGGCGACCCGCACGTCCCCGGCGAAGTCCGCCAGATCCATGCCGAGCAGCCGCGGCGCCGCCGACGCCCCGTCCTTCGGCCACACCAGCCGGCTGCTCGCGGGCAGCGCGGCCAGCCGGTCCGCCCCGGCGACGTAGGCGTCACTGATCCAGTCGCCGAGCATCGGCGCGGCGGGGGCGGCCCGCAGCCGCCGTACGATCTCGTCCACCGGACCGTCGGCGGGCACGAACAGCAGACCCGGGTTCGTGCAGAACTGCCCCGCGCCCTGCGTGAGCGACCCGACGTACCCCTCGGCGATCTCCGCACCGCGGGCACGGGCCGCCGCCGGGGTGACGACCACCGGGTTGACGCTGCCCAACTCTCCGTAGAACGGGACGGGTTCGGGTCGTTCGGCGGCGATCCGGGCCAGCGCCAGACCGCCGCGCTCGGAGCCGGTGAACGCGGCGGCGCGCAGCAGCGGGTGGCGCAGCGCGTCCACGCCGGCCCGCTCGCCCTCGACCAGTCCGAACACGCTGTCCGGCGCACCGGCCTTGCTCAGTGCCGCACCGACGATCTCGGCGGTGCGGCGGGAGAGCCCGGGGTGCCCCGGGTGTGCCTTGACGACGACCGGGCAGCCCGCGGCCAGGGCCGACGCGGTGTCGCCGCCGGCGACGCTGAACGCGAACGGGAAGTTGCTGGCTCCGAACACCAGGACCGGGCCGATCGCGGTGCGGAACCGGCGCAGTTCGGGACGCGGCCCGGTGGGCCACTGCGGATCGGCGTGGTCGATCCGCACGTCGAGGAACCTTCCCTCGCGCAACTCCTCGGCGAAGAAGCGGAGTTGGAAGGCGGTTCGCTTCAGCTCGCCCGTGAGCCGGGCTGTGCCGAGGTGCGTCTCGGAGTCGGCGAGCGCGACCAGCTCCTCCCGCTCCGCCTCCAGTGCGTCGGCGACCGTCTCCAGGGCCCGCCCCCGCTCCCGGGGTGCCGCCCCGGCCCACCCGGCGACCGCACCGGCGGCGGCGGTCACGGCCTCGTCGGGGTCACGCGCGACGGTGTTCATGGCGCGGTCCGTGTTCATGACGCCGTCCTTTCCGGCAGGTCTTCCTGCGTGGCGACTCGGGGCTTGTTCTCCTCCGAGTGCCGGACGCCGAAGGAGAAGTAGAGGATCAGGCCGAGGACCATCCACACGGCGAAGCGCACCCAGGTGACCCAGTCGAGGTTGGCGATGAGCCAGAGGGAGAAGGCCACGCCGATCGCCGGGACCAGGGGGACCAGCGGGGTGCGGAAGGAGCGGGGGAGGTCGGGGCGGGTGCGGCGCAGGACCACGATGGCGATCGCGACGACCGTGAAGGCCGCCAGGATGCCGATGTTGGTGAGGTCGGCCGCCTCCCGGATGGGCAGGAGGCCGGCGATGAGCGCGGAGCCGACGCCCACGGGCCAGATCACCCGCGTCGGCACGTGCCGCTTCTCGTGGTTCTTCGCGAAGTAGCGGGGCAGCAGCCCGTCGCGGCTCATGGAGAACCAGACGCGGGAGACGGCCAGCATGTTGGCGAACGCGGAGGTGGTGATGCCGATGATCGCGCCGACCGCGACGACGATGCCGAGCCCGCCGAGTCCGACGGCACCGAGCGCGCTGGAGAACGGGCTCTGCGTGTCGATGTCCCGGTAGTCCTGCATGCCGAGGAGCACGAGGCACACCAGCAGGTAGATGACGGCGGCGATGGCCAGCGAGATCACGATCGCCTTCGGCAGCACCTTCTTCGCCTCGGCGCTCTCCTCCGCGGCCGCGCTCATCGCGTCGTAGCCGTACACGGCGAAGAACGCGGTCGCGGCGCCGGTGAACGCGCCGCCGAGCCCGAACGGCAGGAACGGCGTGTAGTTCCCGGCCGAGATGTGGAAGGCGCCCGCGATCACGACCAGGGCGACGATGCCGAGCTTGACGACGACGAGGATCGTCTCGAAGCGGGCCGATTCCTTGGTGCCGCGCGACAGCACGAAGGCGAGAAGCAGACAGAGCACGGCGGCGAACAGGTCGACCTTGTGCCCGGGGCCGGTGCCGGGCGCGCCGAGCATCCAGGACGGCAGGTCGATCCCGACCCGCTCCAGGATGTACGAGAAGTAGCCGGACACCGCGATGGCGACCACGGCGACGATCGCCGTGTACTCCAGGAGCAGGTCCCAGCCGATGAGCCAGCCGACGACCTCGCCGAGCGCGGCGTACGAGTACGTGTAGGCGGAGCCGGCCTTCGGGATGACGCCGGCGAACTCGGCGTAGCAGAGCGCGGCGGCCGTGCTCGCGATGATGGCGACGAGGAACGAGATCAGGACGCCGGGCCCGGCGTCCTCGTGGGCGACGACACCGGCGAGGGAGAAGACGCCGGCGCCGACCAGGCCACCGAGGCTGAGGGCGACGAGCTGCCACAGTCCCATGGTCCGGCGCAGGCCGCCCGTCTCTTCCTCCTCGGAGGAGGAGACGGGCTTGAGTCGGAAGATGCCCTGCCGGGAGAACAGGCCGCCGCTCGGGGCCGCTCTCGGTGGGCGGATGACGGGTGTCGAACGGGACACGGGGGGTTCCCTCCGTGGATACGTAGGGGCGCGTAGGGGTGCGGGGGATGCGCTAGAGCACGAACCCGTGGGGGAACGGGTCGCTCGGGTCGAGCAGGTAGTTCGCGGTGGCGGTGATCCAGGACCGGCCGGAGAACTCGGGGACGACACCGGGGAGTCCGCCGATCTCGGCGGTCTCCAGGAGCCGGCCGGTGAACCGCGTGCCGATGAACGACTCGTTCACGAACTCGGTGCGCAGGGGCAGTTCGCCGCGCGCGTGGAGCTGGGCCATGCGCGCGGAGGTGCCGGTGCCGCAGGGGGAGCGGTCGAACCAGCCGGGGTGGATCGCCATCGCGTTGCGCGAGTGCCGCGCGTCGGAGTCGGGGGCGAGGAACTGCACGTGCTTGCAGCCGCCGATGAGCGGGTCGGCCGGGTGCACCGGACGGTTCCGCTCGTTGATCGTCTTCATGACGGCCAGGCCCGCGGCGAGGATCTCGTCCTTGCGCGCCCGGTCGAACGGCAGCCCCAACGGGGCGAGTTCGGCGATCGCGTAGAAATTCCCGCCGTACGCCATGTCGTACCGGACCTCACCGAGACCGGGCACCTTGACGGACGCGTCGAGTTCGAGCGCGAACGAGTCCACATTGCGCAGCGTGACCTTCTCGGCGCGGCCGTCCCGCACCGTGACCCGTGCCTCGACGAGCCCGGCGGGCGTGTCGAGGCGGACCCGGGTCTCCGGCTCGGTGACCTCGACCATGCCCGTCTCGACGAGGACCGTGGCCACGCCGATCGTGCCGTGCCCGCACATCGGCAGGAAGCCGCTGACCTCGATGTAGAGCACGCCCCAGTCGGCGTCCGGCCGGGTCGGCGGCTGGAGGATCGCGCCGCTCATCGCGGAGTGCCCGCGCGGCTCGTCGACCAGGAACCGGCGCAGCCCGTCCAGGTGCTCCACGGCGTACCGGCGGCGCTCGGCCATCGTGCCGCCCGGGATCGGGCCCACCCCGCCGGTGACGACTCGGGTGGGCATGCCCTCGGTGTGCGAGTCGACGGCACTGATCGTGCGGACCGACCTCATCGGGCGGACCGCTCTTCCAGCGCGGCGATCGCGCGGGCCATGTCGGCCTCGACCTGCTCGCGCATCCGGGCGGTGAGCGGGCCGCGCGGCGGACGGCACGGGCCGCCGTACCGGCCGACCTGCTCCATGCCCAGTTTGATGGCCTGCACGAACTCGGTGCGCGAGTCCCAGCGGAACGCGGCGACCAGCGGCTCGTACAGCGCGCGGGCCTCCTCCAGCTTGCCGGCGGTGGCCAGTTCGTACAGGCGGGCCGACTCGGCGGGGAACACGTTCGGGAAGCCGGCGAACCAGCCGGTGGCGCCCATGAGGAGGCTCTCCAGGACGACGTCGTCGGCGCCGCTGACGATCTCCAGACCGGGGGCCTGCTCCTTGATCTCCAGGACGCGGCGGACGTCGCCGGAGAACTCCTTGACGGCGACCACGTTCTCGATCCGCGCGATCTCCGCGATCAGGTCCGGGGTCAGGTCGACCTTGGTGTCGATCGGGTTGTTGTAGACCATGACGGGCAGGCCGACGGAGGCCACCGCCTCGAAGTGGGCGAGGACCTCGCCCCGGTTGGCGCGGTACATGGTCGGCGGCAGACAGAGCAGGCCGTCCGCGCCGTCCTCGGCGGCGATCTCGGCCCAGTACCTGGCCTGGTGCGAGCCGACGCCGTGCACGCCGACGACCACGACGCCCGTGTCGCCGACCGCTTCCTTCGCGGTCCGCGCGACCTTGCGGCGCTCGTCGTCGGTCAGCGAGGAGTACTCGCCGAGCGAGCCGTTCGGGCCGACGCCGCGGCAGCCGTTCTCCACGAGCCAGCGGCAGTGGTCGGCGTACCGGTCGTAGTCCACGGCGAGACCGGCCGGGGCGGAGCCGTCCTCGTAGTAGGGGAGAGCGGTGGCCACGATCACGCCGCCGAGGGACAGTGACTTCTTCTGGGTTTCGCTCATGAACTCTGCTCCTGATGAAGGGAACTGATAGGGATTCAGAGGTGGTTCAGGGGTGACTCAGGGGTGGTTCAGGGGTGCTGCGGCTCGGCCGGCTCGGGCGGCGCGGCCAGGTCGCCGAGCCGGATGGGCTGGGCGATCGGGCGCCGGTGCGACGCGGGCGCCGGCAGGCCCTCGACCGGGCACTCCGAAGGCGCCCCGGACAGCCGGGCGTCGAGCTCCGCGACCGTGGGCCCGCAGATCCGGGCCTGGCAGGGGCCGAGCCCCGCGCGCGTCTCCAGCTTCGCGACCCGCGCCGAGCCGCTCTCCGGACGCGCGGCCGCCCGGCACAAGGAGGCGTAGTCGGCCTCCTCGCAGCGGCAGACGACCGTGTCGGGGCGCAGCCACTCGGGCCAGGCCGCGCCGATCGGATGCGCGCGGGCCAGACGCGCGGCGAACGCGCGGCCCTGGTCCCGGCCGCGCCGCAGCGGCCGCAGCGGGGCCGCCTCCGGATCGCCACCGGCGGCCAGCCACCCGGCGAGCGCGCCCTCGGCCCGCGCGGCCGGGGCGCCCGCGATACCGGTGATCTCCCCGGCCGCGTAGACGCCGGGGACGGTGGTGGCCTGGTCGGCGTCGACCTCCACGAACTCCCCGCCGGACCCGCCGCGCAGCGCGCATCCGGCGGCCACGGGCAGCTCCAGCTGGGGGCTGAAGCCGTGCGTCACGCACGCCGCGTCCACCGCCAGCGTGCGCTCGCTGCCCGGGACGACCGACCAGTCGGCGCGCAGCCGCGCGGTGACGACCTCCTCGACCCGGCCGTCGCCGCGCGCCTCGACCACGGTGCGGCCGGTGCGGTACGGCACCCGGCCGCGGAGCAACAGGGCGGCGTACTCGGCGAGTTCACCGCCTTTCGCGGCCTGCGCGGCGAGCTGCCAGGGCCGTCGCGACCAGCCGCGGGCGACGGTGCCCGGCGTGTTGGCCTCCAGGACCTCGAGGACCCGCGAGCCCGCTTCGAGGAGCGAGGCGGCCACGGGCAGCAGGAACGGCCCGGTGCCCGCCACGACGACCCGGTCGCCGACCACGACCCGCTCGCCCTTCGCGAGCGCCTGCGCGGCGCCGGCGGTGAACACGCCGGGCAACTCCCAGCCGGGGAACGGGAGTACGCGGTCGTGGGCGCCGGCCGCGAGCACCAGCGCGTCGGGGTCGAGCGTGCGGCGGCGCCGGCCGCCGGAGTCCGCCGGGCCGCACAGGACGTGCACGCGCGGCGGGCCGGGCCGCTCGGGGTCCGGACGTTCGAGCGCCCACACCGAGGTGTCGGACCACCAGGCGCACCGCGGGTGGCCGAGCACCCGGCGGCGGCTCCGGTCGAAGGCCCGCCAGCCGTGGTGCAGCACTTCGGGCCGGGCCGCTTCGTACGCCTCGGGCAGCATCCGGTGGTACTGGCCGCCGGGCCGGTCGGCGGCGTCGATCAGGGTGACCCGGGCGCCGGCGGCCAGGGCGGTCCCGGCGGCGGCGAGACCCGCGGGGCCCGCGCCGACGATCACGACATGACGGACCGTCATGAGCCCTCCGTTCCAAGGGTGTCGGGCGTATCGGGGTCGGCCGGGGCGCGTTCCGGGTCGGGGGCGCGTCGGCTCTGGGTCGTGACGACGTCGCCGTCCCGGGCGCGGCGGCGGCAGGCCCGCACGTCCCGCTCCCCGCCGACCGTCACCAGGCAGTCGAAGCAGACGCCGATCCCGCAGAACACCCCGCGCGGCGCGCCGGAGCGGCCCTCGCGCCACGCCAGGCGGTCGGCGGCGAGCAGGACGCCCGCGACGGTCTGCCCGGCGATCCCGTCGACCGGCTCGCCGTCGACGGTGATCCGCAGCGGCCGGTCCCGCCGGCGCACCGCGTCGGACCCGGCACGGACACGTCGGGGGCTCATATCGACTCCTCACTCAAGGGGCGGGCGCCGGTACCCAGCACGGCCGGCCGGTCCACGCGGAACGGGGACGCGTCCAGGTCCGTCGGCTCGCCCAGCATCAGGTTCCGCAGCAGCCGACCCGTGCCCACGGACAGCCCGATTCCGGCACCCTCGTGGCCGCCCGCGTGCCACAGGCCGTCGAGACGCGGATCGGCGCCGATGACCGGGAGGTGATCGGGGACGTAGGGCCGGAAGCCGCCGTACGCGCGCATCACCGGGACCCCGGCCAGCGCCGGGAACAGGCGCAGGGCCTTCGCGGCGACGGCCGACAGGACCTCGGGACGCAGCCGGTCGTCGAAGCCGACCCGGCGGCGCGAGGAACCGATGAGCACGCTGCCGCCGCGGGTGGACTCCACGACCGCGGAGGTCTGCAGGTCCTCGGCGCTGCTGCCGACCGCGCCCACGTAGTCCGCGTCGTAGACCTTGTGGAAGACCGTCGGCGGCAGCGGCGTCGTCACCAGGACGTCGCCGCGGCGGGGCCGGACGTCCACGGGGGCGCCGAGCCGGGCGGACAGTTCGCCGGACCAGGGGCCCGCCGCGTTCACGAACCAGTCGGCCTCCAGCAGGCCGGACGAGGTGCGGACCCCGGTGATCCGGCCGCCCCGGACGACCGCGCCGAGCACCTCGCGGCCCGTGTGCAGGGTCGCGCCCGCGGCGAGCGCGTCGCCGAGCAGCGCGGCGGCCGCTCCGGCGGGCTGGACCTGGGCGTCCTCGGGGTAGTGCAGGGCGGCTGTCTGCTCGCGGGTCACCTGCGGCTCGGCCTCGGCGAGCTGCCGCGCGTCGAGGACGTCGGCGCGGACGCCCGCCGCGCGCTGCTCGGCGGCGAACCGGGCCAGTCCTTCGGCCCCGGCGCCGGTGGTCGCGACGACGATGCCGCCCTTCGGCTCCCACTCGACGGCGTGCGCCGCCCGGGCGGAGCGTTCGGCGACCGCGGCGAGGATCTGCGGCCACAACGTCCGGGAGAGCTGGGCGAGTTCGAGCTCGGGGCCCGGGCCCTTGTCGGAGACCAGCACATTGCCCTCGCCGTGCGAGGTGGTCGCCGACGCCGCGCCGCCGCGGTCCACGACGGTGACCTCGAGCCCGGCCAGAGCCAGCTCGCGAGCGCAGGCGGCGCCGACGATGCCCGCGCCCAGCACCGCCACGCGTGTTCCGTACATCGAACCCTCCGTGTTCGGTAAAGCGAACACTGGGAACGTACGGCGAGGGTTCAGAACGTGTCAACGGTCACGTCGGACGGATTTCGGAGGAGGGGGAGGGGGAGTCCAGTGTCGGGTCGGACAGGTGCAGCCGCTGGTCCGCGCGGTACTGGAGCAGCAGCACCGAGTGCACGTCGTCGTCGAGCGCCGTGTAGCTGTGCGGGGACGCGGCGTCGAAGCCGACGTAGTCCCCGGGCCCCAGTTCCACCTCGTGCCCGTCGACCTGCACGCCGAGCCGGCCGGTTTGCACGATGGTGTGCTCGGTGCCGACGTGACCGAGCGACTCCTGACGGCACTTGGCGCGAACGCGCTGGTCGAAGACCTCGAAGACGGCCTCGCCGGTCTCGATGCGGCGCAGCGGGCGCAGGTCGACCCCCTCGCCGCTGAGCACCTCCACCTCCTCGGCGCGGACCACGGTCAGGCCCCCGGGCGGGCGGGCGTCGAGGAGGTCGGAGACGGCCACCTCCAGGACGCGCGAGAGGCTGAACACCGTCTCGATCGTGGGGTTCCCCGTGCCGGACTCCAGCTGCGACAGCGTCGCCTTGCCGATCTTCGAACGCCGGGACAGCTCGGAGATCGACAGTCCCCGCTCGGTCCTGGCCCGTCTCAGATTCGTGGCCAGCATGCCCCGGATCGAGTTCTCGGAGTCGCTCACGCCTCTCCCCCTTCTCTTCAGCCTGCGTTCGATATACCGTACGCCCGCAGTGTGCTTCGTTCGGTCTACAGAGCAGGATGCGGTGTCGGGCGCGCGGATGTCCACGTCCTGGCGACGCGACGACACGGTCCTCTCCTTGCCTCTCACCCGTACGTCAGGGTTTAGCGTCCCGGCACCCGTTCAGGCACTACGGCCACGGCCCCGGAGGTCACCCATGTCCGCACCGTCCCTCGGTCGCGAAGTCCAGCTCGTCAGCAACCCCACCGGTCTGCCGGCCCCGGAGCACTTCCGGGTCGCCGAGGCGCCGGTGCCCCGCCCCGGAGCCGGTCAGCTCCTCGTCCGCAACCGGCAGTTCCTCGTGTTCGCGGGGCTGCGCACCCTCGTGTCGCAGGAGGCGGAAGGGTTCCAGGTGCCGGCCCTGAAGCCCGGCGAGCCCCTGTTCGGCCCGGCGCTCGGCGAAGTGGTGGGCGCCGGGCCCGGCACCACCGGCGTACCGGTCGGGACCCTGGTCACGCACCTGCTCGGCTGGCGGGAGTACGCGGTGGTCGGCGCGGACACGGTGCGGGTCGTGCCCGAGGGGCATCCCGACCCGGTGGCGCTGCTGTCCACGGCGTCCGCCGCCTACGGGGCCCTGACCCGGCTGACCCGGCTGCGCGCGGGCGAGACGGTCCTGGTGACGGGCGCGGCGGGCGGCGTCGGCTCGCTGGCCGGACAGGTGGCCCGGCTGCTCGGCGCCGGACGGGTCGTGGGCACGACCCGCAGCCCCGGCAAGGCCGAACGGCTGCGGCGGGAACTCGGGTACGACGCCGTCGTGGTGCCCGGGGCCGGGCCCCTCGCCGACGCGCTCGCCGAGGCCGCACCGGACGGCTACGACGTGATCATCGACAACGTCGGGGGCGAACAGCTCACCGCGGCCCTCGCGTCGGCGCGGCACGGCGCACGGGTGGGCCTGGTCGGGGCGCTGTCGGGCCAGTTCGACCCGAACCTGGCGGGCGGCACGTCACCGGTGTCGATCGACACGTTCGGGATCGTCAAGCGGGCGGTGTCGCTGTCCGGCTACCAGGACTCCGAGCACCCGGGAGTGGAGGAGGAGTGGCGGGAGCGGCTGACTTCCTGGCTGCGGACCGGGGAACTCGTCTACCCGTACGTGACGCTGCCGGGCATCGATCGGGCCCCGGGAGCGTTGCAGGAACTGCACCAGGGGCGGCACTTCGGAACCCTGGTGGTCGAGATCTGAACCAGCGGTACCGGGTGAGGGCGAGGGAGACTTCGGATGCGTATCGGAGACGCGGCGGCCGCCGCCGGCACCACCCCGCGCGCGCTGCGGTTCTACGAGGAGCGGGGCCTGCTGCCCGCCCCGCGCCGCACGGGGACCGGCCAGCGGGTCTACGCCGAGCGGGACGTGGCCCGGATCCGCGTCATCCGGCATCTGCTCTCCCTCGGCCTGACCGTGCAGGACGTCCGCGCCTGCGCCGACCGCATCGACCTCCTGCTCGCCGACCCCACCCGCCGCTGCACCGCCCCCGCGCCCGGGGCGGCCCCGGGTGTCGTCCAACTCCGGATCGACGCGCTCGACGCGGAGATCAGCAGACTGACGGCACTGCGCGACACCCTGGTCCGGCAGATCGCGGCCCCGCAGAGCGTGGGGTGACGCGGCCTCGCTCCACGCAGGTCAGCGGAACGGGGTGTCCAGGGTCTGGGCCAGCTGGACCAGGCCGCGGCGGCCCTTCTTGGACTTGGGGTCGCGGGCGGCGTCCAGCGCGTAGCTGAACATCATTGGGACCTTGTATTTCGGGTAGCCCTCCTCGCCGAGCATCTCGAGGGTCTCCAGGCCGATCAGCTCCGCGATCTCCTCGGCCTCGACCAGGTCGCACTTGCTGACGTACACCGCGATCCGGGCCACACCCGCCTCCCGCGCCGCCGCCGCGTACGCACGGGTCTCCGGCAGCGGCCCGTCCTCGGCGGAGACGACGAGGAGGACGCCCGCGAACTGGTCGACTCCGACCGCGAGTCGGGACCTGAAGTCGTCCAGGCCGGGGCAGTCGTGCAGGTGGTACGGGCCGCGCGAGGTGACGAACTGCCCCTCCGGATCGGGCGACGGGCCGAACTCCTCGGACAGCGCCGCGGGCAACGCCCCCACCAGCGTGCTCTTCCCGTGCCCCTGCGCGCCGACGACCGCCGCCCGCACCAAGGGACCCGTTCCGTTGCTCCGCCGCCTACCCCACATGAGAACTGCCTCTTTCCTTCGCCGCCGAATGCCGTTGCAGGCTACTGGTGCGCTCCGGCGTGCCCGGCCGCCACCCCGTCGAAAATCAGTGGCGCGCCGTCGGTGGGGGTGGTTATGGTCGTGGTCGTTCAGGCGGCTGCCGCTGCCTCTGACCCATGTGTGACCCGGGAGGTGTCGACCGATGACTGTCGCTGCGACGGGCGTTGCCCGCATCCGGAAGTTCGTCAACTCCACCTCCGTGGCCGCCGGCTGACCTCACCCTCTTCTTTCCGTGCATGCCTGTGCGTGCGCGATGCCGGGGCCACCCATGTGAAGGGTCACCCCTTGTCTTCCTCCAGCTCCACCTCTTCTTCGTCGTCTTCGTCTTCTTCGTCTTCCTCTGATTTCTCGTCGTCCCTTCTTCCGTACGGCTGGGACACCGGCTGGGACGCGGAGTTCGCTCCGTACGCCGAGCAGGGGCTCCTGCCCGGGCGGGTGGTGCGCGTCGACCGCGGGCAGTGCGATGTCGTCACCGCCGACGGCGTCGTCCGCGCCGACACCGAGTTCGTCGTTCCCCGTGACCCGATGAAGGTCATCTGCACGGGGGACTGGGCCGTCGTCGATCCCGAGGGCGCCGACCCGCGCTACGTCCGGGCGTACCTGCCGCGCCGCACGGCCTTCGTGCGGTCCACCTCGTCCAAGCGGTCCGAGGGGCAGATCCTCGCCGCTAACGTCGACCACGCGATCATCGCCGTCTCCCTCGCCGCCGAGCTCGACCTGGGCCGCGTCGAGCGGTTCCTCGCGCTGGCCTGGGAGAGCGGGGCGCAGCCGGTCGTCGTGCTCAGCAAGGCCGACCTCGTGCCCGACCCCCTCGGCCTGTCGTACCTCGTCTCCGACGTCGAGAACACCGCGCCCGGCGTCCAGGTGCTCCCCGTCAGCGCCCGCGACGGCGACGGCGTGGACGTGCTGCGCTCCGTCGTGGCCGGCGGGACGTCCGTGCTGCTCGGCGCCTCGGGCGCCGGGAAGTCGACCCTCGCCAACGCGCTGGTCGGCGCCGACGTCATGGAGGTCCAGGCCGTACGGGACATCGACGGCAAGGGCCGGCACACCACGACCACCCGGAACCTGTTCGTGCTCAGCGGCGGCGGCGTCCTCATCGACACGCCGGGGCTGCGCGGGGTCGGGCTCTACGACGCCGAGGCCGGGGTCGAGCAGGTCTTCGCGGAGATCACGGAGCTGGCGGAGCAGTGCCGGTTCCACGACTGCGCGCACGAGGCGGAGCCCGGCTGTGCGGTGGTCGCTGCGCTGGCCGACGGGCGGTTGCATCAGCGGCGGCTCGACAGTTACCGCAAGCTGCTGCGGGAGAACCGGCGGCTTGTCGCTCGGGCCGATGCGCGGGTCCGGGGTGAGCTGCGCAGGGAGTGGAAGGCGCGGGGGGCCCAGGGCCGTGCCGCGGTCCGCTTGAAGCAGGGCCGGCCTCTGTAGGGGCGGTTCTCGGCTCGTCGCCGAGTGCTGCCCGGTGGGGCTTCTCGCGCAGTTCCCCGCGCCCCTGATGAGGCTGCGCCTCATCGGGGAGATGCCACCCGAAGGGTGTGCATCTCAGGGGCGCGG